>JAIYDD010000087.1 GCA_027487675.1 Acetobacteraceae bacterium | reverse complement strand
TATGTCGCCTTCGCCGGCGGCGGCCCGGCCCAGGCGGCGATCATGGGCGGGCAGGTGCGCGCCGGCATCTCCGGCCTCTCGGAATTCTCCGAGCAGATCAAGGCCGGCCGCATGCGCGCCCTCGCCACCACCGGCGAGACGCGCTCCGACCCCGCCATCCCGACGCTGAAGGAAAGCGGGCTCGAGGTGGTGACCGCCAACTGGCGCGGCGTGTTCGGCGCGCCGGGGATCAACGCGAACCAGCGCCAGGCGCTGGTCGACCTCATGACCGCGCTGCACGCCCTGCCCGCCTGGCGCGAGCTGGTGCAGACCCGCGGCTGGGACGATGCCTTCCTGCCCGGCGCCGATTTCGAACGCTACCTGGCCCGCGACATCACGGAGACCGAGGGCGTGCTGCGCGACCTGGGCCTGGCCGGCTGAGCCCGGCGGAGGCCCGGCGGCCATGGCCAGCCGTCCCGACCGCGCCGATCTCGGCGCGGCGCTCTTCGTGCTCGGGCTCGGCGGGCTGGCCGTCTGGCAGACCATCGCCATCCCGGCCTCGCCCATCTATGCGCAGGTCGGGCCGAAGCTGGTGCCCTGGCTGGTCGCCGGCTTCCTGCTGGCACTCGGCGGCGCGCTGACCGCGGCCGCGCTGCGCGGCGGCTGGTCGCACGACCTGCCGGAGGTGGCGGAAGCCGCGCCGGCCAATTGGCGCGCGCTCGGCCTGCTGCTGGCCGGGCTGGCGGCGAACCTGGTGCTGATCGTGCCCTTCGGCTTCACCATCGCCGCCACCGCGCAGTTCGTGCTGGTGGCGGCCGCCTTCGGGTCGCGCGCGCATCTCCGCAATCTCGGCATCGCCTTTGCCGTCTCGCTCGGCGCCTATACGCTGTTCGTGCAGCTGCTGGGCGTGAACATCGGCGCCGGCCTGGTCGAGGGCCTGCTGTTCGGGAGCCCCGAATAGCCATGGAATCGATCGAGGGCCTCGCGCTCGGCTTCGGCCATGCGTTGACGCTGCAGAACCTGGGCTGGGCGCTGCTGGGCTGCTTCCTCGGCACCGCGATCGGCGTGCTGCCCGGCATCGGGCCGGCGCTGACCATCGCGCTGCTGCTGCCGATCACCTTCAGCGTCAGCGCGACCGGCGCCTTCATCCTGTTCTGCGGCGTCTTCTACGGCGCGATGTATGGCGGCTCGACCACCTCGATCCTGCTGAACACGCCGGGCGAATCGGGCTCGATCATCACCGCCCTCGAAGGGGCGAAGATGGCGAAGCACGGCCGCGCCGGGCCGGCGCTGGCGACCGCGGCCATCGGGTCCTTCGTGGCCGGCACGGTCGGCACGCTGGGCATCGCCTTCATCGGGCCGCTGATCGTCGATCTCGCGCTGCAGCTCGGCCCGGCCGAGTATTTCGCGCTGATGGTGCTGTGCTTCGTCACCGTCTCCGCCGTGCTCGGCGGGTCGGCGCTGCGGGGGCTCACTTCGCTCGGGCTCGGGCTGCTGCTGGGCCTCGTGGGGATCGATTTGCAGACCGGCCAGCCGCGGCTGACCTTCGGCGTGCCCGAATTGCTGGACGGGGTGAACGTGGTGCTGGTGGCCGTCGCGCTCTTCGCGGTGGGCGAGACGCTGCACCTCGCCTGGCGCCACATGGAGGGCAAGGCGGAGGTCCGGCAGGTCGGCTCCATCATGATGTCGCGCAGCGACGTCAAGCGCAGCTTCTGGCCCTGGATCCGCGGCGCCGGCCTCGGCTTCCCCTTCGGCGTGCTGCCGGCGGGGGGCACAGAGATGCCGACCATGCTGAGCTACTACGCCGAGAAGAAGCTCGCCTCGCCCGAGGCGCGGAAGGAATTCGGCACCACCGGCGCGATCGAGGGCGTGGCGGGGCCGGAGGCGGCGAACAACGCCGCGGCCGCCGGCATCCTGGTGCCGATGCTGACGCTGGGCCTGCCGACCAGCGCCACCGCCGCCATCATGCTCTCCGCCTTCCAGTCCTACGGCATCCAGCCCGGGCCGCTGCTGTTCACCACGCAGGCGGAGCTGGTCTGGACGCTGATCGCGAGCCTCTTCATCGCCAACGTCATGCTGGTGGTGCTGAACCTGCCGCTGGTCGGGCTGTGGGCGCGGATCCTGAAGATTCCCCAGCCGCAATTGTACGCCGGCATCCTGGTCTTCGCGACGATCGGCACCTACGGCATCAGCAATTCGGTGATCGACCTGGTGCTGCTGTATGTCATCGGCATCATCGCGATGTTCATGCGGCGCTTCGACTTCCCCGTCGCACCCGTGGTGATCGGGATGATCCTGGGGCCGATGGCCGAACAGGCGATGCGCCAGGCGCTGACCATCAGCCAGGGCGACTGGTCCACCTTCGTGACGCGGCCGGCGAGCGCCGTGATCCTGGCGCTGGCGGTGGTGGCGCTGGCGGGGCCGCGGCTCTACGGGGCGTGGGTGAGAAGGGTGGCGGGTTAGCGTCTCTCGCTATTCCGCTGCTGCGCCATACGCTATGTTGACGGCATGACCCTGGCGGAATGGCTTGAACGGTCCGGCATCACCCAGGCCGCCCTGGCGAAGCGCTGCGGCGTCCACCCGGTGACGGTGGCGAAGTGGAAGGCCGGCGCGATGACGCCGCGCCCGTCGCAGATGGATGCGCTGCACGCCGCCACCGGCGGCCGCGTGACGGCGGCCGATTTCCAGGCGCAGCGGGGACTGGCGGGGGTCCAGCAGCCGCTGCTGCCGCCGCCGGACACCGCGGCCATGGCGGAGGCACGCGCGCTCGGCATCGATGTCGAGGCCGTGTGCGAGGCCGCGCTGGTCGCGGCGATGCGCGCCGAGAAGGCACGCCGCTGGCTGGAAGAAAACCGGGAGGCGATCGAGGCCCAGAACGCCTGGGTCGAGAAGCACGGCGTGCCCCTCGCGAAATACCGCATGTTCTGACCGGATGGCGCGCTGCGACCTCTACCGGGCGCGCGAGGGAGGCGGCTGGCTGCTCGACGTGCAGCACCCGCTGCACGACCACCTCGCCACCCGCGTCGTCGCGCCGGTGCTGCCCGCCGCGCTTGGCCCGAAGCCTTCGCAAGACCTGAACCCACCCGTGGAAGTGGAGGGCGAGGCCTGCTTCATCTTCCCCCAATACCTCGCCGCCATCCCCAAGCGCGAACTCGGCCGCCCCGTCGCCAGCCTCGATGCGCAGCGCGACGCCATCACCCGCGCCCTCGACCTGCTCTTCACCGGCTTCTGACCCGCGGCCTTCCGCCGCTGCGCGCCGGCCCCATCTTCGCCTTCGCATGGCCTTCGAAACCATCTTCAGTGCCGCCAACGCGCTGGCGCTCGCCGGCTGGCTGGCGCTGCTTGCGGCACCGGGCGCGCCATGGGCGAATTGGCGGGTCGCGGGCCTGGCCATCCCGGCGCTGCTCGCCGGGCTCTACGTCGTGCTGCTGGCCGTCCACGCGCCGGGCGCGGAGGGCGGCTTCTCCACGCTCGCCGGCGTCGCGGCGCTGTTCCGGTCGGAGGGCGTGCTGCTGGCGGGCTGGGTCCACTACCTCGCCTTCGACCTGCTGGTCGGCGCCTGGATCTGCCGCCGCGGCACGGCGGAGGCGCTG
>JAIYDD010000207.1 GCA_027487675.1 Acetobacteraceae bacterium | reverse complement strand
GCCCAGCAGCCCGCGCCGCCGCAGCACCTCCTTCGTCGCGCGGATGCGGAAGGTCATCTGGAAGGCCAGCAGCGGCAGCGTCAGCGTGTAGATCCGCCGCGCCTCCGCGCGGTCGCCGCGCTGCCAGGCGCGCCACAGCGCCACATGCGCATCCGCCAGTTCCAGCGCCGGCATGGTGCCGCAGGCGCCGCGCCCCAGCTCGTCCAGCACGAAGCGCGCGCCGGCGCCGCCCATCACGCCGTCCAGCGCACCGCCCGAGGCCGCCAGGATGCGCGTGACATGCTGGCCGCAGGGCAGCGTCTCCTCCTTCACCAGCCGGATCGCGGGGACCTCGGCGGCCACCGCGGCGACGGCCTCGGGCGACAGGCCCGCGCCGTTCGGCGGCGGCGCGTTCTGCAGCATCAGCGGCAGGCCCGGCACGCCCTCGGCCACCGCGCGGAAGAAGGCCGCCTGGCGCGCCACCTCCTGCCCCGCGCCCGGCGGCGCCATCACCATCGCGGCCACCGCGCCGGCCGCGACACCTTCGCGCGCCCGCGCCGCGCTGCGCGCCGGATCGGCGTCCGACGCGCCGACGATGAAGGGCAGCCGCCCGCCCAGATGCCGGCCGAGGGCGGCGACGAGATCGGCGCGCTCCTCCGGCGACAGGGTCTCGACCTCGCTCGCCATGCCGGGGAAGACCACGCCGTCCACGCCGGCCTCCAGCGCGAAATCCGCCAGGCGCAGGAAAGCCGCTTCGGCCACCGCGCCGGCCGCGTCGAAGGGCGTGGGAAGCACGGGAAAGACGCCGCGCAGCCGTGACGAGCCCATGATGCCGCTTCCCTCCCGCCGCCGCGATTGACCGCCGTGCCGCGCGCCTTCCACACTTCCGCCAAACGCCCCCGGCCGCAAGCCGCGGCGGAGGAGGAGAACGCCATGCACCCGTCCCGGCGCACGCTGCTGGCCGCCCCGCTGCTGGTCCCCCTGGCCGCCGGCGCGCAGGAGGCCTGGCCCAGCCGCGGCCTGCGCCTGATCGTGCCCTTCCCGCCCGGCGGCGCGGCGGACCTGGTGGGGCGCATGCTGGCCGCGCATCTGCAGGCCGCGCTCGGCCGGCCGGTGGTGGTGGAGAACCGCGGCGGCGCCGGCAGCGCCATCGGCGTGGACGCGCTCGCGAAATCCGCGCCCGACGGATACACGATCGGCCTGATCAACATCGCCGCCAACGCGATCCTGCCGGCGATCCGGCGCCTTCCGCCGCCCTATCGCCCGGTCGAGGATTTCGCGCCGATCTCGAACCTCGCCGTCACGCCGGCGCTGCTGCTGGTGAACCCGCAGCGCCTGCCGGAGGTGCGCAGCGTCGCCGACCTGGTCGCCGCCGCCCGCGCGCGGCCGGAGGCGATCAATTTCGGCTCCTCCGGCGTCGGCTCCTCGCTGCATCTCGGCATGGAGCTGTTCATGCAGAAGGCCGGCGTGCGCATGACGCATGTGCCCTTCGCCGGCGGCGGGCCGCTGCTGCAGGCGCTGACGGCGGGCACCATCGAGGTCTCGCTGGATGTCGCGGCAACCACCGCGCAGCTGATCCGGGAGGGCCGCATCCGCGCCCTGGCGACGACCGCGCCGCGCCGCCTGCCGGACTACCCGGACCTGCCCGCGCTGGCCGAGACCTATCCGGGCGCCGAGCTCGCGTCCTGGCACGGGCTTGCCGCGCCCGCCGGCACGCCCGCGCCGATCCTCGGGCGGCTGGCCATGGAGACGCAGCGCTTCCTGGCCCTGCCCGAGACGCAGGAACGCTACCGCACGCTGTTCCTGGAGATGCCGCAGCAGACCGATCCCGCCGCCTTCGCCGCCTTCATGCGGCGCGAGGCGGAGGCGTTCCGCGAGCTGGCGCGGGCGGCGAACATCGTCGTGGAGTGACGCGCCCGCCGCATCACGGCCAGTCGGCGAAGGACCCCTCCGCGGCGCCCGGCGCGCGTCCCGCGGCACGCCGGCGCCACGCCGCCGGCGTCGTGCCCGCGCGATCCCGGAAGAAGCGGTTGAAGTAGCTGCGGTCCCGGAAGCCCAGCTCGAAGGCGATCTGGTCGATGGTCATGGAGGACCGCTCGAGCCGCCCCTTCGCCTCGTGCAGCAGCCGGTCATGCACCAGCCGCTTCGGCGCACGGCCCAGCTTGCGGGTGCAGATCGCGTGCAGCCGGTCCGGCGTGACGCGCAGCGCCTCGGCATAGCGGGCCACCGGCCAGTGGTCGCGCACATGCAGCTCCACCAGGTTGCGGAAGCGGTGCAACACGCCGGATTCGAAGCCCTGCACGGCGCCTGCCGCACCGCCCAGGCCGGCCTTGCGCCAGAAGGCGATCAAGGCGATCGCCACCTGGGCCACCACCACCGTGGCCGATCCGTCATCGGGCGCCAGCTGCTCCGCTCGCACCGAGGCCAGCGCGCCATCCACGGCGGCCGCCACGCCCGGCGCCTCCGCCAGCGGCGCGACGACGACGCCGGAGGCCATGTCCGCCAGGTCGAGCGTCGCCGCGCCCAGGCCGAGCGCGGCGGACAGGACCTCGTCGCTCAGCGACAGCAGCTGGCCCGACGCGCCGGCGCGCAGCCGCAGCACGGCCCGCGCGCCGGCCGGCACCCAGACCAGCGCGGCGCCATCCAGCGGCACCTCCGCCCCCTCCGGCGCCACCACGCCCGCCCCGGCGCGCAGCAGGGCCAGGGTGTGCCGCCGGCGCGGACCCTGCCCGAAGCTCCATTCGCAGGGGGCGAGCAGGCTGGGGATGGGCTGCACGAAGGCGCCGCCGCGCATGGCCGCACGGCCGCTGCCGGCCTCGGCCGGCGGGCGGGACGTCGGATCGGCGGGCAGGGCATCGGGACCGGCCAGGGAAGCATCCCCGGAAAGTTGCCAAACAGCGCCGGATTTCTGCCCTACGCGCCCGCCTCCTGTCCACATATCTCATGGCGGCAGGGTAATCCGGCACCCCCCGAGGCAAGCCGGCCCGCAACTGGGAGAGAAAGAGGTCCATGATCAGCCGCAGGTCCGCCCTGGCCGGCCTTGGCGCCGCCGGCGCCGTCGCCACCCTCGCCCCCACCCGCACGGTCCGCGCGCAGCCCGCGCCGATCCGCATCGGCTGGGCGGTCAGCCGCACCGGCCCCTTCGCCGGCGGCGCCGCGACCACCGTCATCCCGAACTACGAGATGTGGGCGCGCGAGGTGAACGAGCAGGGCGGCATCCGTGTCGGCAACGCCCGCCGCCCGATCCAGGTCGTGGAATACGACGACCGCTCCAATTCCGAGGAAGCGGTGCGCGCGGTGGAACGCCTGATCAGCCAGGACCGCGTGGACTTCATCCTGCCGCCCTGGGGCACGGGCCTGAACCTCGCGGTCGGCGCGCTGCTGAACCGCGCGGGGCACCTGCATCTCGCGGTCAATTCCGTCACCAACCGCGTCGACGATCTCGGCCGGCGCTGGACCAATGCCTTCTGGTTCCTCGGCCGCTCGTCCTCGGGGGCGGAGGCGCTGGTCGCGCAGCTCGCCGCGATGCGCCAGGCGGGCCAGATCACGCCGCGCGTCGCCATGGCCGCCGTCTCCGACCAGTTCGGCGTGGAGCTGGCGAACGCCGGCCGCGCCGCCTTCCGCGCCGCCGGCTTCGATCTGGTGATGGACCGCAACTACCCGCTCGGCACGACCGATTTCGCGCCCATCGTGAACGAGGCGGCGCGCGCCAACCCCGATGCCTTCGTCGCCTTCAGCTATCCGCCCGACACCATCGCCATCACCGACCAGGCGCGCGTGCTCGGCTTCAACCCCAAGGTCTTCTACACCGCCGTCGGCACCGCCTTCCCGCTGTTCCGCGACCGCTTCGGCGCCAATGCGGAAGGCGTGATGGGCATCGGCGGCTGGCACGCCGACAGCCCGGCGCTGCGCGACTACATGCGCCGCCACATGGCCTTCGCGAACCGCGAGCCGGATCGCTGGGCCTCCTCCGTCACCTATTCCAGCCTGGAAGTGCTGGCCCAGGCGATCGAGCGCGCCGGCACCATCGACCGCGCCGCGGTGATCGCCGAGGTCGCGAAGGGCGGCTTCGACACCATCGCCGGCCGCACCGAGTTCGCCGAGGACCGCGTGCGCCGCGGCACCTGGTGGGTCGGCCAGTGGCAGGGCGGCGAGTTCCACGGCATCGCGCCGGCGAACCTGCCCGGCGCCCGCGCCGCCGCCTTCCCCAAGCCCGCCTGGCGCGGCTGAGACCCGCGCGGCGGGGCGCCGTCGCGCGCCCCGCCGCCGCCCGAGGATCCACTGCATGCTGGTGCTGGACGCCGTGCTGTCGGGCCTGGTGCTCGGGGGCATGTATGCGCTGGTCGCGCTGGGGCTCGTGCTCCAGTTCGGCGTCGCGCGCATCATGAACCTGTCCTATGGCGAGTTCCTGGTCGCCGCCGCCTTCGGCGCATTCTTCACCTTCTCGCTTGGCGCGATCAGCCCGATCCTGGCGCTGGCGTTTGCGATGCCGCTGGCCTTCGCGGCCAACTGGCTGGTCTATCGCGTGCTGATGACGCCGCTGGTCGCGCGCAGCCGCGGCAACGCCGCCGCGCTGGAAGCGGACAGCATCCTGGCCACCTTCGGGCTGCTGTTCGTCGTGCAGGGCGTGATGCTGGCCTTCTTCGGCGGGCAGTATTTCAGCTATTCCTACCTGTCGGAGCCGGTGCGCGTGCTGGGCTCCGTGCAGTCGCTGAACAAGCTGGTGGCGCTCGGTTTCGCCGCGGTGATCGGCGGCGGTCTTTATCTGCTGCTGACGCGGACCCGGCAGGGGACCGCGGTGCGCGCCGTCGCGGTGAGCCCGGGTGCCGCGCGGCTGGTCGGCATCGACGTGCTCGCGACATCCGCCTTTGCCTTTGCCCTCGGTGGCGCGCTGGTGGCGGCGGGCGGCGTGCTCGTCTCGATGTTCCTCACCTTCAGCGCCACGGCGGGCGTCACCTTCACCATGAAGGCGCTGATCGTCGTGATCATGGGCGGCACGGGCAACCTGCTCGGCTGCCTCGTCGCGGGGCTGATGCTGGGCCTGGCGGAAAGCCTGGTCGCCACCTTCGTCGATCCCGGCCTGACCATCGCGGCCAATTTCGCGCTGTTCCTGGCCATCCTGCTCTGGCGCCCGCAGGGCCTGTTCGGGAGGGCGGCGCGATGAGCGCGCTGTTGCCGCAACTCGCCCTGATCGGCGTCGGCGCGGCCGCGCTGGCTGCGGCACCGGCCTTCCTGTCGGGCTACTGGCTCTCCCTGCTGATCGGCAACCTCAGCTACGGCGTGCTGGCGACCGCGTGGGCGATGTTCTCGGGGCCGACGCGCTATGTCTCGCTCGCCACCGTCGCCTTCTTCGGCATCGGCGCCTTCACGGTGGCCGTGCTCGGCGAAGCGCTGCCCTGGCCGCTGGTGCTGCTGACCGCGGCCGCGATCGGCCTGGTGGTGGCGCTGCTGGTCGGCCTCGCCACGCTGCGGCTGTCCGGCGTGCACTTCGTGATCTTCACCTTCGGCCTCGCCGAGCTGATCCGCCAGGTCGTCACCTGGTACGAGGCCAACATCGCCGGATCCGTCGGCCGCTTCGTCTTCCTCGACATCACCCAGGCGCAGATCGCCTGGCAGCTGACCGCGCTGCTGGCGCTGGTGCTGGTGGCCGGCCTGCTGATCGCGCGCTCGCGCCTGGGCCTCGCGCTGCGCATCATCGGCGACGACGAGACGGTGGCGCGGCATTGCGGCGTGGACACCACCAAGGCGAAGCTCGCGCTCTTCGCGATCAGCGCGGTGTTCATGACGCTGACGGGCGCGGTGATGGCGCCGCGCTGGACCTACATCGACCCCGCCATCGCCTTCAACCCGGTCGTCAGCTTCCAGGTGCTGATCATGGCGATGCTCGGCGGGCCGGGGCGGCTCTATGGCCCGCTGCTCGGCGTGGTGCCGCTGGTGCTGCTGTTCGAGGTGCTGTCGGCCAATTTCCCGAACCACTTCTCCATCCTGCTCGGCGCGCTGTTCCTCGGCGTCGTCTACCTGCTGCCGCGCGGCGTCGTCGGGCTGCTCGACCAGGGCCGCGCCGCCGCGGCGGCGCTGCGCACGAAGGCCGCGCGATGAGCGCCGCGCTGCGCCTCGACGGCGTCGTCAAGCGCTTCGGCGGCCTGACCGCCGTCAACGAACTGGGCTTCGAGCTGCACCGGGGCGAGATCGCCGGGCTGCTCGGCCCCAACGGCTCGGGCAAGACCACGGCGCTCAACCTGGTCTCTGGCCTGCTGAAGCCCGATGCCGGCAGCATCCTGCTGGACGGAAAGCCGATCCAGGGCCTGCCGGCGAACCGCATCGCGCGCCTCGGCGTCGCGCGCACCTTCCAGCTGGTGCGCGTGCTGGAGAGCATGGATTGCCGCCAGAACGTGATCGCCGGCCTCGCCTTCGGGCACCGCATCCGCTGGGGGCGCGACGCGGAGCGCGAGGCGGAGCGCCTGCTGGACCGCGTGGGCCTCGCCGGCCGCGCCGCGACGCCCGCCGGCGAGCTGCAATACATCGACCAGAAGCGGCTGGAACTCGCCCGCGCCCTGGCCCTGTCGCCGGAGGTGCTGCTGCTCGACGAATGGCTGGCCGGCCTGAACCCGTCGGAACTGCTGCAAGGGATCGATCTGGTCCGGTCGCTGCGCGAGGACGGCATCACCATCCTGATGGTCGAGCACGTGATGGACGCGGTACGCGCGCTGTGCGGCCGCTGCATCGTCATGGCGCAGGGCCGCAAGATCGCGGATGGGCCCACCGCCGAGGCGCTGGCCGAGCCCGAGGTGATGCGCGCCTATCTGGGGGACGATGATGCTTGAGGTCTCGAACCTCTCCGTCAGCTACGGCAAGCACGAAGCGCTGCACGGCGCCGGCCTGCGGGTCGAGCGCGGCGAGACGGTGGTGATCCTGGGCGCCAATGGCGCGGGCAAGTCGACGCTGCTGAAGGCGATCGGCGGGCTGGTGCGCGCCGCGCCCGGCGCCGTGATCCGCGCCGGCGGCACCGACCTTCTGGCGCTGAAGCCGCACGAGGTGGTGGAGGCCGGAATCGCGCTGGTGCCCGAGGGCCGCGGCATCTTCGGGGAACTCACGGTGGCGGAGAACCTGCTGCTCGGCGCACATCCCCGCCGCGCCCGCGCCGCGGAGGCCGCCAACCGCGACCGCGTGCTGGCGCTGTTTCCCCGCCTCGCCGAGCGCATGTCCCAGGCGGTGCGCACGATGAGCGGCGGCGAGCAGCAGATGGTCGCCATCGGCCGCGCGCTGATGTCGGCGCCCGATATCCTGCTGCTGGACGAGCCCTCGCTCGGCCTGTCGCCCATCATGACGAAGGAGCTGTTCGGGTCGCTGGCGCGGATCCGCGAAAGCGGCGTCGGCGTGCTGCTGGTGGAGCAGAACGCGAAGCAGAGCCTCGCCATCGCCGCCCGCGCCTACCTGCTGGAGAACGGCCGCATCGCCGGCGAAGGCCCGGCCGACAAGCTGCGCGACGACCCGGCGGTGCGCCGCGCCTATCTCGGCCTCGCGGCCTGACACGCCAAGCAACAGGGGGAACGCGAAGATGGACCTGACGGGCAGGACGATCGTGGTGACCGGCGTCGCCTCCGGCATCGGGGCACGCACGGCGGAGCATCTGCTGCGGCTCGGCGCCGATGTCATCGGCATGGACCGCCGCACGCCGACGCCCGCCCTGCAGGGCTTCGTCGCGATGGACCTCTCCGACGCGGCATCCATCGAGGCGGCGGCGAAGGCCCTGTCCGGCCGGCGCATCGACGCGCTGGTGAACAATGCCGGCGTCTCCTCCTATGCCGGCGCGGTGCCGGCCATCGGCATCAACTTCTATGGCCTGCGCCACCTGACGGAGCAGCTCGCGCCGCGCATCCGCGAAGGCGGCACGATCGTGAACGTCGCCTCCATCGCCGGCTTCGGCTGGCGCACCAACGTCAACCAGGTGAAGGCGCTGCTCGCGATCCCCGGCTACCCCGACGTCGCCGCGCTGGTGCGCGATCTCGGCATCGAGGACCCGCCCTCCTACCCGCTGTCGAAGGAAGCGGTGGTCGCCTGGACAATGCTCGCCGCGCATCGCTGGAAGGATCGCGGCATCCGCGTCAACGCCGTCAGCCCCGGCCCGGTGGACACGCCGATCCTGGGCGAGTTCCGCGCCACGCTCGGCGAAGCGCGCGTCGCCTCCGACATCGCCCGCGTCGGCCGGCCCGGCACGCCGTCGGACATCGCGCCTGTCGTCGCCTTCCTGTGCGGCGACGCGGCGCGCTGGATCAACGGCGCCAACATCCCCTGCGACGGCGGCCTCGAAGCCTCGGTGAACGCCGAAGTGTACGGCCTCTGACGCGACACGAAGGAAACGCCACGATGAACGTCACCCTGCTGATCAACGACGAGCCCGCCGAGGCCGCCGGCCAGGCGACCTATGTCCGCCACAACCCGATGACGGGCGAGGTGGCCAGCACCGCCGCCGCCGCCTCCGCCGCCGATGCGGTCGCCGCGGCGGACGCCGCCGCCGCCGCCTTCCCCGCCTGGTCGAAGCTCGGCCCCAACGAGCGCCGCGCGAAGCTGATGAAGGCTGCCGACCTGCTCGCCGCGCGCGCGGCCGACTTCACCGCGCTGATGATGGCCGAATGCGGCGCGACCGCGGGCTGGGCGGGCTTCAACGTGCACCTCGCCGCCGGCATGCTGCGGGAGGCGGCGGCGATGACGACGCAGATCGCGGGCGAGGTCATCCCCTCCGACAAGCCGGGAAGCATGGCGATGGCGATCCGCCAGCCGGTCGGCGTGGTGCTCGGCATCGCGCCCTGGAACGCGCCCGTCATCCTGGGCGTCCGCGCGGTGGCCATGCCGCTCGCCTGCGGCAACACCGTGGTGCTGAAGGCCAGCGAGATCTGCCCCGGCGTGCACCGGCTGATCGGCGCGGTGCTCGCGGAAGCCGGCCTCGGCCGCGGCGTCGTCAACGTGGTCACCAACGCGCCGGCCGATGCGCCGGCGGTGGTGGAAGCGCTGATCGCGCACCCCGCCGTGCGCCGCGTGAACTTCACCGGATCGACGCGCGTCGGCCGGATCATCGCGGAGAAGGCGGCGCGCCACCTGAAGCCCGCGCTGCTCGAACTCGGCGGCAAGGCGCCGCTGGTGGTGCTGGACGACGCCGACCTGGACGAGGCGGTGAAGGCCGCGGCCTTCGGCGCCTTCATGAACCAGGGCCAGATCTGCATGTCCACCGAGCGGATCGTGGTGGACGGGAAGGTCGCCGACGCCTTCGTGGCGAAGCTCGCCGCCAAGGCGGCCTCCCTGCCCGCCGGCGACCCGCGCGGCAATGTCGTGCTCGGCTCGCTGGTCAGCCGGGACGCCGCGGCGCGCGTGCAGAGCCTGGTGGAGGACGCGGTGGCCAAGGGCGCGAAGCTCGTCGCCGGCGGCCGCGCCGAGGGCACGGTGCTGGACGCGCATGTGCTCGACCACGTCACGCCCGCGATGCGCATCTATGCCGAGGAGAGCTTCGGCCCCGTCGTCTCCGTCGTGCGCGTGCGTTCGGTGGACGAGGCGGTGACGATCGCCAACGACACCGAATACGGCCTGTCCGCCGCCGTCTTCGGCCGCGACATCGCCCGCGCGCTGGAGGTGGCCAGGCGCATCGAGAGCGGCATCTGCCACGTCAACGGCCCGACCGTGCACGACGAGGCGCAGATGCCCTTCGGCGGCATGAAGGCCAGCGGCTATGGCCGCTTCGGCGGCAAGGCGGCGGTGGCGGAATTCACCGAGCTGCGCTGGATCACCATCCAGACCACGCCGCGGCACTACCCGTTCTGACGCGCGGCGCGCCTTCCGCGACGGAGAGCCTCTGGACGTGGCGAAGCTGGTCGCGCCCGCGGCCTTGCCGTGTCGTGGCGCGGCTGGCCGCGGCACGGCAGGCTGCGATGGTTCATGTCTGCCGGGGATCGCGTCGCGCCCGGTGACACGCACCTGGAACGGGGGGCAACCGCAGGCCTGCGGCCCGCCTGGCGTGGCGCCCCGTGCGGATGCTGTCCGGGTCGGCCGCACGCAGGGTGGCGGGGCGGCGCTCCGGCGCGGCCGGGCGATGTCGGACTGGGCATCGGGCCACGCACCGAGCGCCCTGGCCGGCCCCGAGGCGAAGAAGGCGCCCCACGCACAACCATGCCGCGAACATCGTCGCAGAATGCTCCACGCTGGCGCGGTAGGGCGGTTTCATGTATGTCATGAAGGCGTGAGGTTCCGCATGCGGTACGCTGCCCGTCTGCCGGGGCGGTGCCTGTAGGCATGGCGTGGCGTTGCCGCCCGCGCCGGCAAGGCGCGGCACGCGATGGAGGAGGACGACCGTGACCTCGCTGATCCGGGTCGGTACGCGCTGGAACGACCTGCTCGCCGCCGGCGACATGGACGAGGAGCGCGCCGTCCGCTTCCTCGGCCTGCACGGGAACGACACGCTGCGCGGCGGCGCCGGCGACGACACGGTGCGCGGCGGCAAGGGCGAAGACCTGCTCTATGGCCGCGGCGGTGACGACCTCCTGCGCGGGGAGGGCGGCGACGACACGATGTTCGGCGGCAATGGCCGCGACACGCTCCGCGGGGATGGCGGCGACGACATCGCCTTCGGGGGCGGCGGCGATGACCGGATCAACGGCGGCGACGGCGACGACATGCTTTCCGGCGGGGCGGGCGACGACCTTCTCGCCGGCGATCGCGGCAACGACACGCTGCATGGCGGCAGCGGCATCGACACCGCCAGCTTCTCCTCCAGGGCTTCCGCGCATGAGGCGACGCTGCTCGCGGCTGGCGGGATCCAGCTGCGCGACCTGCGCGGCCCCGGTGGCACGGACCTGCTGCGGGACATCGAACTCCTCCGCTTCTCCGACGGCACCATCGACCTGCGCGACCCGGCGCTCCGGCTTTCGGTCACCGGCGTGGCGGAGGACACCGGCACGCCCGGCGATGGGCTGACCGCGAATGCCACGCCGGTTCTCGTCGGCACCGCCGCGGCCGGCGCGCAGGTCGGGCTCTTCCGCGACGGGGTCCTCGTGGCCGAGGCCGTGGCGGCGGGCGATGGCAGCTGGCAGATCGCCGACGCCGCGGCCGGCGCCGGCCTCGCCGATGGCAGCTACGCCTACACCGCGCGCACCACCGCGCCGGGTGGCCTCAGCCTGCTGACCGAGGCCTTCACGCTCACCATCGACACCACCGCGCCGGCGGCGCCGGTGGTGGGCCTCGCCGCGGGGGACGACACCGGCATCCAGGGCGACCTGCGCACCAGCCTCGGCCGCGTGGACCTGGTCGGCACGGCGGAATCCGGCGCGCGGATCGAGGTGCTGGGCAGCGGCATCGCGGTCGTCGCCGGCGCCGATGGCAGCTTCGTGCTGGAGGACATCGCCCTGACGGGCGGCGCCAACGCCATCCAGCTCAGCATCACCGACGCCGCCGGCAACACGACCGGCGCCGTCGTGCAGGTGGAAAGCCAGGACCCGGTGCTGGCCTGGAACATCGTGACGCTGGAGGCGATCAAGGCCGCCGGCTCCGTCACCGCCATCGCCAGCCGCGTGCTGGCAATGCAGAGCGCCGCGATCCTGGACGCGATGGCCGGCGCGGACGGGGAAGGCGGGCTCGACCCGCTGATGGTCGCCCTGCAGGCGCCGCCCGGCATCGACGGCGAGGTCGCGGCCGCCGCCGCCGCGCACCGCATCCTGACGCACCTCTATCCCGGCCAGGCCGCGACCTTCGACGCGCGGCTGCAGATCGACGTGGCCGGCGCGGAGACCGGCGCGCAACGCGACGCGGCGGTGGACTACGGCCGCGCCGTCGCCGACGCCGTCATCGCGATCCGCGCCGATGATGGCTGGAACGCGGTGGTGCCCTATGTCCCCGGCACCGATCCCGGCGACTGGGTGCCGACGCCGCGCCCCGGCCTGAACCCGGGCGACCCCGAGCGACCCGGCCAGCCCGCGCACCTGCCGCATTGGGGCGACGTCGCGACCTGGGGCATCCTGGACGGCGCGCAGTTCCGCCGCGAAGGCCCGCCCGCGCTCGACAGCGCGGACTACGCCGCCGCCTTCGACCAGGTGAAGCGCCTCGGCGCCATCGATTCCACCGAACGCACGGCGGAGCAGACCGAGATCGCCTTCTACTGGCGCGACCAGGCCGGCACCTACACGCCCGCCGGCCGCTGGGCGCAGATCGGCGGCGAGGTGCTGGAGACGCTCGGCCTCGGCCCGGCCGAGAATGCGCGCATCATGGCGATCCTGAACTTCGCCCAGGCCGACGGCGCGATCTCCGCCTGGGACACGAAATACGCCTTCAATTCCTGGCGCCCGGTCACCGCGATCCGCAAGGCCGACACCGATGGCAACGACGCCACCGACCCGGTCGCGGGCTGGACGCCGCTGCTGACCACGCCGAACCATCCCGACTACGTCTCCGGCCATTCCACCTGCAGCATGGCGGCGGCCTATACGCTGCAGCTCCTGCTCGGCGAGATCGCCTTCAGCAACGAGGGCGTCGGCCTGCCCGGCGTGGTGCGCAGCTTCGACAATTTCGTCGATGCGGCGGTCGAGGCGTCGCTGAGCCGCGTCTATGGCGGCATCCATTTCAGCTTCGCCTGCGAGGACGGGCTGGATCTCGGCCAGGCGGTGGCGGAATACGGCGTGGCGCGGATGACCTCGGAGCAGGACACCTACGCCCCCCACGTCCTGCTGCCGGGTGTCGCCGGCGGCACGGTGGCGGCGCCGCCGGTGATCCAGGGGCTGGCCTTCGACAATCGCGGGCTGGACGAGGTGCTGGTCGCGCTGGATGGCGGGGCGGCGGTGGAGGTCGCGGTGGACGGGCTCGGCCGCTTCACCGCGGACATCGCCGCGCTGTTCGGGCCGCTCGCGGATGGCGCCTACCTGGTCACCATCTCGGCGGAGGACGCGGCGGGCAACACCGCGGCAAGGACGCTCGGCTTCACGCTTGACGCCGTGCTGGGCTGACCGCCCGGCCACGGCGGAAGCCGCGGGCCGCCTGCCGCGTTCATCCCCCGCGCGCCCCGGCGCGGGCGCGCGGAGGACAAGGCGATGGATGGCAGGGATCTCGGCCGGGCGCTGGCCCCGGCAATGCGGCACGCGGCGCAGCGCGCCGGGCTCGCCGCGCTGTGGCGGCGGCAGCGTCCGCCCGCCGCGGCGACGGCCACGGAATGCCTGAAGGCGGGAAGCGGCCCCGCCCCGCTGTTCGAGCCGCTGCGGCGCGGCCAGGGCGCGGCTCAGCCGGCCTCGCCCAGGCGGTAGAAGGCCCGCGCGGTGCCGCCCAGTGCCGCCGCGGCCCCGTCGGGCCCGACGGCGCGGCGCAGCACCGCGATATCGGCAGGATCGAAGGGCCGGCGCGCGCGGGTGGAGGGCATGTCCGTGCCGAAGATCAGCGCACCCGGCGCGGCGGCATGCAGGCGCGCGAGTGCCGGGGCGACCTGCATCTCCACCCGGCCGAAGCCGGTCGCCTTCACCTTCGCGCCCGCCGCGGCGAGGTCCTCCACCACCGGCAGCCCGGCCTCGGTCATGCCGAGATGGTCGAGCACGAGATGCGGCGCCAGCCGGCGCAGCCGCGGCAGGGCGGGGCGCAGCGCCGCCGCATCGGCATAGACCTGCGCGTGCAGGCCCGCGGCGTCGAAGGCGCGCTCGGCCTCGTCCAGCATCGGCTCGACCGAGGCGGCCATGCCGCGCCAGAGGTTGAACCGCAGCCCTCGCACCCGGCGCGCCGCCAGCCGCCGCAGCGCCGCCGCGTCCAGGCCGGGATCGGCGTTCAGCACGGCGACGAAGCCAGGGCCGAGTTCCTCGAGCGCCGCCAGCAGCGGGCCGGGATCCGCGCCATGCGTCGAGGCCGCGACCAGCACGCCGCCCGTGACGCCGAGCGGCCGCACCGCCGCCAGGTAGTCCGCCACCGTGAAGGCGGGCGGCACGTAGCCCGCATGCCCCGGCAGCGGAAAGCGCGGGTCGAAGACGTGGAAATGCGCGTCCACCAGCGCGGGCGCGGTCACGCGGCGCTCGCCCGGTAGCGGAAGCGGTCGGCCCGGCCGAAGGCGAGCCGCGCCTCCACCGCGCGGCCGGTGGCGTCGAAGGCGGTGCGCTCCGCCGCGATCACCGCCTCCCCCGCCGCGACGCCGAGCGCGAGCGCGGTGCGGGCATCGGCGCGCGCGACGGAAATCTCGTCCTCGACGCGCGCCACCACCAGGCCGCAGCGCTCGGCCAGCAGCGGGTAGAGCAGCGCGCCATAGGCGTCCGGCGCCAGGTCGAGCAGCGGCGCGGCCTCCGGCAGGGGCAGGTGGATGGTCTCGGCCAGCAGCACCTCGCCCTGCCAGCTCCGCAGCCGGTGCAGGCGGAGCGCCGGGCTGCCGGGCGCGCGGCCCAGGCGGCGGGCGAAGGCGGCGGGCAGCGGCGCGGCAGCGGCCTCCAGGATGCGGCTTTCGGGCAGGATGGCGCCGCCGGCCGCCGGATCGGCCAGCCGGAAGAAGCGCAGCATGCTGGAAGCGGCGGGGGCGAGCCGGCTGAAGGTGCCGCGCCCGTGCCGCCTCTCCACCAGCCCCTCCGCGGCCAGCTGGCCGAGCGCGCGGCGCATGGTCTGCAGGGCCACGCCGTAGCCGTGCGCCAGCTGCGCCTCGGCCGGCAGCGCGGCGCCATGCGGCCATTCCCCGGCAGCGAGCCGCGCGGCCAGCGCATCGCGCAGCCGGGCGTGCAGCGGCAGGCGGGGATCGCCCGGGGGCAGCGCGGCCGGGGCGGGCGGCGTCGGGGGGGACATGGGGGCAGGAAACACCAGGGCGGCGGCGCTGGCTAGTCCTTTGGTCCTTTGCAGGAGTGGCGGGTGGGATAGCCTTCGCCCATCGCGGCAGCCAGACCGCGCCGGAGGACGCCATGCCCATCCAGCCCAGCCGCCGCCGGCTGCTCGCCGGCCTGCTCGCCACCGCCGCCGCGCCTGCCGCCCCGGCGCTCGCCCAAGCCTGGGCGCCGAGCCGGCCGGTGCGGATGGTCGTGCCCTATGCGCCGGGCGGCGGCGCCGACACCACCGCGCGGCTGCTCGCCGGCCCGATGTCGGCCGCGCTCGGCCAGACCGTGGTGGTGGAGAACCGCGGCGGCGCCGGCGGCTCGATCGGCGCGGCGGAGGTGGCGCGCGCCGCGCCGGACGGGCACACGGTGATGCTGGACGCGCTCGGCCATGTCGCGACGCCGGTGCTGCTGCGGGGGCTCGCCTTCGACTACGCCAGCGCCTTCGCGCCGATCACCCAGCTGACCATCCTGCCGCAGATCATGGTGGCGCACCGCGCCGCGCCCCATGCGACGCTGGCGGAGTTCGTGGCGCAGGCGCGGGCGCGGCCGGGGCAGCTCACCTATGGCTCCTCGGGCAATGCGACGGCGGCGCATCTCGCCTCCGTCGCGCTGCTGCGGCGGGCGGGGCTCGATCTCAACCACGCGCCCTATCGCGGCGGCGGGCCGGCGCTGCAGGATCTGCTGGCGGGCAACCTCGCCTTCGTCTTCGCCACCGTCTCCTCCTCGACGCAGCTGGTGCGGGCAGGGACGGTGAAGGCGCTCGGCATCTCCACCGCAGCGCGGATCGCGGCGCTGCCCGAGGTGCCGACCATCGCCGAGCAGGGCTTCCCGGGCTTCGAGCTGAACGAGTGGAACGGCTTCTACGCCCCCGCCGCGACGCCGCCCGCCGCCATCGCGACGCTGCGCGACGCCGTGCTGCACGCGCTGCGCGACGAGGCGGTGCGCGCGCGCCTCGCGGCGCTCGGCGCCGAGCCGGTCGGCAGCTCGACGCCCGACTTCGCCGCCTTCCTCGCGCAGCAACGCGACTTCACCGGCGCGCTGATCCGCGAGGCCGGCATCACCGCGGACTGACCGGCCGCGCCGCCGCATCCTCCCGCGCCGCAGCAGCCGCCAGCGGCGCGATCGCGGCCGCCAGCGCCAGCAGGATGTAGACCGGCCAGGTGAAGGCCTGCGTCAGGAAGGGGCCGGAGACGGCGAAACCCGCCATCCCCGCCAGCACCGCCTGCGCGGCCGCATAGGTCGCGGGCTCATAGGCCGTGCCGCGCGCCGTGGGCGACAGCGCGGCGCAGGCGGTGTTCGCCGTGCGCGCGATGCGCACGCGCATCAGGATGAAGGTGACGAAGGCCGGGAAGCCGCCTTCCGCCAGCACCGAGAACCAGGTGCTGTGCACGGCCTTGGCGAAGCCTTCCCAGTAGTCGGAGTAGAAGAAGAAGTTCGGGATGTAGCAGTTCAGCCCGACGCCGGTGAACGGCCGCCCCACCGCCATGCGCCAGGCGGCCTTCCAGGCTTCCAGCCTTCCCTTCGCGCTCTCGTCCACCGTGCCGCCTTCCGCCGCGCCGCCGGATTGCCGCCCGCCGACGCCGGCGACCACCGACAGCACCAGCAGCCCCGCCGCGCCGCCGCCCAGCAGCACCGCCTTCGACCGGATGCGCCGCGCGGCGAAGACGCCGAACACGGCCACGATGCCGAGCAGCCCGCCGCGGCTCTGCGTCGCCAGGATCGCGGCGACGATCATGCCAATGCCCACCAGCCCGAGCAGGCGCGAGAACAGGCCGGTCCTTGGCGTCAGCAGCAGCGCGACGGCGAAGCTCAGCGGGAACAGCAGCACCGGCGACAGGTCGTTCGGATCGCCCAGCACGGAGCGGATGTCGCGCGCCACCGTCACGCGCGTGCCCTCCACCAGGCCGATGCCCTTCGCCGCGTTGTCGAGCGCGACGGCCGCCACCGCGATGCCGGCCGGGATGAAGGCGCGGCTCGCCAGCGCGAAATCCTTCGCCCGCCGTGCGAGGGAGGCGATGGCGAAGGTCATGATCGCGATCTTGACGTAGGTGTCCTTCCAATAGGCGATGTCGATGTCCCGCCCGCTGGCCAGCGGCACGCCGAGCGTCATCAGCGCGAACAGGATGCTGAACAGCTTGAGCTCCGGCCCCCAGGCGATGGTCAGCCGCTTCGTCACCACCCAGGCGCCGAGCACCGCGAGCGACCCCAGCGCCAGCAGCTGCGGCAGGCGCAGCGGGTTCAGCACGGGGAAGGCCTCGTGCAGGCGGAAGAAGGTGAACAGGATGAACAGCAGGCAGAGCAGGAAGGGGCTGCGGAAGGCGATGATGCCGGCGATCGGCAGCAGCCCGATGGCGACCAGCACCAGCGGCTCCGGCACCGCATAGGCCGCGCCCGCCATCAGCGCGACGAAGCCCAGCGCCAGCGCCACCTGCAGGCGCGCCCCGATCGCCTCACGCATGGGCGGGCACTCCGGCGGCACGACGCGGCAGGGGCAGCAGGCCGAGGGCGCAGGCCAGCGCGGCGGCCGCGCCCAGCAGCAGCGCGGCCGCGCCGATGCCGGCCAGGCCCGCGCCCCAAAATTGCGGCGCGGCGGCGGCCAGCGCGACGGGCACGGAAAGCAGCGCCTGCCGCCCCCGCGGATAGCGGATCGGCGCGACGCGGGCCGAGGCGCGGTGGAACACCACCAGCCGCACCGCCTGCGCCGCCAGCGTCGCCGCGATGGCGCCGGCGACGCCGAAGCCCGGCACCAGCGCCACATAGCCCGCCAGCGCGACCAAAGCGGCGAGGCCGTTCACCGCCAGCGCCGGCGCGCCGGTGCGGCCCGCATAGCAGCCGACATTCACCAGGCTGCCGAGCGATTGCAGCGCCAGGGCCAGCGCCAGCCAGGGCAGGAAGACGGCCGCGCCGTGATAGGCGGGCGGCGTCGCCAGCATCACCAGCAGCGGCCCGCCCGAAGCCGCCGCGCCGGCCGCCGGCAGCACCAGCGCGCCGCCGAGCCCGACCATCCGCGCCGTGCCCGCCGCATCGCCCATGCGCGCAAGCCGCTGCGGGTACCACCACAATTCGAAGGGCTGGGTCAGGAAGGCGGCGACCATCGCGACCTTCACGGCCAGCGCGTAATGGGCCAGCGCCTCCGGCGAGACGGCGCCGATCAGGAACCAGCGATCCGCCGCGCCCAGCGCGAAGCTCGCCAGCCCGCCCGCGGTCAGCGGCAGCCCATAGGCCAGCAGCCTTCCCCAGCCGGAGGGCGCCAGCACCACCTCCCCCGCCCGCAGTCGCGGCAGCAGCAGCACCAGCGCGGCGACCAGCGCCGCGACGGCGCTCGCGGCCAGCACGCCGGCCACGCCCCAGCCGGCCAGCAGCAGCGCCGCGGCCACCGCGACATGCAGCGCCGATCGCAGCACCACCACGGCGGCATCGGTCGCCGCGCGGCCCTCCACCCGCAGCCAGGCCAGCGGCACGCCGAGCGCGACATCGAGCGCGATGGCCGCGCCGAGCAGCAGCACCTCCGCCCGCGCCGCCGGCAGCGGCAGCGCCGCGCCGAAGGGCAAGAGCAGCGCCGCCAGCGCCAGCCCGACCGCGAGCAGACGCCCGTTGTCCCGCCCCGCCGCCGGCCGGAAGCGGGCGGGGTCCACGCCGCAGGGCACCATCGCCACGCGCGCGCCGGGCGCCAGCGCCAGCAGGTCCGCGCGCATGTCCTCGCAGACCGCGACGGCGAGATCGGCATAGGCGAGCTTCACGGCGAGGTCGCTCGGCGCGCCGTAGATGTCGAAGCCATGCCCGGTGAAGGAGACGGTGATGCCGGCCAGCCGCGCGCCGACGATCGCGGTTGCCGCCGCCGCATGGGCGAAATGCGCGTGGATGTGGGTCGCCCCCGCCCGCCGCGCCGCCGCGGCGACCTGCGCGCCCGCCATCAGCAGCGACCGCGCCGGCAGGGCGCGCTGCGCCGCGACGAAGCCGAGCGCCCGCGCCAGCCCCGCCGGGCGCAGCGCGGCACCGAACAGCGCCGCCGCCCGGGGCTCCGCCGCCAGGGCGAGCGTCCCGGCCTGCAGGACCAGGTCGTCGGGCTGGCAGGGGCCGTCATGCGGGACCAGCGCCAGCGGCAGGGCGCGGTGGCCGAGCGCGCGCATGGCGCGGATCTCGTTGGCGACGAAGGTCTCCGACAGCACCGGGAAGGCCGACAGGACATGGAGCACCGACAGCCGCCGCGCGGCCGGCCGGGGCGGCGCCATCGGATCGGTATGCAGGTCGAACGGCATGGCGGCGCTCCTCGGCATGGCGCGGTCGTCGCATGCGGCATGCCAGCCCGGCACCGCAGCCTGCGTCGCAGCCTGCGAGACATCGCCGCCGGGCCCTGGCCCCGCCGTCGCACCCGGCACGCCGGCCCGGCGCCGCAGCCTGCCTCGCAGCCCGCGAGACATCGCCGCCGCGCCGCGGCCCCGCCGTTGCAGGGCGTGCCGCAGCATCCGGCGGACCGGCCAGTGAGGACCGCAGGAAAGGACAGCATCGCCATGGCCGAGGCCACCCCCGCCGTCAGCGTCGTCATCCCCGCCCGCAACGCCGCGCGCTGGCTGCCGCGGGCGCTGGCCTCGGTCGGGCCGCGGCCGGATCTCGAGATCCTGGTGGTCGATGACGGCTCCACCGACGGCACCGCGGAGCTGCTGGAGCGGCTGACGACCGCCGATGCCCGGCTGCGGGTGCTGCACGGGCCCTGCCGCGGGCCGTCGGCCGCGCGCAACCACGCGCTGGCCGAGGTGCGCGCGCCGCTGGTCGCCTTTCTCGATGCCGACGACCGCTGGCGGCTGGACAAGCGGGAGGCGCAGCTGGCGCTGCACGCGGCGCATCCGGGGATCGGCTTCTCCTTCACCGACTTCCGCCACGTGACGGTGGAGGGCGAGGACCGCGGCACCTGCCTCGGCTTCTGGCCGCGCTTCGCCGGCCGCCATGCGGGGCGGGAGGAGGGCTTCGTGCTCGGCGCCGACGGGCTCGCGCAGATATATGCGGAGAACGTGGTCGGCACCTCGACGGTGATGGTCCGCACGGCGCTGCTGCGGGAGCTGGGCGGCTTCTACGACCGGCTCGGCTCGGCCGAGGATTGGGACCTCTGGCTGCGCCTGGCGGCCCGCGCTCCGGTGGGCTGCGTGCCGCGCGTGCTGATGGACTACACGATCCACCGGCCGGGCAGCGTCTCCACCGATGCGGCGCGGCGGCTGAACGCGGTGCGCACGGTGGCCGGCTGGCATGAGGCGGCGGCGGCGGCGCTGGACCGCGGCGCGGTCGGCGCCTGCCGGGCGCGGCTGCTGGTGGCGGCGGCGGAGGCGGAGGAACGCGGCGGCCACCGGCTGCGGGCGGGGCTGCTGCGGGTGGCGGCGCTGCTGCGGCGGCCGTCGCGGCGCCTGGCGCGGGAAGCGGCGGCGGGGCTGCTGCGGGTGGCGGGGTAGCGGGGCGGCAGGCCGCGCCCGGACGGCGGGGCCGGGACGGCCCCGCCGCGATGCGGTTGCGTCAGTTCCGCACCAGGTCGTCGATGCGGCGCTGGCTGACCTCCGGCATGAAGGAGGAGCGGACGTCGAAGGACGCGACCGGGAAGCGGTCCACCGTCGGCCGGCGGAACTCCACCCGCTCCACGCGCGCGACCAGGTCGGCGTTCCGCGGCGCCGGCTGCGTGTTGTAGCGGACGAAGTCGGGATAATGGTTCGTCTCGGTGTTCCAGTCCGAATAGGCGGTCAGCCCGACATTCAGCCGCGGCGGCAGGTCGGGGCGGATGAACTGGTCGAGCAGGGTGAATTCGCGCTGCCCCTCGATCCGGTGGAGCAGGGAGAACAGCTCGCCCTGCCGCGCGACGCGCAGCTCCACCCAGGCCGGCCGTCCCGCCGGATAGGCGGCGGCGGCATCCGAGATGCGCAGCGTCGAGAGCGAGTTGAAGGTCGTCTTGACCTCGAATTGCGGCGTGCCGGCGGGGAAGGCGGAACCCAGGGAGAAGAACAGCCAGTTCTCCCGCCCCGGCTGCCAGGTGGCGGCGGTCAGGCCCTCGCGCGGCGCGCGGATGAAGATGCCGGCCAGAGAGAACAGCGTCTGCGGCGTCGGCGCGCGCGTGCCCTCGACGCGCAGGCGCGCGGTGACGACGAAGTTGCCGTCCACCTCGCGGTAGAGATGGCCCGCCTGCATGTCCTCGAACCACCCCGACGACACCGGGCGGAGGAGAAGCGCGCCATCCTGCACCGCGGGCGCATCCCATTTCGCCGGGAAGCCCGGCACCTCGTGCTGGCGCCAGCCGGCCAGCGCGGCGGGGCTGTCGAAGCGGGTGGACAGCGCGCGGAGGTCGGCGGGTACGGCGTGGGTCGGGGCCGGGGCCGGGGCCGGGGCCTGGGCAAGGGAGGTGGGCATGGGCGGGCCTCCCAGCAGGGCGGTGGCGAGGGTGGCGAGGCCGAGGACGCGGCGGCGGTGCATGGGCGCTCTCCGGTGGAGCACTCATGAGTGAGTGCACTCACTCAATAAATCGCGCTGGATGGATTTTGCAAGTCCGTCCGCTCGGATTTACGCTGCACCCATGGCCCGCGCCGCCCCCCGCCCCCCATCGCCGCGCCGCCCAACGCCGCCTGCCGAGGCGCCTTCCGCCGCGCGCCGCGGCCGGCCGCCGAAGCGCGACGCCGTGCTCGATGCCGCCGTCGCCGAGTTCCTCGCGCATGGCTATGAGCACGCGACGCTCGCCGCCATCGCCGCGCGCGCCGGCGCCTCGACCGCGACGGTGTTCAAGCATTTCAACGCCAAGGCCGACATCTTCGGGGCGGTGATGGCGCGCGTCTTCGGCAACGACGCCCCCCCCCACGAGGTGCCGAGGCCGCCCGCCGGCGACCCGCGCGCCGGTCTGCTGGCGATCGGGCGCGACTACGCGGCGACGCTGGCGCGGGGCGAGACGCGCGCCCTGTTCCGGGTGATGATCGCCGAGGTGCCGCGCTTCCCGGAGCTCGGGCGCGAGCTCTACGAGAAGGGCAAGCGCCCCTACCTGGACCGGCTGCATGCCTATCTGTGGGCCGAGGCGGCCGCCGGGACGCTCAGGATCGCCGAGGTGCCGATGGCGGCGCGGCAGTTCCTCGGCATGATCAACGACGTCACCTTCTGGCCGCACATGCTCGTCGCCGATCTGGAGGAGGCGGATGCCGGGGCGGTGGTCGCCGCCGCGGTCGAGACCTTCCTGCGGGGCTACGCGACGGATCGCTGAGACCGCAGGCGCGGCCGCAAGCGGGCCAGCGCCGGTCCCGCAGCCGCATCGCGCGGCGCAGCGCTTCCCCCCTCACGCGCGCCGGTAGGCCTCCAGCACCCGCGCGACGCCGGCGGCGCGCCCGTGGCGGGTCGCGATGGTCCGCCGCGCCGCCGCCGCCATCGCCGCGCGCGCCGCCGGGCCCATCGCGTCCCAGCGCCGCACCGCGGCGGCCAGCGCCGCCAGGTCGCCAGGCGGCGCCAGGAACCCGTCCACGCCATCGGTCAGCAGGTCGGGCAGCCCGCCCACCGCGAAGGCGGCCACCGGCACGCCGGCGGCCATGGCTTCGAGCGCCGCTAGCGGCAGCCCCTCGGCGCGGGAGGTGATGGCGAGCAGGCCCAGCCCGGCCCAGCGCCCCGCCATGCCCGGCACGGCGCCGTGGAACAGCACGCGCCCGCCGGCCAGCGCCTCGCAGGCCGCCCGCTCCGGCCCGTCGCCGAACACCTCGAAGCGCGCGCCGGCGGCCAGTTCCGCCAGGCGGCAGAACAGGTCCGGCCCCTTCTCGGGGGCGAGGCGGCCGACGAAGCCCACCACGCGCGGCGGCCCGCCGGGCGGCGGCGTCCCGGGGACCACCCCGGGGACCCCCACAAAGTTCGGCGCCAGCACGCCGCCCCAGGGCAGCCGCGCCAGGATCGGCCGGCTCACCGCCAGCCGCGGCCCGGCGAAGGCGGTCCAGCGGTCCAGCGCATCGTAGAGCGCCAGCCGGCCCGGCGGGCGCTCCCCGGCATGGAAGGTCGCCACCACCGGGACGCCGGCCAGCCGCGCCGCGGCGCGGCCCAGCAGGTTCGCCTTGTAGCCATGGCTGTGCAGCAGCGCCGGCCGTTCGGCGCGCAGCGCGCCGACCAGCGCGCGCATCCCGCCCGGCAGCGCCCGCCAGGGCAGGCCGGCCGCCGCCAGCCGGGCGCGCAGCGGGTGCGGGCCGTGGTCGGCGAGGAAGACCACCTCCGGCCGCAGCCCGGCCTCGGCGAGCCCGGCGGCGAGTTCCGCCACATGGCTCTCGATCCCGCCCATGCCGCGGCTGTCGAGCAGCAGCCAGATCCGGTCCATCGCGGTCACCCTTCGCGGCGCGTCCATGGCCGCGGCCGTTGCAGCCTTCATGCCGCGCCCGCCGGGCCGGGCGCGGGGCGCGATTCGCAGGCTGCGAGGCCAGGGGCGAGCCGGCCCTGGCATGGCCATTGCCCTGTGCCGCGTCAGGAATTGCCGAAGCCCTCCCGCGATCGGGGGGGCCGGGGCTCACACCGGCAGGGAGAGACGTGGCATGATCGTCGCGACGCGGGCGGGAGAGGCAACGCTGACCGTGACCTTGCAGGGCCGCCTGGATGCCGAAGGGGCGCGCTGGCGCTGCGTCCGGCCATGGAACAGCTGGCCCGCGAGGCCCCGCCCTGGGTGGTGCTGGACCTGCGCGGCGTGACCTTCATGGACGGCGCCGGCCTCGGCGCGCTGGCCTTCCTGGCCAAGCGGCTCGG
>JAIYDD010000007.1 GCA_027487675.1 Acetobacteraceae bacterium | reverse complement strand
GCCTCGTCAACGGCTGGCCCAACGACCGCATCGACGAACTCATGCCCTGGTGCTGGGCCAAAGCCGACACAGGCTGACTGTCAGCCGCAACCACCAAGGGCCTCGTCGCCGCGCTTACGCTACACCAGCCTGGTGAGCGGCTGCCGCTGTTACTGGTTTCAGCCGAGGCAGGGGCTTTCCGGGTGACTCTCTGCGCTTGGCTGGGCGGAGAAGGGATGAGGGAGGTCAGATGCTTCGCCGACCTGAAGGCTCTCGTGGCGGCCTGGGATGGCAAGGAGGCCCCAACGGGGGCCTGGCAGGCCGCGCGAGCAAACCTGCGCCTCGCGGCACAGGGAATGGTCACAGATATGGCGAGTCGAGCCGCGGCCACCGCGGCGTCGAAGGCCGCGGCCCAGATTGAAGCTGCGCGGCTTCGGTTGGTCGATGAGCTTGGCCGGCTCCTGATCTGCTTTGAGCCGGACACCGACGACCTGAACGGGAAGTTTCATCGGCTGGCGAGTGAACAGACTCCGACAGCTCATCGCCTTCAGAGCGTGTTCGGGCGACTTGGAGGCTATCCGGATTGGGAAGGCCACCACATCACAGACCTCCGCGAATTCCGAGGGAACCTCGGTCCCAGCCAGGTGAAGACTCGGCTTACCGGCCGGGAGTTGGACGCCGCGCTGGCAGACCCACGCTGGGGCAGCTGATGGCGATCACGGCGCGGCTGGGCGAATAGCGAATGGATATCTCAGGCAGACCAACGGCACTTCAAAGCTGGATAAAACCAAAGTTCGGTTGGTCGCTCGTGCCCGACATCTTCGTGGTGGACGTTCCGCTCAGTGATCCCGACGCAGTCGAATTCATCTCCACTGGCGTCCGTGATGTGACGGTTTTCGGCAACAAGAAGATTCTTCCGGTACTGCTAATGATGGGCATTGGAAGTTTACAGCACGCGCTGATGGGCGCTGCTTGGGATCGCCAGCAGCTCCGCCCGTCAGTCCGTCGACTTCGAAACGGGACGAAGGTGGTCGCGTACTGCTGGGGGGCTTTTCTTCGCCCTGCCGACGAACGGCTGCTCCTGCTTGTCGGGAGATCCAAGCCCGCTGACCCGAGCCCGTGGCTCGATTCAGAGCTGAAGGCAGCAGCTGACGCAGCATTCCAGCAGCATTGCGTGAGCGTCGCCGCATTCGAGGAGGAGATGCGTCGCCAGAAAGAGAAGGACGAAGCGCTCGTCAGCAGCCATCCGGAGATGGCAAGTGTAATGGCCAAGGCTGCCTCCCTTCGTTGGCCTCCGCCCCGACCGGTCGTAACTGCCGAGTGTCTGCTCGCGAAGCTGCCAGTCGCAGTGACCTTCGCTGTTTCGCGCGGGAGAGGCCCCGGCCACCTCGATACCTGGGCAATCAAGGCGATTGCGGCATCCAATGTCGCCCCGTCACGGGACGGGTCGTACATGGGGGTTGTGCCAAGCGATTCCCGACCAGGGACGAGGGGGATAGTAACCTGGACGCCGCATAACGGCCTGCCCGCGTATCCGGAAATCCGATGTGCGCTTGAGGCTCGGTTGCCTGCCGCGTTCAGAAGACCTCTGAACAAGGGGCTGGCGCGGCCCAAACTCGACTCGACCTTTGGTTTCGATTCGCCAGGCGGGCTGAACCACGGTGACCGAGACCCGTCCGAGAACATACAGGAGCTCTCTGACATACGGCTCGATCTGCCCGACGCAGATCGTCAGCGCGAGAGGCTCGATGCGGAGAGGACAGAGGCCGGATTCGAAGCGATTGCCTGGTACCAGCCACATCACCAGTGGACGAACGACACCTGGGGCATCTACTTCGACGCCCACAAGTTGGATGTCCTCGCGTATAGCCTCCACCAGGATTTCATGTCCCGTGGGGTTCGCGTCTCCCAAGGCTTCGGCGCCTTCCTCGCGTTCAACCTCACATACACGCACGAGATGTTCCACGCGCGCGTTGAGGCTACGCTCTCCTGGCTAGAGCTCACGGCGATGCAGCCGCGGTTCTTGCGTTACGGTAGCGGCGTTTACGATGCCCTCCGTGAAACGCCGGAATGGCTTGAGGAGGCTCTCGCGAACTGGACCGCCTGGGAGTGGTTCAAGTCGGATGTTGTCCAAAGCCTCGTCGCGCGGTGGACTTCGCACCAATCTCGCGTCGACCGGATTGTCGAGGCAGCTCTTGACCTATCGCCGCCGGGATACCGGGACTGGCGTGTTGGGGCGGCAACATCGGCGTGGCGAACCTTCGCAACCCAGCTCATCACTGGCAAACCAAAGATCGGCTTGCCCCGCCTCGGCCTTCCCGTTGGATCCGTTCTGTCAGGCCCGTTCGCCTACGATTCACGGCCGGCGGATGTGCCGCTGCGGTTCATCGGTCGGGGTGTCGTTGCGGACGTCCTGCAAAGCCGGCCCGCCAGCCTGAATGTGCCCAGCCGCCGAGAAATGGAGCGAGCGCTGAAGCACTTCGGCCACAGCTTAGACCCGTCGGGCGGAAAGGGCTCGCATGAGCAGTGGACCGGACCGGATAATCGCGCCTTCTACCTTCCGAAGCGCGACCCCGTTAGCCCCGGCGTGTTCAAGACCTTCCTTCATCATCTCGGTATCGACAAAGCGACCTACATCCACGCCGTGCGCCCAAAGCTATAAGGGCGCTGCTGAAACAAAAAAGAACCGGGGTCACCGCCGTACCTCTCGTTCGCGCCCGAAGTACGGATTTCGGGCAAGTGGGATGCGAACCACAGCAAGTGCTGACCGCACTGAAGCCGGCCTTTGACCTAGATTTTTCAGGAGCGTACTTGATCGGCCAAGTCAGTAGGTCCGGAGAGAATTGGCCTCCGGAGAGCGATTTTCGGCAGCCTCCGCCTCAGGCCGGTCAACAGGTCCAGCCTGAAAACTCCAGGAAACCTGCCACTCAGCGCGGCGCTCGGTCTGGCGGAGAGCGCGGCTCGTATGGGAACTGGCGGAGAGGGTGGGATTCGAACCCACGGTAGGCTTGCACCTACTTCGGTTTTCGAGACCGACGCGATCGACCACTCCGCCACCTCTCCGCGGCCATGGTTCCAGCCGGTTGCCCCGGCGGGCCTCGCCTATAGGCAAAGCCACGGCGTCACGCAACCGGCCCTGGCCGTTGACTCGCCCTCGCCAGCGCCGCTATACGCTCCCTCCTCCGGCAGCCCTCCGACCGCCGGCGCCGTACCTCGCGCCATGGGCAGCCCGCCCGCCGGGGAACGCTGCCGGGCGGCAGGAGGGGGTCTGCCTCAGCCAAGCACCTGGGCCGCTCATCCCGGCCCGCCTGCACCGGACTCCGAAAGCCCGAGCGCGACCATGACCTACGCAGTGATCCGCACCGGCGGCAAGCAGTACCGCGTCACCCCCGACGCCGTGCTCACCGTCGAGAAGCTCGAGGCCGAGCCGGGCGCGACCATCACCTTTCACGACGTCCTGGCAATCAGCACCGACGCGGGCCTGACCGTCGGCGCCCCCACCGTGCCGGGCGCCACGGTCACCGCGACGGTCGTGGACCAGAGCCGCGGCGACAAAGTGCTGATCTTCAAGAAGCGCCGTCGCCAGAACAGCCGCCGCAAGAACGGCCATCGCCAGCACCAGACCGTGCTGAAGATCGCCGGTATCTCCGCGGCCTGATCCTTGAATCGCGGGCCCGCCCGGGCCCCGCCCACCCAGCCTGACGGACCCCGCGCCCCCGGAGGTGCGGCCCGATGAAACGGAGCACCCCACCATGGCACACAAGAAGGCAGGCGGCTCCTCGCGCAATGGGCGCGATTCCGCCGGCAAGCGGCTCGGCGTGAAGCGCTCGGGCGGGCAGGTCGTGAAGGCCGGCAACATCATCGTCACCCAGCGCGGCACGAAGATGATGGCGGGCACTAATGTCTATGTCGGCCGCACCCATTCCCTGCACGCCGGCATCGACGGCCATGTGAAGTTCGAGCGCAAGGCCGAAGGCCGGGTGCACGTCTCCGTCGTCGCGCCGGCGCTCGCCGCCGAATAGCCCGCAGGCCGCCGCGCGCCGTGCCGACGGGGGCCGCGAGGCCCCCGTTCGTGTTTTCATCCGGCGCGTCCGCCGGCGACGCATCGCCGCGCGGCGAGAGGCCCCCATGAAGTTCCTCGACGAGGCCAAGGTCTATCTCAAGGCCGGCGACGGCGGCGATGGCGTGGTCGCCTTCCGCCGCGAGAAGTTCATCGAGTTCGGCGGCCCCGATGGCGGCAACGGCGGCAAGGGCGGCGACGTGGCGGTCGAAGCGGTCGAGGGCCTGAACACCCTCATCGACTACCGCTATTCGCAGCACTTCAAGGCCCGCAAGGGCGGCAACGGCGCGGGCAGCGACCGGACCGGCGCGGCCTCCGACGACGTGGTGCTCAAGGTCCCCATCGGCACCCAGGTCCTGGCCGAGGACCGCGAGACGCTGCTGGCGGACCTGACGCAGCCCGGCCAGCGCGTGGTGCTCTGCCAGGGCGGCGATGGCGGCCGCGGCAATGCGCACTACAAGACCTCGACCAACCGCGCCCCGCGGCGCGCCGACAAGGGCTGGCCAGGCGAGGAACGCTGGGTCTGGCTGCGCCTGAAGCTGATCGCGGATGCCGGCCTGGTCGGGCTGCCCAATGCCGGCAAGTCGACCTTCCTCGGCGCCGTCTCGGCCGCGCGGCCGAAGATCGCCGACTATCCCTTCACCACGCTGCACCCGCAGCTCGGCGTGGTGCGCATCGGCACGACGGTGGAATTCGTCCTCGCCGACATCCCCGGCCTGATCGAGGGCGCGCATGAAGGCGCCGGCCTCGGCGATCGCTTCCTTGGCCATGTCGAGCGCTGCGCGGTTCTGCTGCACCTGGTGGACGGCACGCAGGCCGACCCGGCCCGCGCCTACCGCATCGTGCGCGAGGAACTGGCCGGCTATGGCGGCGGCCTGGCCGACAAGCCGGAGATCGTGGCGCTGAACAAGACGGATGCGATGACGCCGCAGGCCCGCGCCTCGCGCCTCAAGGCGCTCTCGCGCGCGGCGGGGCGGGATGCGCTGGTGGTCTCCGGCGCCACCGGCGCAGGCGTGCCGGAGGTACTGGCGGCGCTGTGGCAGGCGGTGGCCGCGGCCCGAGGCTGACCGCCGACTTGTCCTGGCCCTCCGCGGGCGCCTCATGCCGTCGCGGTTCGACCGAAGCCGACTGGCAACACCCGTCGTGGCTCACGGCATCGGCGCCGCCGCCGCCCGCTTCCGTGCCGTCGTCCGCTGCCCCTCAGGGCGGCGTCAGCGGCACCAGGCTGTCGCGGAACCGCTGGGCGCAGGCGGCCCAGGAGAACCGCTCGGCGTGGATGCGCGCCGCGCCGCGGTCGGCCCCCAGCGCGCGCAGGCAGGCGGCGCGCAGATCCTCGTCCAGCGCCCCGACCGGGCTCTGCCCGATCACGTCGAGCGGCCCGGTCACCGGATAGGCCGCCACCGGCGTGCCGCTCGCCAGCGCCTCCAGCAGCACCAGGCCGAAGGTGTCGGTGCGGGAGGGGAAGACGAAGACGTCGGCCTTCGCATAGCAGCGCGCCAGCGCGCCGTTGACGCGATAGCCGGTGTAGTGGGCGTTCGGGAATCGGCGCATCAGCGCGGCGCGCTGCGGGCCATCCCCCACCACCACCTTCGACCCCGGCAGGTCGAGCGCCAGGAAGGCCTCGATGTTCTTCTCGATCGCGATGCGGCCGGCATAGAGGAAGATCGGCCGCGGCAGGCCTTCCCAGGCCTCCGGCTCCCCCTCCGCCGCCGCTCCCGGGCGGAAGCGGTCCAGGTCCACGCCGCGCGACCAGGGCACCACGCGGGTGAAGCCCCGCCCTTCCAGTTCCCGCGCCAGGGAAGGCGTGGCGCAGAAGGTGCCCTGCCCGGCTTCGTGGAAGCGCCGCAGCAGCGCCCAGCTCCAGCTGGTCGGGATGCGGGTGCGGGCGTGCAGGTAGTCCGGGAAGCGGGTGTGGAACGAGGTGGTGAAGCGCCAGCCGCGCTTCAGGCAGATGCTGCGCATCGCCCAGCCGAGCGGTCCTTCGGTCGCGATGTGCACCGCATCCGGCCGTGCCGCCTCCGCCATCCGGGCCAGGGCCCGGGCCGGCGCGATGGCCAGGCGGATTTCGGCGTAGCCGGGTGTCGGGACCGAGCGGAAGCGGTCCGGCCCGATGATCGTCACCTCATGCCCGGTCGCGCGCAATTCCTCCGCCACCGTGGACAGGGTGCGGACCACGCCGTTCACCTGCGGCAGCCAGGCGTCGCTCACGATCAGGATGCGGCCAGCCTGTGGCATCACATCCGCCCCCGGCGAGATGTCGAGCGCGAGCCCGCCCATCCCCCAGCACTCCGTATGGTCCAAGCGTCCCCCGGCACTGCAGCCTCACGCGGCCGCAGGCACCTGCCTCGTCACCGCGCGCGCGAGGGACAATCTATTCTCCCGCGCCCAATCCACCAACTCGAAACGCCCATCGGCGTGCTCGACCAGGGCGGTGCAGCTTTCCACCCAGTCGCCGTCGTTCATGTAGAGCACCCCCTGCACGGTGCGCATCTCGGCATGGTGGATGTGGCCGCAGACCACGCCATCCATCCCCCGCCGCTTCGCCTCGGTCGCCAGCGCGACCTCGAAGCGGTCGATCGCCTTGACCGCTTCCTTGACCTGCCGCTTGAGCCACTGGGAGAGCGACCAGTAGGGGTAGCCCAGCCGGCGCCGCGCGGCGTTGAACCAGGTGTTGATGGTCAGCGCCCAGTCATAGGCCCAGTCGCCCAGATGGGCGAGGAACTTGGCGTAGCGGATCACGCCGTCGAACTGGTCGCCATGGATGACCAGGTAGCGGCGTCCGTCGGCGGCGCTGTGCACCGCCTCGTCCATCAGCCTGACCCCGGCGATCTCCAGCCCGAGCCAGTCGCGCAGCATCTCGTCATGGTTGCCGGGGATGTAGGTGACCTCGGTCCCGTTGCGGGCGGCCTTCAGGATCAGGCGGATGACTTCGTCATGGTGCGCGTCCCAGTACCAGGACTTGCGCAGCCGCCAGCCATCCACGATGTCGCCTACCAGATAGAGCTGTTCGCATTCGGTGCGGCGCAGGAAATCCACCAGGAAATCGCTGCGGCAGCCGCGGGTGCCGAGATGGATGTCCGACAGGAACACCGCGCGGTAACGCCGCTTCGGTTCGCTCTGGTGCATGCGCCTCGGTTCCTGCGGGGCTCCGCCCGGTGCCGCAACGCGGCGAAGGCGGTTCCGTTGCTCTGCCGCGCTGTAGCCGCTCGCGGCGCGATTCGACGTGAATCTTGCGTGACGCGGACCGCTTCTTGCGCCGGACTGAGATCCTCCCTGCGCATGTCATGCGTCTGTCAGCGAATCTTTCGCTGATCGTCATCGGCGGTGGCTACGCCGCGCCGATGCTCATCGTGTTCAATCCGGCCGCCGGCGCCGGGCGGCGCCGCCGCCTGTCCCGCGCGCTGGCCACCCTCGTCCGCCGCGGCCTGCGGCCGGACCTCGCGGAGACGCGCGGGCCTGGCGATGCCGAGTCGCTGGCACGGGACGCCGCCGGCCGCGGCGTGCCGGTGGTGGTGGCCGCCGGCGGCGACGGCACGATCGCCGAGGTCGCGGCGGGGCTGGCGGGCAGCGCCGCGGCGCTCGGCGTGCTGCCGCTCGGCACGGCGAACGTGCTGGCCTGGGAGCTCGGCCTGCCGCCCGGCCCGGAAGGCGCGGCGGAGGTGGTGGCGGCCGGCCGCGCCGCGCTGCTGCGCCCCGGCGTGGCGCGCTTCGCCGATGGGCGGCAACGGCTTTTCGTGCAGATGCTCGGCGCGGGCTTCGACGCGGCGGTGGTGGCGGGGCTCGACCTCGGCCTCAAGCGGCGGATCGGCCGGCTGGCCTATGTGGCGCAGTCGCTGCGGGAACTCCTGCGCTACGACTTCCCGCCGATCGAGGCGGAGATCGACGGCGCCACCGGCCAGGCGGCGAGCGTGATCGTCACCAAGGGCCGGCTCTATGGCGGCCGCTACCTGCTCGCCCCCGATGCCGACCCCCTGGCGCCGGGCTTCCGGGTGGTGGTGTTCCGCCGCGCCGGCGCGCTGCACGCCGCCCTGGCCGGCGCCGCGCTGCCGCTCGGGCTGATCCCTCGGCTGCCGGGGGTGGAGGTCGTCGCGGCGTCGCGCATCCGCCTTTCGGCCGCGGCGCCGGTGGCGGTGCAGGCGGATGGCGACCCGGTGGGCAGCCTGCCGGTCGAGGTGACGGACGCACCGGGGCCGCTGCGGATCCTGAGATAGGGCGATCGCCGGCGGGCCGGTTCAGGCCGGCCGCCACCGGCCCGTCGGCGCCGACCGCGCCCGGATGGCGCAGACGTGGCGGCGCCTTGCATCGATCCCGGCGGCTCTTGCCGATGACCTCGCCAGCCCATGATCCGCGCCGTTTGCAGCCCGGCCGATCGCCCGCGCCCGCTTCTTGTCGCGCGATCCGCGGCGCCGGGCGGCCCGCCTGCGGCGGTCAAGCCCTGGCAGGCTCCGCAGGTCCTGGCGCCATTGCGAAAGGCGCCACCGCCCCTCAGGCGCTCGGCGCCGGGTCGGCCGTGAAGGCGAGCGCCGCGGCCCCGATGCTCGCCAGCAGCGCAAGCGCCGCGCAGGCGGCCGAAACCAGCAGCACGCCGGACCCCAGGCCGAACAGCAGCACCGCGGCCGCGCTCGACATCCCGGCGAGCGCCGCGAAACCGGCCAGCAGGCAGAGGGCGATCAGCACGGCGCGGGTCCTCCCGATCAAGGCGTCCCGATGGCGTATACGCCATGTTCTTGCCACGATCCAGCAAAAGCGCCCGCCGCCTGGGGCGTCGCGTCGGCACCGGCGTGGAGGAGGTGCCCCTGTCCCGCCCGGACGGGGTCCGACGCCGAAGGCGCTGGATAGCGGGGCGAGGATGGAACGCGGGAGCGCTGGACAGAAAATCCCAGGATGTCAGGGTGATCGGCGGGCGCATTCCGCACCCCGACCCCGATGCAGCTCTCCGCGCGCGGGGCGAGACATCGAAAAGCGCCCCCGATGGCCGTTGCTGTTCCCTCTTCGCGGTGGCCCTGTGCCGCGCCCGGACATGCGAAGGGGAGGCACCTCGCGGCGCCCCCCCCCGACCGGTCCCGATGGTTCGGGTGCGTCAGCCCGCGGCGGCGGGGAAACGCAGCTGCTCGGCCGCGGGCAGGAATTGCGGCAGGTAGAAATCGGCCGCGGCGAGGGAGCCCGGCAGTTCGAAGGCGTCCTTCACCGTGTCGATCGCGCCCTGCACGCGGGCCGTGGTCACGTTGCCGAAGCCGCCGGCGATCACCTCCGCCGTGCGGACGAACTCGAAATTCGCCACCAGCCGCTCCTGCTCCAGCGGGCCGGGCGCCGTGGGGTCCCGGCGCAGCAGCGCGGCGATGGAGGCCGCCGGGTCGCGGAAGGCGTCGATATGGCCGCGCACGATGGCGCGGATCATGCCGGTGACGATGCGCGGATTCGCCTCCGCATAGGGGCGGCGGACCAGCAGGCAGGTGGAGAGCAGGTTCACGCCCACGGCGGTGTAGCGCATCGAGACGATGTCCTCCCGCGGGACGCCGACCGCGCGCAGGCTGAACACGCCGGAGGTCTCGAAGCCGGTGATCGCATCCGCCTCGCCGCGGGCCAGCATCGGCTCGCGCAGCTGCGGCGTGACGGTGATCCAGTTGATGCGGCTGCGGTCGATGCCGGCGGCGCGGGCGAAGGCGGGGAACATCTGCCGCCCGCCATCGGTCTCCGGCGCTGCCAGCCGCTTGCCCAGCAGGTCCTGCGGGGTGCGGATGCCGGTGCGCCGCAGCGTCATCACCGCCAGCGGGCTGCCCTGCTGCAGCACGAAGGGGGCGATGATGTCGGTGCTGGCGGTGGCCGGCGTCATGCGCATGCGCATGGTGGGGGAGGGGTCGGAGACGCCGAATTCATAGGCGCCGGAGGCGATCTTCACCGGCACGTCGCCGGCGCCGAAGCCGCGGTCGATCGTGACGTTCAGCCCTTCTTCGCGGAAATAGCCGCGCTCCAGCGCCAGCAGGTAGCAGGACTGCGGACCCTGGAACGCCCAGTCGAGCGAGAAGCGGATCGGCGTCAGCGCCGCCTGCCCCTTCGCCACATAGGGCGCGGCAAACACCGCACCCCCCGACACCGCCAACAGCGAACGACGCGACATGATCATGGCTGGAAGCCCCTCGTTGCGGACAGGCACCAAATGCCCCGCCCGGATGCGGTGCGCCCGACCCTGCAACCCACATGCCGCGCCGCGAACACGCCACACCCACCACCGACTGCCGGCATTCCGGGCACGCAACGCCCAAGGGATAGGCTGGTTGGCCCTGGGGAGGGCTCTGCCCTCCCCAGGGCCAACCCGCCAGGAGCGTGCCGCCCCTGGACCCCGGCAGGGAGGGTTCGGGAGGGGCGGCGCCCCTCCCGAGGCGCCACCCCCCCACCCCCTGGCATGGCCGTTGCCACGGATCGCGGCGGTTGGCGGAGGGGCGTGGCGATGCTGGCGACGGGGCAGAGGGTGTTCCGGCGGTTCTGGTATCCGGTGATGCCGGCGGCAGCCCTGGCGGCGGGCAGGCCGGTGCCGTTCACGCTGCTCGGGACGGAGATCGTCTTGTGGTGGGGCAAGGATGGGCCGGCGGCGGTGACGGACCGCTGCCCGCATCGCGGGGCGAAGCTGTCGCTCGGCTTCGTCGATGCGGATGTGCCGGACGGGCCGGCGATCGCCTGCCCCTATCATGGCTGGGCCTTCGGGGCGGATGGCCGGTGCCGCAAGGTCCCGCAGGCGCATGAGCCGTTGCGCGGCATGAAGGGCGGCACCACCGGCCACCACGCCGTGCTGCGCTATGGCTGGGTCTGGGTGGCGCTGGAGGATCCGGTCGCGCCGATCCCCGAGATCGCCGAGGCCGCGGACCCGGCCTTCCGCCAGATCGACGAATTCCACGAGGAATGGGCGGTGTCGGGGCTGCGGCTGATGGAGAACAGCTTCGACATGGCGCACCTGTCCTATGTGCACGCCAACACCTTCGGCATCCTCGAGGAACCCCGCCCGGCGCCGGTCGAGATCACCCACACGCCATGGGGCTTCGTGATGAAGGGCGAGGCGCCGGTGACCAATAAGGGCATCTCGAAGGAGCTGCTGCGGACGAACGAGGAGCGCACGGTGCGGCTGATCGAGGGCCGCTGGTTCCTGCCCTTCATGCGCGCCAGTCGCATCGACTACCCGACCGGGCTGACGCATGTGCTGGTCACCGCCGCGACGCCGATCGACGATCGCCGCAGCATGATCTGCCAATGGGTCTACCGGAACGACACCGAGGCGGAGAGCCCGGCCGAGAAGGTGATCGCCTTCGACCGCGCGGTGACGGCGGAGGACCGGCTCGTGCTGGAAAGCACCACCTGGGACGTGCCGCTGGGGATGTCCGAGGAGTTGCACATGCCCTCCGACAAGCCGGGGATCGAGATGCGGCGGCGGCTGGCGGCGCTGCTGGCCGAGCACGGCGAGGCGGAGGCGCGGCTGGCGCCGGCGGGCTGATCGGCATCGCCCAGGGCGGGGGCGGGCTGGAAGGGGCGTGCCAGGGCGTGATCGTCGAAGGGCGGAACGCCCGAGGGTGTGAAGCGCGCGACCAGGCCATGGGCCAGGCCGCGATCGGCAATGGGTGGATCGCCGATCATGGTCTATGGGCGCACGATGCGCCCGACCCTGCTTCCGCGCCTGCCGAACGGCCGCACCGGCGACCCTGCCCTGCTGGTGGAGGCGCCGGGGCTCGGCCTCTCCGTGCTGTTCGATTGCGGCGACCTCTCGGCGCTGTCGCCGCGGCAGCTGCTGCGCGTCGCGGTGCTCGGCCTGTCGCACGCGCACATGGACCATTGGGCGGATGTCGACCGGCTGCTGCGCGTGCGGATCGGCCAGGCGGCGCGGCTCGACGTGCTGGGCCCGCCCGGCACCGCGGCGCGGCTGCACCACCGGCTGCTGTCCTACACATGGAACCTGGTGGACCGCATCGCCGCGGAGCTGGTGATCGAGGCGACCGAGATCGGCGCGTCCGGCCCCGTCGCCCGCCGTCGCTTCCGCCTGCGCAGCGGCTTCGCCGAGGAAGCCCTGCCGGTGGCGCCGGCGCCCGATGGCGTGGCCTGGCGGTCCGGCCCGCTCTCGATCCGCGCGGCGCTGCTGGACCACGGCACGCCCTGCCTCGGCTTCCTGCTGGAGGAGGCGTCGCATGCCAACATCTGCGCGGCCGGGCTCACGGCGGCGGGGCTGCCCGCAGGCCCCTGGCTTGCCGGGCTGAAGGCGGCAATCGCGGCGGGGCTGCCGGACGACCATCCGGTGCCGGTCTTCGCCCGCCCGGCCGAGGCCGCGGGCGCGCCCTGCCGCCCGCTCGGCGCGCTTCGCGGACTGGTGCGGATCACACCGGGGCAGCGCATCGGCTACCTGACCGACCTTGGCGACACCCCGGCCAACCGCGCCGCGGCCGTGGCGTTGGTCAGCGGCGCCGACACGCTGTTCGTCGAGGCGCCCTTCCCCGCGACGGAAGCCGCGCGCGCCGCCGACCGGCACCACCTGACCACGATCGCGGCCGGCGAGATCGCCCGCGCCGCCGGCGTGAAGCGGGTGGAACCCTTCCACATCTCGCCCCGACATGCGGGGGAAGAGGCGCGCCTGCTGGCCGAGGTCGCAGCGGCTGCCGGGCTGCCGGTGCCGAAGCCGGGCGGCCCCAATGCGCTCCATGCGGACCCGGCCGCGCCACCAGCGTGACGCCGCCGCCCTCGAGGAGCGGTCCCTCCCCCATCGCCAGGTCCCGGACGGGTGGCCCGGGACGGCGCGGAAGAGCCGCGCCGGGCCGGCGCCCCGGGCGAGCGGAAAGGCGCGCTACGGCACCGCCTGGCGCAGCGGGCCGGCGCGCAGCTGGGCCTCGCGGAACACCCGCTCCACCCCGTCCTGGTCGCTGCGGGCGCGGTAGGTGCGGCCGAAATCATCGCCCGGAAGGGCGCGGGTGATCACGTGCCGGCCGCGCGGGATGTTGTGGTCGGACGGCTCGGGCTGGAACTCGACCGTCTCGCCGACGGCGAATCTGTGGGGGGACATGGGCTGGCTCCTCGGGCGTGGCCGGCGGGGGACGGGCATGGCGCCGCGCGCCGGCCCTGGCGCCGATCGCCCCACGCGGAACCCCGGCGTGACGCGGCCGCATGGCCTGGCCCGAAAAACAGACGCGGCGTGGCCGGCCGGGTTCCCCAGGCCCTTGCGCACCGCCCCTGCCCCGGCGAGGCTGCCTTCATGCCGGAAACCGCTTTCCCCGCCGCACTCGCGGCCCGACTGCCGGTCGAGCCCGGGCGCACCTCCGCCCGGGTCTTCGCGCATGGCTCGCTGGAGCTGCGCTGGTATGCCCCGCGCGGGGAGGACCGCCAGGCGCCGCATGACCGGGACGAGCTCTATATCGTCGTCTCCGGCCATGGCGAGTTCATCTGCGAGGGGCGGCGCAGCCCCTTCGTGGCCGGCGACGCGCTGTTCGTGCCGGCCGGCGCCGAGCACCGCTTCGTGGCCTTCTCCCCCGACCTCGCCGCCTGGGTCATGTTCTACGGCCCGCCGGGCGGGGAGGCGGCATGACCGCCCCGCCCTGGACCACGCTGGACAGCCGGATGCTGCTGGAGGATCGCTGGATCCGCCTGCGCGCCGACCGCATCCGCACCGCGACGGGCGCCGAGATCGCGCCCTGGTATGTGCTGGACTATCCGGACTGGGCGGTGGCGGTGGCGATCACCCCCGACGACCGGCTGGTGATGGTGCGGCAATGGCGCCACGCCGCCCAGGCCTGGTCGCTGGAACTGCCGGGCGGGGTGGTGGACGCCGCCGATGCCTCGCCGCTGGAGGCCGCGCGGCGCGAATTGCTGGAGGAGACGGGCTACGCCGCGGCCGAGTGGCGGCACCTGTTCGGCAACCACGCCAACCCCTCCACCCAGACCAACCGGCTGCATGTGGTGCTCGGGCTCGGCGCCCATCCGGTGGCGCCGCCGCGGCCCGAGGCGGGGGAGTTGATGTCGGTCGAGCCGATGCCCGTCGCGGCCGTCATCGCCGCGCTGCTGCGGGGGGAGCTGGGGCAGATGATGCATGCGGGCGCGATCCTGGCGGCGCTGGCCGCCGCCGGGCGGATCGACCTGCCGGGGCGTGCGCCATGACCGGGATCCGCATCCTGCCCGCCGCGCCGCGCCACCGGGCGGCGTGGGACGGGCTCTATGCCGGCTATGCCGCCTTCTACCGCGTGGCGCAGACGCTGGCGATGCGCGACACGGTCTGGGGCTGGATCATGGACCCGGCGCATGAGGTGAAGGCCTTCGTGGCGGAGGACGCCGCCGGCCGCGCCTTGGGCCTCGCGCATTACCGCCCCTTCGCGCGGCCGCTGGCGGCGGGTGTGGGCGGATACCTGGACGACCTGTTCGTCGCGCCGGAGGCGCGCGGGATGCAGGTCGCGCCGGAGGCGCGCGGGATGCAGGTCGCGCCGGAGGCGCGCGGGATGCAGGTCTCACCGGAGGCGCGCGGGATGCAGGTCTCGCCGGAGGCGCGCGGGATGCAGGTCTCGCCGGAGGCGCGCGGGATGCAGGTCT
>JAIYDD010000209.1 GCA_027487675.1 Acetobacteraceae bacterium | reverse complement strand
GGCGAATTTCCGCAGCCTGCTAGACCATGATCGGCGATTCACTCCTCGCCGATCATGGTCTAGCGGCGGCGGCACCCCGGCGCGCAGCCCGCCCGGCCGGGTTCCGCCTCCATCCGGTCCGGCGTCGGTCGCGAAGAGCCTGGACAACCGGGCGTTTCAGGAACATACTGGGAACAGGGTCGCCGCCGGCGATCGCGCTCCTTCAAGCCGTGCATCCAACCCCCGAACCGGCCGGTGATCGCCCGACCGGTGCGTCGGGCGCCACGGCGGTGGCCACCTTCGCGCCGCGTCACGCGCACTGGCCGCGAATCTGGATAAAAGACCAAAATCGACTAAACAGCACAGCGTCAATTCCACTTTAATCAACCGATTTCAGTCGCTTGCGGGCGCTCCCCGCCGCGCCACCAGGCACCGCGGTCGTGGATTCGCGAAGATAAAGTGCGCAAATCGCCAAAGTGCTCAAGTGTTCAAGCGGGGTCCCGGCCGCCCCCCTGCCAGCCGCGGCCAGCCGGCGCCGCCAGCCTTGCCGCCGCGGTCACGGCCCGGCCGTCAGCAGCCACACCCAGACCGGCAGCGTCAGCACGCTCAGCAGGTGCTCGCTGGTGGTGATCGCCGCCATCAGCGGCGCGTCCCCGCCCATCGCGCGCGCCATCACGTAGCTCGTCGCCGCCGTCGGCAGCGCCATGAACAGCACCGCCACCGCGGTCGGCAGCGGCCCGAGGCCCAGCAGCGCGCACAGGCCCCAGGTCAGCCCCGGCATGACCAGCAGCTTCAGGCAGGCCGTCGCCAGCTGGGTCGGCGCCGCCATCCCCAGGCCCCGCACCGTCAGCGCCGCGCCCACGCACAGCAGCCCGAGCGCCACCGAGGCCTGCCCCAGGCTGCGCACCGCCGGCTGCACCCCCGGCGGCAGCCCGCCCAGCGCGCCGATCGCGAAGCCCGCCGCGCAGCCCAGGATTAGCGGGTTGAGCAGCACCTGCCGCGCCAGGCCCAGCGCCCGCACCCGCCCGCCCCCGCCCAGCGCGAAGGCCAGCGTCGCCACCGCCTGCACGAAGGGCACGATCAGCCCGGTGGCCAGCGCCGCCAGCCCCAGCCCCGGCGCGCCCCACAGCGCCCCCGCGATGGCGAACCCCATCAGGTTGTTGAAGCGGATGCCGCCCTGCAGCACCGATGTCAGGGCCGCATGCCCATGCCCCAGCGCGCGCGCGAGCAGCACCGCGGCCAGCGTCCCCATCGCCAGCGCGCCCCAGAAGACGCCCGCCATCCCCGCCACCGGCAGCGCCCCCATCCGCAGCCCGGACAGGGCGGAGGCGATCAGGCAGGGCAGCAGCACCCAGAAGACCAGCTTCTCGATCCCCGCCCAGACCGCGTCGTCCCGCAGCAGGCGCCGGCGCAGCAGCGCGCCGAGGGCGAGCAGCCCGAAGACCGGCACGAAGGCATCGGCCCAGGCCGCCGTCACGCGCGGGGCGCCGCGCCCGGGCGTCTCATGCCGCGCCGGCCAGCCGCACCGGCGGATCGGGCGGGCGGCGCTCCGCGCCGCGGGCGATCTCCCGCAGGCAGGTGGCCTCGGCGCGGCGGGCCGTGCCGATGGCGCGCGCCTGCGCGAAGGCGACGCGCCAGCCCGGGGTCGCGCCCTCCTCCCGGTAGAGGATCAGGTCCAGGTGGCAATCGGCCGACTGGTAGTGCCAGACCTGCGCCGCGCCCTCGTCGCGCTGCAGCCGCGGCGCGCCGAGCCAGTGGCGCACCGTCTCCGGCGGCTGGCCGACCAGCTGCCCCGCCATGGTGGGCGCCTGGCCGGCGACCGGCGCGGCGGTCACGGCAGGCGGCGGCGCGGGCGGCGCGCCGGAAGCGGCCGCCGCGGGCCTGGCCCCGGCCGGCCGCGCAGCCGGCGACGGCGCGTTAGCACCCGGGATGGCGCCGAGGCTCGCCCGGTGGCTGGCCAGCGCCTCCTCCATCGCCGCCGCGGCGTCGGGGGGGTCCGGGCGCGCGCAGCCGGACGCCAGCAGCGCCAGCAGCAGCAGGGCGGAAGCGGAACGTCTCATCCCGGGCCCGGGCGCGCGGAGAAAGGGGGCGCGCCGGACCCGTCCCCGGGCCCGGCGCGCGGGGCGTGTCAGCCCTCGGCCATCGCGGCGCGGGGCAGCGGGGCGGCGATGGCCGGGGCGTCGCCCAGCATCTCCATCCGGCCGGAGATCTGCCCGCCATCCTCGACCGACAGGCGCCGGCAGCGCGCCACCCCGATCACCCGGCCGGTGGCGCGGATCACCAGCGACCCGCGGGCCGTCAGCGTGCCGTCGAAGGTGCCGGCGACCTCGGCGTCCTCGACCTGCACCTCGCCCTTGAAGACCCCGGTCTGGGAGATGGCGAGCTCGGTCGCCTGGATCATCTGGCTCTCGACCGTGCCCTCGACCACCAGGCGCTCGGCATCGGCGACGGTGCCCTGCAGGCTGATCCCCCGCCCGACCACCAGCGTCCGGCGTTCCGGCCCGGCCGCGCGCGGCCCCGGCGCGCCGGCCATGGCGGAGGCGCCGGCCATGGCGCTGGGCGCCGAGGGCGTCATCGCGGCGGGCCGCGGCGGGATCGCGGTGCCGGCGGGCGGCGTCGGGCCCGCATTGAGGGGGGGCAGCTGGCCGGGCTTGGGCGCAAGGCTCATCGGGTCGGGATCCCTGGTGGAACGGTGCAGCGGGCCGGGCAGGTCGGCGGCGCGGGCCTCGGCGGGGTTGGCGGGCGAGGGGTCGGTGCTGGGCGCGGCCGGCTTCTCGTCGCGCCGGCGGCTGAACACGTTCATCTCAGCGTCCCCCCTTCGGAACGGCCCACGGCGGCGCGCCGCGGGCACGGCTCGCCCGAAGCCCGGGCTAACACGCGGCGCGGGCGGGGCACAACGGCCGGACGGGGCATGTTGCGGCGCTGGATCGCGCCGAGGGCGGAGTGCGCTTCGGCGGCGGCACGCACCAGGCCCGCAAGCCCTTGGCGCGACGGCGGCGGGCGGCGGCGCCGGCGCGGCGTCCGGATTTGTCGCGGCGCGGAGGCACGACGGCCGGCCGCCTTGCGGGGCCGCACGGGGCGCGTCCGACCGCCGCGAGGGCGCGTGGGCACATGGGCGCTGACCTGCGGCCTGCGTTGCGCGCCTCGGCCCGGGTGGAGGCTTTGCCTCCCCCCGATACCTCCCACCACCAGGGCTGCCGCCCTGGACCGGCATCAGGCAGAGGAGGGTCGGATCAAGGAACGGGGCGACTGCCCCTTGGCGGGGGCGTGCCCGCTACCGGCGGTGCAGCAGGTGCGTCATCGCCGCGGTGCCGACCACCGGCACCAGCAGGTTCAAGGGCGCGATGGCGGCCAGCCCGGCCAGCACCGCCCCCAGGCCCCAGATCGCCGCGCGCCGGCGGCGGATCAGCGCGCGCGCCGCTGGCCGGTCCATCCGGCGCTGCGCCACCCCCTCGAACAGCCCCTCGCCCAGCCCGATCGCCGCCACCGCCCACAGCAGCACCAGCCCGATCCCCGGCAGCAGCAGCGACAGCGGCAGCAGCGCCAGCGTGACCAGCCCGAGCCGCAGCGCCAGCACCGCCGCCCCCCAGGCCTGGGCGGCGGCCGGCGCACCGCTGGCGGGCGGCAGGGCGGGGTAGTGCCGCCGCTCCACCGCCGCCGCCACGCCATCGGTGAACAGCCCGGCGATCGCCAGCAGCAGCGGCACGAACACCCACCAGAGCGCCACCAGCACCACCAGCGCGCCCGCCGCGGCGACCAGGGTGCCGAGCCAGCCGCCGGTGCCGGCCAGCGCCTCCACCCCCCAGCCGGCCAGCACGGACAGGCCGATGCCGCCCGCCAGCGCCAGCGCGCCGCCCAGCAGCAGCGGGCGGCGGAAGGCAGGGTCGGCAAGCTGGCCGAAGCCGAGCAGCAGGGCGCGCAACATGGGGCCGGGGACTAGCCCCCGCCGGCGTGCTCGGGCAACGTCCGGCGCCCTTGCCGCCCCCCCAAGCCTGCGTGAGATACCCTGCCCATGACCACCGCACCCGCCCTCGACCTGCTCGGCATCGGCAACGCCATCGTGGACGTGCTCGCCCGCGCCGATGACGGCTTCCTGGCGGCGCAGGGCATGGCCAAGGGCGCGATGACGCTGATCGACGCCGCGGCGGCGGAGCGCATCTACGCCGCCATGGGCCCGGGCGTGGAGAACAGCGGCGGCTCGGCCGGCAACACCTGCGCGGCGGCCGCGGCGCTCGGCGCGCGCGTCGGCTATCTCGGCAAGGTCGCCGATGACGGGCTCGGCCGGGTCTTCGGGCACGACATCCGCGCCGCCGGCGTGCGCTTCCCCTCCGCCCCGCTGGTGGGCGGCGCGCCGACCGCGCGCTGCCTGATCCTGGTGACGCCGGACGGCCAGCGCACCATGAACACCTTCCTCGGCGCCTGCACGGCCTTCGGGCCGGACGACGTGGCGGAAGCGGAAGTGGCCTCCGCCGCCGTCACCTACATGGAAGGCTACCTGTTCGACCCGCCGGCGGCGCAGCAGGCCTTCTACAAGGCGGCCAGGGTGGCGCATGCGGCCGGCCGCAAGGTGTCGCTGACGCTGTCCGACCCCTTCTGCGTCGGCCGCCACCGGGCCGCCTTCCGCGACCTGGTGAAGGGCGAGGTGGACATCCTGTTCGCCAACGAGGCGGAGCTGCTGAGCCTCTACGAGACGGACGACCTGGACGCCGCGGTGGCCGCCGTGCGGCAGGAGGTGGCGATCGCCGCCGTGACGCGGAGCGAGAAGGGCAGCCTGGTCGTGGCCGGCGCCGAGGCGTGGGAGGTGAAGGCCGAGCCGACGACCGTGGTCGACACGACGGGGGCGGGCGACGCCTATGCCGCGGGTTTCCTGGCCGGGCTGGCGAAGGGCCTGGCGCTGGCGGAATGCGGCCGCTGGGGCTCGGTCGCGGCGGCCGAGGCGATCGGCCATTTCGGCGCGCGGCCGCAGGCGGACCTGAAGGCGCTGGTCGGCGCCTAGCAGCCCGCGGAAGAACCCCCTCTCCCCGACGGATCGGGAGCGGGTTCCCCCGCGGCCTCGCCAGCGTCCTGCCCCCGGAAGCCGCCGGCTCCGCCGGTGCAGGGCCGGCGACGGCCAGCCCAGCCGCCCTTTGGCCGCACGGCCGGCGGCGCGGGCAACGACACCCTCGCGGTGGACGGCGCGGCCGACCGCATCTCGGAACTGGCCGGCGAGGGCATCGACCTGGTCATCGCCTCGGTGAGCTGGACGCTGGGGGCGAACTTCGAGAACCTCTCGCTGCTCGGCAACGTCGTCGCCGACGGCACGGGCAACGAGCTGGCGAACGTGCTCCGCGGCTCGGGCGGCGCCAACATCCAGCGCGGCGAGGCCGGGAACGACAGCCTCTACGGCAATGCCGGCGACGACGTGCTGGCGGGCGGCGCGGGCGCGGATGCGATGTGGGGCGGCGCCGGCGCCGACCGCTTCGTCTTCGCCTTCGGCGACAGCGGCCGCGCCCCGGGGGCGCGCGACAGCATCGGCGATTTCGACGCCGCCGACCTGATCGACCTGTCGGCGATCGACGCCGATCCGCGCACCCTGGCGCATGAGGCGCTGCGCATCGGGCAGGAGGTGACCTGGCGCACCGCCGGCAGCCATGTGCTGGTGGAGGCGCGGCTGGCCGATGCGGCGCAGGCGGACTTCGCCATCCTGGTCACGCCGGTGCTGGGCGTCGCGCTGGGCGCGGCGGATTTCGTGCTGGGCTGATCGCCCCGCGGCCCGGGCCGCGGCGGGCGGGACAGGCCCGCCCGCCGCTTCATGGCGCGCCCGGGCGACGCCGCTGCGGTCGCGGCGCCGCGCATCCGTTCCGGCCCCGCGGCGGGAAACGCCGCGCGGCCCTGGCGTTCCCTGCGCTTCGGCACGGCCCCCGGCCCCATCCCGCCGCCCGCCGCGCCCCGCCAGGGAAGGAACGCCCACGCCATGACGCCCGCACGCCTCCTCGCCACCACCGCCCTCGGCCTCGGCCTTGCCTGGGGCCTGCCCGCCGGCGCGCAGATGACCGAGACCCCGGGGGCCGGCACGCGGCCCATGCCGGGCAGCCAGGTCCCGGGCAGCCAGGCCCCGGGCCAGCAGGCGCCCGGCGGGCGCGACACCCTGCCGATGGCCCGCGGCGCCGGCACCACCGCCGGCCCCGGCGCGGTGCGCGACCATGCGCGGGAGACGATGCCGGCGACCGGCACCGCCCCCGCCCAGGGCGGCATGGCGGCGGCCGCGCGTCGCGCCGACCAGGCGCAGGCCGGCCGCGATCCCGCCCGGCTGCTCGACGAGGCCGCGCGCGCGCTGCGCGGCGGCAACTGGGCGATGGCGACGGAGATGGCGGAACGCGCGCAGACCTCGCTGCTGAACGCCCATGTGCAGTCGGGCGGCGACACCGACGCGCTGCGCGCCGCCGGCCGCGCGACCGCCGCGCTGCAGTCGCGCAACCGCGCCGAGGCGCAAGGCGCGCTCGAGGAGGCACGCGGCGCCGCCACCCGCACGGCGCAGCAGGACCCGGCCCGGCCCGGCATGGCCCAGCCGGGCATGGGCGCGGCGCCGGTGCCGGGCAGCGCGATGGGCTCGCCGGGGATGGACGAACGGGAGCGCATGCGCAACGCGCCGGGCATGGGCGCCGGCGCCACCACCCTGCCGCAGCCCGGCATGGGCGGCGGGCCCGGCGCGGCGCAACCGGAGCGTCTGGGCCCGCCGCCCGGTCCGGGGGGCATGCAGGAGCCGATGCGGCAGCCGGGCCCGCGCTGAGCCCCGGTGCCTTCCGGCCCCGCGTCGCCAGCCCGCAACCGACGGGGATGTCCAGGTCGGAAGCGGGCACCACGAAGGGTGTGCATCGCCGGGCCAGCGCAAGGCCGGCACGGGCGCGCGGTGAGCAGGCCGGCGTCATCGCCGGGCCCTCAGGTCCGGGCCATGTGCGTTCGCGGCCTCGGGCGCGCTCGCCGGAGCCCGCGGACCTGTCGGCAGCGCGGCCGGGCGGCGTTGCGCAGGCGGCCCGATGCCGACGCCACTGTCGGAATGCTTTACAGGTCTGACGCCGCCGTCACGGAGCTGACGCTGCCGCAGCCCAGGGCCAACCGGGACGAAGTGCAAAGCCCCCCGGCGGCGCGCCGCCGGGCAGCGGCCTCGTTCCGTCGGAAATCTTTACAGCCTGCCGCGCTTTGCCAGGCGAATTGCCATATGCATCAGTGATCTAAGCGACCGGCATGAATTGTGCTACGACTGGCGGTAGATCGCAGGACTGCGTCAAGCGCACATTTTCTCCTGGGGAGCCGACCATGCCGACTGCCACCCGTGTCGCCCTTCTCGGCGCAGCCGTCATACTGGCCTCCGCCCTGCCGGGGGAAGCGGCGACGATCTTCAGCTCGCGGACCGCCTTCGAAGCCGCCACGGGCGCGAAGATCACCGACGATTACGAAGCCGCCGACTATCGCGTCGGTGACGTTCTCGACATCCCCGCCGTTGACCTCCATACCGCGGCGCGCATGAACGCCATCTTCGGGCAGACCCGCTACGTGGCGACGGGTTGGTCTTACTCCTACATCAACACGGATTCGGTACGCGGCAGTTCCTATTGCTCCGGCTGCAACGGGTCGTTCCGGCTGCTGTTCGGCAACACCTCCCTGACCGAAGCCGGCGGGGTGTATGGCGTCGGCTTCGACGTGCTGAGTGTGAGCGGCATGACGGCCTTCATCACCTTCGGGTCCGGCGCGACGCAGGATGTGGCCATCCCGGACGAGCTGTACATCTTTCCCGATGCCTTCTTCGGCGTCACCAGCGCGGACCCGATCGTCAGCCTCCATGTCGGCCTTCCGGGCGGCGGCAGCTGGGCCGGCCCCATCCGATCCGCGACGATCGACAACCTGACCATCGCCGCCGCCCCCGCCCCCACCACGGTGCCGGAACCCGCCACGCTGGCCCTTCTGGGCCTGGGCCTGGCCGGCCTTGCCGGCGCCGCCAGGCGGAGGCGCCCTTCGCGGGCCTGAAGCGCGGTCGGCATCCTGCTTCCGGCGGGGTGCCGGCAGGGCGGCCCTCGGCCGGCTATCGCCCACGCCGCAGGATGGCCGCCACCCCCGCCAGCGTCGCCGCCACGCACATCGCGAAGCCGGCCGCATAGCCACCGGTCAGCACCACCAGCGCGGAAAAGGCGGGCGGCGCCACCAGCATGGTCAGGCCGAAGGCGAAGGACAGCGCGGCCGTCGCCGCGCCCACCTGCCCGCCCGGCGCGATGCGCGCGGCTTCCGCCAGCATCACGCCGTTCCAGCCGACGGCGGTCGCCCCCATCACGATGCCGGCGGCCAGCACCACCGCGCCCGGCCAGCCCGGCACGACGAAGGCCAGCACCAGCGCGCCCGCCGCAGCGCCCAGCCCGCAGGCGGCCAGCACCGGGGCCGCGCCGTGCCGGTCGGCCAGCAGCGCCCAGCCGATGCGCCCGACCACCCCGGCCAACTGCCCGGCCGCCAGCACCAGCCCGGCCTCGGCCAGCGGCGTGCCGAGCTGCGTGACCTGGAAGGCCACGAAGAAGGTCAGGAAGCAGAACTGCGCCACCCCATAGGCGCAGGACATCACCGTCAGCCGCGCCAGCGCCGCATCCTGCCGCAGCAAGGCGAGGTTCCCCGCCGCCTCCCGCAGCAGGGGGCCGAGGCCGGCGCCGCCGGCGCGCGGGTCGCGCTCCGCGTCGAAATCCCGCCGCAGCGGCTGGATCGCCAGCGCCACCAGCAGGGCGGTCGCGGCGATCACCAGCACCCCGGCCCGCCAGCCGCCGAGCAGCACGGCGGCGGCCGGCGCCACCGCCGCCACCATCATCGCGCCCGCCGGCACGCCGGTCTGCTTCAGGCTGAACACCAGCGACCGCCGGCGCGGCGGGGTGCGGGCGGCGATCAGGTGGCTGCCCCCCGGCGTCACCGGCCCATGCCCCATGCCGGCGACGAGGGCGGAGACGACCAGCGCCAGCGGATGCCCGATCGCCGCGATCGCGATGCCGATCCCGATCGCCACCAGCCCGGCCTGCAGCACCCGCACCCCGCCATGGCGGCGGATCAGCGCCGCGGTCAGCGGCCCGGTCAGCAGCGCGCCGCCATAGACCAGCGCGGTGTGGAAGCCGGCCAGGCTGGCGGGCAGGCCGGTCTCGGCCGCGATCGCCGGGGCGAGGACCGGCACGGTGAGGAAGGCGCCCATGCCCGCCAGGTGCGTCGCCAGCAGGGCAAGCATGACGGGCAGCAGGCCAGGGGGGGTGTTCACCGGGCCGATCCTGTCCCCGGCCGCCTTGCGCCGCAACATCCCGCGACCCGGCGCGGGGTTGACCGCGGGGGCCGGGCCGGGGTTGAGGAACGGCCATGCGCGCGATCCTCCTCCTCCTGGCCGTCCTGGCCGCCCTGCTGCCCCACGGCGCCGCGGCGCAGGCCCCCGCGCCGGCCGCGTCCCCCGCCGCCGACCTGCAGCGGCTGATCGACGTGCTGCGCGACGATGCCCGCCGGGCGGAGCTGCTGCGCGCGCTCGAAGCGGCGTCCGCCCCGCGGCCCGGCCAGCCCGCGCCGGCGGCCGCCCCCGCCCCGGCGGCCGAGCCGCCGGCCGAGGCGCCGCCGCCCGCCATCCCGCCCGAGATCCTGCCGCCCAACACGCTGGGCGGCCAGCTGCTGACCGGCGCGCAGCAGCGCGTGCAGGCGATGACCGAAAGCCTGATCGTGGCGGCGGAGGCAGCCACCAACCTGCCCGCGCTGCTCGGCTGGATGTCGGGCATCGCGCGCGACCCGGTGACGCAGTACCGCGTGATCGACGCGGCCTGGAAGCTGGCGCTGCTGTTCGGCCTCGGCCTGGTCGCGGAATGGGCGACGGCGCGCGCGCTGCGCCGCTGGTCGGACCGGCTGGACGCGCTGGCGCCCGAGGATGGCAGCGCCTGGACCTGGCTGCGCCGCGTGCCGCTGGTGCTGGCGCGGCTGCTGCTGGACCTGGTGCCGGTGGCGGCCTTCGCCGTCGTCTCCTACGGGCTGATCAGCGTGGTGCGGCCGCTGCCGACCACCGAGCTGGTGCTGCTGACCGCCAACAATTCCTACATGGCGCTGCGCGCGGTGATGGCGCTCAGCCGCGTGCTGTTCTCCCCGGCCTCGTCGCACCTGCGGCTGGTCACCGTCGGCGACGAGACGGCGGCCTACATCACCATCTGGGTGCGCCGCATCATGGCGGTGGCGATCACCGGCTATGCGGTGGCCGAGGCCGGGCTGCTGTTCGGCCTGCCCTGGTCGGTCTACGACGCGATCCTGCGCTTCGCCCTGCTGACGGTGACGCTGCTGGTCGTCATCGTCATCCTGCAGAACCGCGCGCAGGTGGCGGAGCTGCTGCGCGCGCCCGCGCTGGCCGAGGGCGAGCAGCCCGACCGCGCGCGCCGCATCTTCCGCACGCTGCGCGACCGGCTGGCCGATGTCTGGCACCTGGTCGCGATCCTGTGGCTGCTGGCGCTGTGGGGCGTCTGGGCGCTGGAGATCCGGGACGGCTTCGACCGGCTGCTGCGCGTCTCCGCCATCACCATCCTGATCGTCGGCCTGGCCAAGCTGGCCGACACGCTGGTGCGGCGCGCGCTGGTGCGCGGCTTCAGCATCGGCCCCGACTTCGCCCGCCGCTACCCGGGGCTGGAAGCGCGGGCGAACCGCTACCTGCCGGTGCTGAAGGGCCTGGTCAGCGGCGTCATCTCGGTGATGGCGCTGCTGTTCCTGCTGGAGGCCTGGGGCGTCGATGCCTTCGCCTGGTTCCGCCGCGGGCAGCTCGGCGCGCGGCTGCTGTCCTCGCTGATCTCGATGGGGCTGACGGTGCTGGTGGCGGTGGCGGTGTGGGAGCTGTCCAACGCCGCGATCCAGCGGCACCTGACGAAGCTCTCCCGCGACGCGCAGGCCGCGCGCAGCGCCCGCGTGCGGACCCTGCTGCCGATGCTGCGCACCGTGCTGTCGGCCACCATCGTCGTCTTCGTGGCGCTGAACGTGCTGACCGAGATCGGCGTGAACGTCGCCCCCCTGATCGCGGGTGCCGGCGTGGTCGGGCTTGCCATCGGCTTCGGCTCCCAGACCCTGGTGCGGGACGTGATCACCGGCGTCTTCCTGCTGTTCGAGGACGCGATGGCGGTGGGCGACGTGGTCAGCGTGGGCGGGCTGTCGGGCGTGGTGGAGCAGCTGTCGATCCGCTCCATCAAGCTGCGCGCCACCGACGGCAGCGTGCACATCATCCCGTTCAGCGCGGTCACCACCGTCACCAACATGACGCGCGACTTCTCCTTCGCCGTGCTCGACGTCTCGGTGGCCTATGGGGAGGACACCGACCGGGTGACCGAGGTGCTGCGCGAGATCGCGGCGGAGATCCGGTCGGACGCCAAGTTCGCGCCGCTGATCCGCGACGAGATCGACATCTGGGGCGTCGAGCGGCTGGGCGATTCCGGCGTGGTGATCCGCGCCCGCGTGAAGACCGAGCCCGCGGCGCGCTGGGCGGTCGGGCGCGAGTTCAACCGCCGCATCAAGCAGCGCTTCGACCGGCTGGGGATCGAGATCCCCTATCCGCACCAGAAGCTGGTCATCGAGCAGGGCGCGAAGCACCCGGCGGAGGAGGAGTTTGCCGGCGTGCCGGCCCCGGCGCGGACGTGAACGCGGCGGCGGCACACCCGCCGCGATCGCGATCCGCGCTTCCATCGGCGCCGATCATGTTCTAGCTTCGCGACGTGACCATGCACCGGATCCACGCGGGCCGAATTACCGGCCCGGCCGCCTGACGCGCTTCCCCGTCCCGGGGGCGCGGCCGCGCGCGGCCGGGTGATCGCCAAGGCCCCATCCGATCCGGAATTCGCATCATGTCAGACAGTCCCGAGGCGCCGCTGGTCGCGGCCCGCTTCACCGTCACCGCCGACATCTTCCCCGGCCTGCTGCCGCGCATCCTGGAACCCTTCGCCAGGCGCGACCTGGTGCCCGACAGCCTGCGCGCGGTGCGCGAGGGCGAGGCGATGCGCGCCGAGCTTTCGCTGCACGCCATGCCGCTCGACATGGTCGCCCTCGTCGCGGGCAATCTCGGCCAGATCGTCGGCGTGCGGCGGGTGGAGGCGATGGAAGGGCGGATCGTGCGGCTGGCGGCGTGAGACGCCGGCGTAGAAGCGCGCGCCGCGCGGGGCGTTGAAGCGCGCGCCGCGCGGGGCCATCTGCCCGCCGCCATGTCGTACCTCCTCGCGCTCCTCGTCCCGCCGCTGGCGCTGCTGTTCCAGGGCAGGCCCTTCCAGGCCGTGTTCAACGGCGTGCTGTGGGTGATCGGCCTGGTGCTGGTGATCCTGCCGATCACCGGCGTCTTCGTCTGGGGTGCGTCCGTGATCTGGGCGCTGGCCGTGGTGCACGCCCGCCGCAACGAGGCGCGCGACAGGCGGCTGATCGAGGAGGCGCTGCGGCGCCGCGGCTGAACGGCCGGGGCGCCGCCGCGATCAGCCGAGCCTCGGCCGCGTCGCCACCACGGCGGGGCGCGCGTTCATCTTCTCCCACCAGGCGGCGAGCTTCGGGCGCGCGGCCAGCGCCACGGCGCCGCCCTTCGTCATGCGCAGGTATTCCACCACCGGCACCAGGTGCAGGTCCGCCAGGCTGAGCGCGTCGCCGCAGAGCAGCCCGCCTTCCATCAGCGATTCGATGACGGACAGCGCCTGCTCCGCGCCCGTCAGCCCTTCGGCGGCCAGCGCGGCGTCCGGCGTGCCGCCCTGCAGCGGCACCACGGCTTCCTGCCAGAACAGCTTGCCGACGATCGCGCCGTAGCCGTAGCTGTCCACGATGCCGCAGAGCTGCGTCATCCGCGCCCGCGCGCGCGGATCGGCGGGCTGCAGCGCGGGGCCGGGGAAGGCCTCGTCGACGTAGCGGGTGATCGCCAGCGTCTCGAACAGCAGGAAGCCGTCATGCTCGAAGGCCGGCACCTTGCCCCAGGGGTGGCGCGCCAGGTGGTCGGGCGCGTGGCCCTTGCCGGTCAGGATGTCCACCTCGTTCAGCGTGTAGGGCACGCCCTTCTCCTCCAGCGCGAGGCGGGCGGTGCGGGCATAGGTGCTGTAGTTCGGGCCGTGCAGGGTGACGGTCATGGCGGCGGGTCCTTCCCGGGGCGGTCCCGCGATGGTGCCGCGCCGGCCCGGCGCGTGTCACCTGCCGGGCGCGGCGGGCGCGCGAAGACCGGCCATCCGGCGCCACCTACAGGAAGCTGACCGGATCCACGTCCACCTGCACGCGCACGGAATTCGGCAGTTCCACCCGCGCCACCCACTCCCGCAGCAGCGGCTGCACCTGCACATCGCGCCGCGCCTTCAGCAGCAGGCGGCGCCGGTGCCGGCCGCGCAGCAGCGCGAGCGGCGCCGGCGCCGGGCCCAGCACCTCCACCCCCGGGGCGCGCGGCGCCGCCAGCCCCAGGTCGCGGGCGGCGCGGTCGGCCTCCCGCTCATCCTCCGAACTGACCACCAGCGCGGCCAGGCGCCCGAAGGGCGGCCAATGCCCCGGCCGGCGGCCCGCCGCTTCCTCCGCCATGAAGGCCGCGACGTCGCCGGAGACGAGGGCCTGCATCACCGGATGGTCGGGCGAGAAGGTCTGCAGCAGCACCCGCCCCGGCGCCTCCGCCCGGCCCGCGCGGCCGCTGACCTGGTGCAGCACCTGCAGCGTGCGCTCCGCCGCCCGCAGATCGCCGCCCGCGAGACCGAGGTCCGCATCGACCACGCCGACCAGCGTCAGGTGCGGGAAGTGCCAGCCCTTGGCGACGATCTGCGTGCCGATGATGAGATCGACCTGCCGCGCCGCGATCGCCTCCGCCGCCGCCGCGGCCGCCGCCGGGCCGGGGATGGTGTCGGACGCCATGACGATGCGCCGCGCATCGGGGAACAGCTCCGTCGCCTCCTCCAGCACGCGCTCCACGCCGGGGCCGACGGGGGTCAGCGTGCCGGGGGCGGAGCATTCCGGGCAGCTGGGCGGGATCGGCTCGGCATGGCCGCAATGGTGGCATTGCAGGCGCCGCTGCGCGCGGTGCTCCACCAGCCAGGCGGTGCAGTTCGGGCAGCGCAGACGGTGCCCGCAGGCGCGGCAGAGCGTCAGCGGCGCATAGCCGCGGCGATTGAGGAACAGCATCGCCTGCTCGCCGCGCGCGATGGTCTCCCGCACCGCCTCGACCAGCACGAGGGAGAGGAAGCGGCCGCGCTCCGGCGTGTCGGCGCGCAGGTCGATGGCCTGCACCGTCGGCAGCCCGGCGCTGCCATGGCGCTCCGACAGGTGCAGGTGGTCGTAGCGCCCGGTCTCGGCATTGGTCAGCGTTTCGAGCGAGGGGGTGGCGGAGACCAGCACCACCGCGGCCCCGGCGAGCCGCGCGCGCACCACCGCCATGTCGCGCGCGCTGTAGATCACGCCTTCCTCCTGCTTGAAGGCGGTCTCGTGCTCCTCGTCCACGATCACCAGGCCGAGATCGGGATAGGGCAGGAACAGCGCCGATCGCGCGCCGACCAGCACCGGGGCCGCGCCCTCCGCCACCGCGCGCCAGGTGTCGCGCCGGGTGCGGGACGACAATTCCGAATGCCACAGCGCCGGGTCCACCCCGAAGCGCCGGCGGAAGCGGTCGAGCCATTGCGCCGAGAGCGCGATCTCCGGCAGCAGCACCAGCGCCTGGCGACCGGGCTTGCCGTCCCTGGGGCGCAGGCATTCGGCCACGGCGTCCAGGTAGACCTCGGTCTTGCCCGATCCGGTGACGCCGGTCAGCAGCGTGACGCCGAAGCCGCGCGCCGCGACCCGCGCGCGCAGCGCCGTCGCCGCGGCCGCCTGTTCCGGCAGCAGGGTCGGGCCGGGGTGTTCCGGATCGGGCAGCGGGAAGGCCGCGCCGCGCGGCAGCAGGGCGGGCACCAGCAGCCCGGCATCGGCCAGCCCGCGCACGACACCCGGCGACACGCCGGCCCGCGCCGCGAGGTCCGCGCCCGACAGCACCTCCCCCGGCCCCAGCGCGTCCAGCGCGCGGGCGCGACCGGGGGTGAGCTTCACGCCGTCCCGGATCGCGCCCGGGGCGAGCTGCCAGCCGGCGCGGGCGGGCGGCGGTTCCAGCGCCGCCGGCACGCTCATCGCCATGCGCAGCACCGCGCCGGGCGGGCTCAGCGTATAGGCCGCGACCCAGTCCACGAAGCGGCGCAGGCTTTCGGTCATCGGCGGGGCGTCCAGCACCGCCAGCAGCGGCTTGACCTTGGCGGCCGGCAGGTCCGGGTCCGGCTCGCCGTCCCAGACCACGCCCAGGCTCTCCCGCCCGCCCAGGGGCACGGCGACGAAGCTGCCCGGCGGCGCCTCCACCCCGGGCGGGCGTCGATAATCGTAGGCGCCGGCCTGCAGCGGCAGCGGCAGCATCACGCGCAGCCGTGGCCCGGAAGCCACGCCGGGGGGTCGTGTCGGGGCCGACGACTTCCGCGCGCCCTCAGGCATCCTGTATGCTCTCCGGCGAATGGACGTGACCTGACGCGCCCCGCCCGGGGCCGTCGCGCTGGGACCCCTGCACGATGAAGTTCTTCGTGGACACCGCCGAGGTGTCCGACATCCGCGCCCTGGCCGATACCGGCCTGCTGGACGGGGTGACCACCAACCCGAGCCTGATCGCCAAGTCCGGCCGCAGGATGTCGGAGGTGATCGCCGAGATCTGCGACATCACCCCGGGCCCGGTGAGCGCCGAGGTCGTCTCGACCGATTTCGAGACGATGCTGGCCGAGGGCCGGTACCTGCGCGGCATCGCGCCCAACGTCGCGGTGAAGGTGCCGCTGACGGAAGCCGGGCTGCGCACCTGCCGGGCGCTGGCGAACGAGGGCACGAAGGTCAACGTCACGCTCTGCTTCTCGGCCGCCCAGGCGCTGCTGGCGGCGAAGGCGGGGGCGGCCTTCATCTCGCCCTTCGTCGGCCGGCTGGACGACATCTCCACCGACGGCATGGCGCTGATCGCCGACATCGTCCAGATCTACCGCAACTACCCCAACCTCACGACCGAGGTGCTGGTGGCGTCCGTCCGCCACCCGATGCACCTGGTGCAGGCGGCGAAGCTCGGCGCACATGTGGCGACGCTGCCGCCGCAAGTCATCCGGCAGCTGCTGAAGCACCCGCTGACCGACAGCGGCCTCTCGGCCTTCCTGGCCGACTGGGCGAAGACCGGGCAGAGCATCCTGTGAAGCACGCGGCCGCGCCCCTCCTCGACCCGCTGGCCGAGGAGGTCGCGGCCTATCTCGTTGCGAACCCGGAGTTCCTGGCCCGCCGGCCGGAGCTCTACCGCCAGCTGGCGCCGCCCCGGCGCATCCATGGCGAGAACCTGGCCGACCACATGGCCGCGATGGTCGCCGCCGAGCGCGCCCGCACCCGCGCGCTGGAAGCCGAGGTGCAGGCCGCGCTGGTGGATGGCCGCGCCGGCACCGGGCTGGCGCTGCGCGTGCGCCTCGCGGTGCTGGCCTTGATGCGCGCCCGCGACGTGGAGGAGACGGTGGCGCAGGAACTGCCCGCGCTGCTGCGGGTGGAAACCTGCACCCTGCTCGCCGAGCCGCGCGCGCCGCGCGGCTTCCGGCAGGGCGGCCCGCCGGCGCCGCGGCTGCGCCCGCTGCCGGCCGGCGCGGTGACGCGCCTCGTCGGCCCCGGCCGCGACGCCCGCGTGCGCACCGAGGTGACCGAGGCCGAGCTGCTGCACGCCGAGGCCGCGGCGCTGGTCGCGCGCGATGCGCTGGTGCGCGTGCCGCTGTGGTGCGGCACGCCCTGCCTGCTGGCGATCGGCGCGCGGGACGCGGCGGCGCTGCCGGCGCGGCAATCCGCCCAGACGCTGGCCTTCCTGGGCCGCGCGCTGGGCGCGGCGCTGTCGCGCTGAGCGGGGCGCTGCCGCCCGGCACCCCGGCGGCGGTCGCGCTGGCCGGCTGGCTCGAGCTGCTGGCGCGCGAACGCCGCGCCAGCCCGCACACGGTCGAGGCGTATCGCGGCGACCTGTCGCTGTTCCTGGGCTTCCTGGCCGGCCACCTGGGGGAGGAGCCGGATCTCGGCGCGCTGGCGGCGCTGCGGCCGGCCGATATCCGCGCCTTCCTGGCGCAGCGCGCGCAACAAGGCGACGGCAACGCCACCCGCGCGCGACGGCTTGCGGCGGTGCGCGGCTTCCTGCGGCACCTGGCGCGCCGGCATGGCGGCAGCGCGGCGCCGCTGGCCGGGCTGCGCGGCCCGAAGGCGCGGGCGGCCATCCCCCGCGCGCTGACGCCCGAACAGGCGATGGAGGCGACGCAGGGCATCGGCGCCGTGCACGACCCGGACCGCGCGCAGGCCGCGCCGATGCAGGCGGCGCGCGACGTGGCGCTGTTCACGCTTCTGTATGGCTGCGGGCTGCGCATCGCCGAGGCCCTGGCGCTGGATGTGCGCGACGCCCCCCTGCCGGGCAGCGACGCTGCGCTGCGCGTGCGCGGCAAGGGCGACAAGCAGCGCATCGTGCCCGTGCTGCCGGCGGTGCGGCAGGCGATGGCGGACTGGCTGGCGCTGCACCCGGCCCCGGCGCCGGGCGCGCCGCTGTTCGTCGGCGCGCGCGGCGGGCGGCTCGACCCCGCGGTGGCGCAGCGCAGCCTGCGCAACTGGCGGCGCCTGGCGGGGCTGCCGGAGCACGCGACGCCGCATGCGCTCCGGCATTCCTTCGCCACCCACCTGCTGGGCGGCGGGGCCGATCTGCGGTCGATCCAGGCGCTGCTCGGGCATGCCAGCCTGTCCACCACGCAGCGCTACACGACGCTGGATGCGGCGTCGCTGCTGGCGACCTGGCGTCGCGCGCATCCGCGCGCGGATTGAGGCATGCGCATCCGCGCGCGGGTTCATGGCCGCGCATCCGCGCGCGGACTGAGGCACGCGCATCCGCGCGAAGCCACGCGCGGAAGCCGCGGAAGGTGCAGGCCCAGCGCGGCAGGTCGGCGCCATGTCGCATGATTGCTGCGCAGGGGCCAGAGTTAACGCAATTTCAGCTTTCCCCCACCCGGCCGAGAGGGTGGCCGGCCCATGCTTCCTCAACCAGAAGCGTTTCCCCCGGACGCGAAAGGCCCTTCCGAGACCGGACCGCTCAAGGACGCTTCGACAATGACCAGGATGCTTCGGCTGCTTTTTCTGGCCGCCACGCTTTCGGCGCCGTCCCTGCTGCCTGCCCCGGCCGCGGCTGCCGGCGCCGCGCCGGCCCGGCAGGAAGCCGGCCAGCCGGGCGCCACAGCGCAGACGCCGCAGCAGGCGCGCCGCAAGGCCGCCCAGGCGCAGCGGCGCCAGCGGGACGCCACCGCCCGCCGCCAGCAGCGGCGGGAGGCCGCGGCCCAGCAGCGCCGGCAGGAGACGGCGCAGCAGCGCCGCCGCCCCCGGGCGGAGCAGGGCTGAGAATCAGGCGGCGCCCCGCACGGGCTGCCGCCGCAGGCTTCGGTATCGGCCATTTCCCGGCAGGCCGATGCCGACGAGGCCAGTCCCAGCGGGGCTGGCCCTTCGGGCCGGCCGCAGCAATGCGGCCGGCCCTTTCTTTTTGCCGCGGGCCCGGCGC
>JAIYDD010000237.1 GCA_027487675.1 Acetobacteraceae bacterium | reverse complement strand
GGCGAGCTCGCGCAGCGCACGCAGCTGGACAAGGCGACGGCGCGCCGCATCCTGCTGACGCTGGCGCGGCTCGGGCTCGTCGTGCAGGACGGCGCGAGCGGGCTCTACGCGCTCGGGCCCGGCATCGTGGAACTCGGCGCGGCGGTGCCGGCCCTCGGCGATCTGCGGCAGGCGGCGGCACCGGTCCTCGCGCGGCTCGCGCAGGCGACGGCGACGACGGCGTTCCTGTCGGTGCTGCGCGACGACCAGGCGGTGTGCGTGGAACGCTTCCACGGCAACCAGCCCGTGCAGGTCAGCTGGTGGCAGGTGGGCGGTGCGCTGCCGGTCAACTGCGGCGCGGCGCCGCGCGTGCTGCTGGCCTTCCTGCCGGAGGCGGAGAGCGAGGCGCTGCTCGCCCGCCCGCTGCCGAGCCTGACGCCCGCGAGCAAGACCGATCCCGACGTGCTGCGCGCCGCGCTGAAGCGCATCCGGCGGCGCGGCTTCGAACTGGCGGCGGACGATGTCGCGCTGGGGCTTGCCGCGCTCGGCGTGCCGGTGCGCGACCGCGGCGGGGCGGTGGTGGCGGCGCTCAGCCTCGGCGGGCTGACGCCGCACATCGCACCCCGCGGCAAGCCGCGCTTCCTGGCCGAGGCGCTGGACGCCGCGGCCGAGATCGCCGCGCGGCTCGGCTGAGGCTATTCCGCGGCGCGGGCGTCCGGCATCTGCAGGAACTGCATCTGCAGCCGCTCCATCTCGGCGAAGCCGATCAGGCGCAGGAAATCGTCATGGCCCATCACGTCGCGCGGCAGGGCGCGCGTGGATTTCGCCGCGGCCAGCGCGGCGAGGTTGGCGCGCAGCGCGGCGGCCACCGACATCAGCGGCACCAGCGGGAAGGTGGCCATGCCGGCGACGCTCTCGATCTGCTCGCGCGTCAGGTCCTTCTCGAGCCAGCCCAGCACCTGCAGCGACAGCCGCCGGCCGGCGCCGGCCTGCAGGCGCTGGAGCGAGTCGAAGGTGCGGAAGCCGCGGCTGATCGGCTGCACCAGGTCGGCGCCGGCTTCCGCATAGGCGCGCGCGCGGCGGATCGCATCCGCCTCCTCGCGGGCATCGGTGCGCGCGATGATCACGAGGTCGGGATCGCGCCGCGCGGCGACGGCGGCGCGGATCTTGGCGACGGCTTCCTCGACCGGGATGATCTCGGTCTGGTCGGTGCAGGCGGGGCAGCGCTTGGGCGAGGCCTGGTCTTCCAGGATCACGCCGGCGACGCCCGCCTGCTCGAATTCGCGGACCGTGCGCAGCACGTTGACGGCGTTGCCGTAGCCGGTGTCGCAATCGGCCACGACGGGCGTGTCCACCACGCCGCAGGCATGGCGCACGACGTTGAGGTTCTCCGTCATCGTGTAGAGCTCGACATCCGGCTGGCCGAGATGCGAGGCGGAGACGCCGAAGCCGGAGGTGAGGATGGCATCGAAGCCGGCTTCCGCGATCAGGCGCGCGCTCAGCGCGTCATAGGCGCCGGCGGCCCAGATGGTGCGGCCGGCGTTCAGCTGCGCGCGCAGGCGCGCGGTCGGCTTGGTCATGGCGTCATGCTCCCGGCGAGGTCGCGCTTCAGGTAGGGAACCAGCCCGCCGGCGGCGAGCATCGCGGCATCGCCGGCCGAGAGCGGCTCGATCGGCAGCGCGGTGCCGCGCGTCAGGTTGCGCAGGAGGTTGTCGGCGTAGTCCACCTCGATCTCGTCCCAGCGGGAGACCGCGGAAAGCACGCCAGGGCAGGCGGCCTGCGGGAAGCCCATCGAGATCTCGCCGCGCCAATAGCCGGGCGAGAAGCTCTCCGCGACGACGCCGGCGATGCCGAGATGGCGCATCGCGCGCATCGGCGGGTAGTGCGGGTGGCCGTAGCCGAAATTCTCCGCGCCCACCAGGATGTCGCCGGGGCGCACCTTCTGCGCGAAGTCCGGGTCGTAGGTTTGCATGGCCAGCCGCGCGAGCTCCGCCACGTCCTGGATCTTGATGTTCTTCACGCCGACGATCTGGTCGACGTCGAAATCCACCTCGGTGAAGACGAAGGCGACGCGGCCGCGCAGCGGCGGCAAAGCGTTGCGCGCGCTCACAGGTAGTCGCGCGGATCGGCGATCCGGCCCTCGATGGCGGCGGCCGCGACGGCGGCGGCGTTGCAGAGGAAGATCTCGGAATCGGGGCTGCCCATGCGGCCCTTCACGTTCAGCGTGCCGGTGGAGACCGCGCGCTGCCCCGCCGTCATCGTCGCGATGCGGCCGTAGCAGTAGTCGCAGCTGGGGGAGGAGACGAAGGCGCCGGCCTCGACCAGCGTCCCGATCAGGCCTTCGGCGGCGGCGGCGGCCATGATCGCCTGGCTGGTCGGGATGACGTGCAGCGCGAAGCCCGGCGCGACCTGGCGGCCCTTCAGCACCCGCGCCGCGGCGCGCAGGTCCGACAGCCGGCCGGAGGCGCAGGAGCCGAGATAGCCCGCCTGCACCTCCGTCCCGACATAGTCGCGCAGCGGCCGCGTATTGGCCGGGCTCGGCGGGATGACGACGACGGGTTCCAGATCGTCGAGGTCGAGCGTGTGCCGCGCGGCATAGGTGGCATCCGCGTCGGACGCCACCGGATCGAGCTGCTTCAGGGCGCGCGGCAGCGCGTAATCCAGCGTGCGCGGGGAGGGGTTGGCGATCGCGGTCACCGCGCCGGTGAACATCGCAAGCCCCGTGATGGTCTGGATGCCGTCGATCTCCAGCGCTTCCAGCGCCGGGCCGCCGAACTCCAGCACCTGGAACTTGCAGGCGGCGGGGCCGAGCACGCGGACGATGTGGTGGAACAGGTCGCGCTCCATCACGCCCTTGCGCAGCCGCCCCGTGACGTCGAGGCGCACGGTGGCCGGCACGCGGATCGCGATGCGCTCGCGCACGAAGGCCTCCAGCAGGTTGCGGCGGATGCCCATCGCCAGCGTGCCGAAGGTGCCGAGCTGGCTGATATGGCCGTCGAAATGCACCACGAAGGCGCCGGGCACGGCATATCCGACCTCGGCCGCCACCTGGTGGCCGATGCCGCGGCGTTCGAACAGGCGCACGCCGTTCTCGGCGGCCCATTTGCGGGTGCCGATGTGCAGCTCCTCCTCCGCCGGCGTCGCGGCGGGGACCATGTGGTCGATGAACAGGCCGAAGCGCTCGGGGTCCGGCACGCGGGCGATGCCGAACTCCTCCTTCATCTGCCGGAAGATCACGTCGGTGTAGCCGGGGAAGTCGTAGGCCAGCACGAAGTCGGGCTTCGCCATCAGGTCCTCGCCGGCGGCGACGCGGGCGCGGCCCGAGGCGCGCGCGAGGATCTTCTCGGTGATCGTCATGCCCATGCCGCGCGTCCTCCCGTTGCGGATAGCTGGGCGCGAGGCGGGGGCGGCGTCAAGCGGCACAACGCGTTCCGCATCGTGAAACGGCACGTGCGTTTCGCGAGGTGAAACGGCAGTTGCGTGTTGACTTCCCGCCCCGGCTCTCGCTCAATCCCCGCGCCGACCGAAGAGCGGCGCCGCGCCGATACGTGCAGGCAGGAGGAGACCCGAGATGATCCGTCCCACCGGCCCCGTGCCGCGCCGCCTGTTCCTCGCCGGCGCCGCCGCGCTGGCCGCCGCGCCGGCCCGCGCGCAGAACGCCGCGATGGAGGACCTCGCGCGCGCCGCCGCGCGCGAAAGCGGCCCCTGCGTCTGGTACGAGAGCAGCCCGCAGGAACAGACCGACCGCGTCATCGCCGCCTTCAACCGCCGCTACCCGAATGTCCGCGTCCAGCATGTGCGCCTGGTCGGTGGCGTCGACATCGCGGCGCGCATGGTCCAGGAAGCGCGCACGCCCGGCCAGTCGGCCGACATCGCCTCCGTCTCCGCCGACCAGATCTGGAACCTGAACCGCCGCAACCTGCTGGCGCAGGTGGAGTGGCAGCGGCTCGGGGCCAGCGCGCAGCAGGCGCCGGTGCCCTTCACCGTCAACATCGCGGCCGCGGCCTATGTCATCGTCTACAACACCGCCATGGTCACCGGCGATGCGGTGCCGCGCGGCTGGGACGATCTGCTGAACCCGCGCTGGCAGGGCCGCACCGGCACCTGGCTGATCTCCCACCCCTTCGCGCAGCTGACCAAGGCCTGGGACGAGGCGCGCGCCACCGCCTTCACGGAACGCTACGCGCGGCTCAACCCGATGCTGTTCCGCTCCACCTTCACGTTGGCGCAGCAGATCGCCGCCGGCGAGCTGCCGATCGGGCTCGGCCTCTGGCACGCCTCCCAGCCGGTGATCGCGCGCGGCGCGCCGGTGGCGCTGGTGCCGCTGGAGCCGACGGTGACGACCTCGATCTGGACGGCGGTGGCGCGCAACGCGCCCAACCCGAACAGCGCGCGGCTCTTCGTCGCATGGCTGCTGACGCCGGAAGGTGCCCGCGCCTATGAGGACGCGACCCAGCGCGGCAGCGCGCTGGTGCAGGGCACGCGCACGGCGGAGATGCTGGCCGGCAAGACGGTGGTGGAATACGGGCCGGAGGAGACGGAGGTGTTCAGCCGCAACCTCGCCCGCTTCAACGAGGTGCTGAAGGCGGGCGGCCGCGAAGCCGGATGATGCGCCGCCTGGCGCTGCTGCCGCTCGGGCTGCTGCTCGCCTATCTCGCCGTCGTCCCGCTGATCCTCCTCGGGCTGGCCAGCCTCAAGCCCGAGGGCTTCCTCGACGACGAGGGCTGGACCTTCGACAATTGGCGCGCCGTCTATCTCGGCCCGCAGCTCTGGCCGATGCTGGGCAACACGCTGGTCTTCGCGCTCGGCTCCACCGCCGCGGCGCTGCTGCTCGGCACGCTGCTCGCCTGGCTGGTGGAGCGCACGGACCTGCCGGGCCGCGGCCTGGTGCGGGTGATGATCATCCTGCCGCTGGCCACGCCGCCGCTGCTGCTGGCCATCGCCTGGGTGCTGCTGCTGTCGCCGCGCACCGGCTTCTTCAACTTCGCGCTGATGGGCGCGCTCGGGCTGGACCGCGCGCCCTTCGACATCTTCTCGATGGGGGGCATGGTCTTCGTCGAGACGATGGTGCTGCTGCCCTCGGTCTACCTGATGCTGGCGCCGGCATTCCGCAACATGGACCCGAACCTGGAGCACGCGGCCTTCGTCTCCGGCGCCTCGGTCTGGACGGTGGTGACGCGCATCGTCCTGCCGCTGCTGCGGCCGGCGATCCTGGCCGCGGCGGTGTTCATGCTGATCGTCTGCCTGGTGGTGTTCGACGTGCCGGGCACCATCGGCATGCCGGTGCGCATCTTCGTCGTCAGCAGCCTGGTCTACATCTGGGCGGCGGAGAGCCCCACGGGCCTGCCGCTCTATGGCCGGATCGCGGCGCTGGCGGTGCTGTTCGTCGTCGTGCTGCTCGCCCTCGCGCTGGTCTACCAGCTGCTGTCGCTGCAGGGGCAGCGCTTCGCCACCATCTCCGGCAAGGGCTACCGGCCGCGGCCGATGCCGCTCGGCCGCTGGCGCTGGGCGGCCTTCGCGGGCGTCTGGACCTATTTCTTCCTCGCCACCATCGCGCCGCTCGCGGTGCTGCTGGTGACCAGCCTGCTGCCCTTCCAGACCCGCATCACCTGGGAGGTGCTGGACCGGCTGACGCTCGACCACCACCTCGCCTTCCTCGGCAATCCGCGGCTGCTGACGGCGGTGCGCAACACCGCGATCATCGCGCTGGTCTCGGCCAGCCTCGTCGCGCTGCTGTCGCTGCTGGTGTCCTGGGCGGTGGTGCGGTCCCGCGCGCCGGGGCGGCGGATCATCGACCTGCTGGCCTTCCTGCCGCTCGGCATCCCGGGCGTGATGATCGGCGTCGGGCTGATCACCGTCTATCTCACCTTCACCTGGATCCCGATCTACGGGACCATCTGGATCCTGGTCGTCGCCTATGTCACCACCTTCCTCGCCTATGGCACGCGCACGACGAACGGCGTGCTGGTGCAGCTGCACCGCGACATCGAGGAAGCGGCGAGCGTCGCCGGCGCCGGCTACTGGACCGTGCTGCGGCGGATCGTGCTGCCGCTGGCGCTGCCCGCGGTGATCGCCGTCTGGGTCTGGGTCTTCGCCCATGCGGCGCGGGAACTGTCCACCGCGCTGATGCTGCATGGCCGGCACAACACCGTCATCTCCACGCTGATGTGGAACTTCTGGTCCGGCGGCGACGGGCCGCGCGCCGCGGCGGTCGGCGTCTGGCTGATGCTGGCGCTGTTCCTGCTCGTCGGGCTGTGGCAGCTGCTCGTGCGCCGGCAGGAGAGGGCCTGACCGTGCTTGAGGCCGCCTCGCTCACCAAGACCTATGTCACCGCACAGGGGCCCTGGCGCGCGGTCGACGATGTCTCCTTCCGCATCGAGGCCGGGGAGTTCTTCACGCTGCTCGGCCCCTCGGGCTGCGGCAAGACCACCACGCTGCGCAGCATCGCGGGGCTGGAGACGCCGGACGAAGGCCGCATCGCGATCGGCGGGCAGGCGGTGTTCGATGCGCGCGCCGGCGTGAACCTGCCGGCCAACCGGCGCGACCTCGGCATGGTGTTCCAGTCCTATGCCGTCTGGCCGCATATGAGCGTGCTGCGCAACGTCGCCTTCCCGCTCGAGGTGCATGGCGCGTCGCGGCGGGAGGCGGCGGAGGGCGCGCGTCGCGCGCTCGACCTCGTCGGCCTCGGCCACCTGGCGGAGCGCAGCGCCACGCTGCTCTCCGGCGGGCAGCAGCAGCGCGTGGCCCTTGCCCGCGCGATCGTGCGCCCGGTGCGGCTGCTGCTGTTCGACGAGCCGCTGTCCAACCTCGATGCGGAACTGCGGATCCAGATGCGCGTCGAGCTGCGCGACCTGCAGCGCCGCCTCTCCGCCACCTCGGTCTACGTGACACATGACCAGGAGGAGGCGATGGCGCTGTCCGACCGCATCGCGGTGATGCGCGCCGGGCGGATCGTCGAGGTCGGCACGCCGGACCAGCTCTACCTGCGGCCCCGTCATCCCTTCACCGCCCGCTTCATCGGCCAGGCGGAGCTGGTGCCGGCGGACCTGCTGCGGCGCGACGGCGGCGGCGCGCTGCTGCGCACGCGGCTCGGCGACATCGCCTGCGAATGGGCCGGCGACGTCGCCCCAGGCCCGGCCAGCCTGCTGGTGCGCCCCGAGCATATCGAGCTGCACCCGCCGGGCACCGACGGTCCCAACACCGCGCATGGACGGGTCCTGTCCGTCGCCTTCCTCGGCAAGCTCGCGGACCATGAGGTGGATGTGGCGGGCCTGCGGATGCGCGTGCAGACCATGTCCACGGCACGCCGCGCGCCGGGGACGGAGGTCACCCTGCGCTTTCCGCCGGAACGCTGCGTCGCGCTGGCGCCTGAGTGAGGGGCGCTGCCGGGCCGCCCGGGACCATCGGCGCACCCGGCGCCGGTGCTTCGTCGGTCGGATGGCGCGCGTGGCCAGGCTTGCCGGTCGGGTGGGGGCCTTGCCCGGTTCGCGGCCTTGGCGTCCCGCCTGCGGGGACGCGCCCCCCCGCAGGGGACCTCACCCGCGCTCGTAGATCAGCCGCGCGCGGACGGTGCCGGGCAATTCGCGGAGTTCGGCGAGGATCGCTTCCGCTTCCGCGCGCGCCTCGACGCTCTCGACCACCACGTAGCCGAGCTCGGACTCCGTCTGGTAGTACTGCGCCGCGATGTTCAGCCCGCGCCGGCCGAAGCTGGCGTTGATGCGCGACAGGATCCCCGGCGCGTCGCGGTGCAGGTGGGTCCAGCGCGCGCCGGTGGGGCGCGCGGGCAGCTGCACCTGCGGCAGGTTGACCGAGCCGAGCGTCGCGCCGGTGTCCGAATAGTCCACCAGCTTGCGCGCGACCTCCATGCCGATGCGGTCCTGGGCTTCCGCGGTGCTGCCGCCGATATGCGGCGTCAGGATCACGTTGGGCAGGCCTTGCAGGGGCGAGACGAAGGGGTCGCCGTTGCGCTTCGGCTCCACGGGGAAGACGTCCACGGCGGCGCCCAGGATGCGCTTCTCGCGCAGCGCCGCGGCGAGCGCGTCGATGTCCACCACGCTGCCGCGGGCGTTGTTGATGAAGACCGCGCTGGGCTTCATCGCGGCGAGTTCGGCGGCGCCGATCATGCCGATGGTCTCGGGCGTTTCCGGGACGTGGATGGTCACCACGTCCGATTGCGCCAGCAGGTCGCGCAGGCTGCCCATCGGCGCCGCGTTGCCGTGCGGCAGCTTGGTGGTGTGGTCGTGGAAGATCACGCGCATGCCAAAGGCCTCGGCGAGCACGGAAAGCTGGCTGCCGATGTTGCCGTAGCCGATGATGCCGAGCGTCTTGCCGCGCATCTCCCAGGAATTCGCCGCCGACTTGTCCCACCCGCCCGCATGCGCGGCGACCGACTTGTCCACGATGCCGCGCAGCAGCATCACCGCTTCCGCCAGCGTCAGCTCCGCCACGCTGCGGGTGTTGCTGAAGGGCGCGTTGAACACCGCGACGCCGCGCCGAGCGGCCGCCGTCAGGTCCACCTGGTTGGTGCCGATGCAGAAGCAGCCGATGGCGATCAGCCGGTCGGCGGCGGCCAGCACCTCCTCCGTCACCTCGGTGCGGGAGCGGATGCCGAGGATGTGCACGCCCTTCACCGCCTCGACCAGCGCGCGGCCTTCCAGCGCCCGCTTCTCCCGCACGATGGTCGCGTAGTCGGCGGCGCCGAACAGCTCCACCGCCGAATCGGCGATGCCTTCCAGCAGCAGGATGCGGATGCGGTCCTTGGGCAGGGAGATGCGGTCGTGCATGGTGCGGGCGTTCCGTGGCGCGCGGGGCTTTTGGCCCCGGCGCCGCGGCGCGGCAAGGCGGCGCGCCCCCCGGCCGGGCGTGCGCCGCGGGCATGGCTTGACCGCGGCGGCAGGAACATTACTTCTCGTTCATCCGGATCGCGGTGCCTATGGCCGGCCCCGGCGCCGCGGCCCGTATGGCGCGTCGCGGGGCTGCCGAGGCCGGATCCTTCACCGGCCCTGGCCCGTCCGGCCGGGGCGTGCGGGGGGTTCCCATGGATGGCTTCCTGGCCGCGCCCGGGCGGGCGACGATGAGCCTCGGCGGCCGGCAGGCGCTGCCGGCGACGCTCGCGGCGCTGCAGGAGCTGGCGGGCGCCGATGCGGCGGCGCGGCGGTCGCTGTGCCGCAGCCTGCTGCGCGGGGCGCGGCTCGGCCTGCGCGACCAGGCGCTGGTGCTGTTCGGCTTCGCGGCGCTGGCGCGGTGGCACGCCGCGCAGGCGGCGCCCCGCCGGGCATGAGCGGCCCCGGGCGCGCCGTGACCGTCGGTGCGCTGGCCGACCGCTTCGGCATGGCGGGCGCGGGGGCGCTGCTGCTGCTGCTGTCCATCCCGGCCTTCCTGCCCGTGCCGCTGCCGACGGGCGTGCCCGCGGGCATCGCCATGGCGGTGATCGGGGCGCAGCTGGCGGTGGGGGCGCGGCGGCCCTGGCTGCCGGGCTGGATGCGCCGCTTCAGCCTGCGGCGCGACCAGGTGGCCCGCGGCATCGCGCGGCTGTTCGGGTTGCTGCGCCGGCTGGGCCTGCGGCTGCGGCGGCGGCTGCCGCGGGCGGTGGGGCAGGAAGGGCTGCCGCGGCCCCTGCCGGGGCTGGTGCTGGTGGCCTGCGGCATCGTGATCGTGCTGCCGATCCCGTTGGGCAACCAGCTGCCGAGCCTGGCGGTGGCCGCCATCGGGCTCGGCCTGCTGCGGCGGGACGGGGTCTTCGTGCTGGCGGGCTACGGCTTCGCGCTGGCGAGCGCGGCGTGGATCGCGGCGCTGCTGCTGGCGGGGGCGGAGATCCTGGAGGCGCTGGGCCGGCTGGTGCCGGGCTGGTGATCCGCCGCTTCCCATCGGCCGCCCCCTCCGCCAGATTGCGCGCCTTCTCGGCACGGGTGGGTGGCGCATGCGCGTGGACACGGTGGTCTTCGATGTCGGCAACGTGCTGATCGAGTGGGATCCGCGCAACCTGTTCCGCAAGCTGATCCCCGACGCCGCCGAGATGGAGCGGTTCCTCGCCGAGATCTGCACCACCGAGTGGAACAACGAGCAGGATCGCGGCCGCAGCTGGGAGGAGGCGGTGGAGGAGCGCGTCGCGCTGTTCCCCGCCCATGCGGCCCTGATCCGCGCCTATGCCGAGCGCTGGCACGAGATGGTGGCGGGCCCGTATCCCGGCACGCCGGAGATCCTGGCGAAGCTGCGCGCGGCGGGCGTGCCGGACTATGCCATCACCAACTTCAACACGCGCACCTTCGCCGAGTGCCAGCAGCGCTTCCCGTTCCTGGCGGGGTTCCGGGACGTGGTGGTGTCCTGCACCGAGCGGGTGATGAAGCCGGAGCCGGCGATCTTCCGCATCCTGCTGGACCGCAACGGGCTCAGCGCGGCGCAGTGCATCTTCATCGACGATGCGGAGAAGAACGTGCTCGGCGCGCGCGCCGTCGGCATGCGGGCGCATCACTTCCGCGACGCGGCGACGCTGGCGGAGGCGCTGCGCGGCCTCGGCTTCGATGTCTGACGCGCCCGTCCCGCGGATCGGCGGGCTTGCGGGCCGGCGCGCTCTGGTGACCGGCCATCGCGGCGGGATCGGCGCGGCGATCGTCGCGGTGCTGGAGGCATCGGGGGCGCGCGTCGCGGGGCTCGACCTGCCGGAGGTGGACCTGGGCGAGCTGGACGCCGTGGCGGGGCATGTGGCGGCGGCGGCCGAGGCGCTGGGCGGGCTCGACATCGTGGTGAACAATGCCGGCGCCACCGCGCTCGGGCATCTGGTGGACACGCCGCTGGCGGAAGCCGAGCGCATCTTCCGGGTCAACGTGCTCGGGCCCTTCGCGGTGCTGCAGGCGGCGATCCCGCGCCTGGTGGAAGCGGGCGGCGGGGCGGTGGTGAACATCGCCTCCGACCAGGCGCTGATCGGCAAGCGCGTCTCCGCGGCCTATGGGGCGAGCAAGGCGGCGATCGCGCAGCTGACGCGCAGCGCCGCGCTGGACTGGGCGCCCGCCCGCATCCGCTGCAACTGCATCGCGCCCGGCAGCACCGACACGCCGATGCTGCGCCGGGTGATCGCGGAGCTCGCCGCGCGCTACCCGGACCGCTATGCGGCGGGGAGTGCGGCGGCCTATGCGGCCGCCGTGCCGCTCGGCCGCTTCGCCGATCCCATCGAGATCGCCTGCGTCGTCGCCTTCCTGGCCAGCGACCACGCCAGCTTCGTCACCGGCATCGTCATGCCGGTCGATGGCGGGGCCACCGCGGAATGAGCGCGCCGGTCGCGCTGGTTACCGGCGGCACGCGCGGCATCGGGCTTGCCGTCGCGACGCGGCTGGCGGCGGCGGGCTTCGCGGTGGTGGCGGCGGCGCGGCGCGCGCCCGAGGGCGCGCTGCCCGATGGCGTGCGCTTCGCGGCGCTGGACGTGGCGGATGCGGCATCGGTGCGCGGCTGCTTCGCGGCGCTGCCGCGGCTCGACGTGCTGGTCTGCGGCGCCGGCAGCGCGGGGGCCGACCCCGCGGAGGACGCGGACGAGGCCCATTGGCGGGGAATTCTGTCCACCAACCTCGACGGCGCCTGGCGCTGCGCCGTCGCGGCGCGCGGGATGCTGCCGGACCGCACGGGGCGCGTGGTGATGATCGCCTCCGTGCTCGGGCTGCGCGGCGTGCCGGACCAGCTGGCCTATTGCGCGGCCAAGCACGGCGTCGTCGGGCTGACGCGCGCGCTGGCGCTGCAGCTCGCGCCACGCGGCATCACCGCGAACGCGGTCTGCCCGGGCTGGGTGCGGACGGAGATGGCGGAAGCGCGCTGGCGCGAGCTCGGCATGACGGAGGCTGATGCCGCGGCCGGGCTGCCGACCGGGCGCGTGACGACGCCGGAGGAGGTGGCGGGGATGGTGGCCTTCCTCGCCTCGGCGGAGGCGGGGAACATCACTGGGCAGGCGCTGGTGGTGGATGGGGGCGGGATGGGGTGAGGGTGGCGCGGGTGGCCCGGGGAGGGCGCTGCCCTCCCCGTACCCCACCCGCCAGGGGCGGGCCGCCCCTGGACCCGTCATCGGTTTGGTCGTCGTTCGGGGAGGGGGCATCGCTGGCGCGCCTGTATCACGCGCGCGCCTCGCCCCCTCCCGGGAATGCGGCGCCCTCAGTCCAGCCGCGCCCCCGACACGCGCACCACCTCGCGCCACTTGTCGTTCTCGGCGCGGATGAAGGCCTCGAAGGCCGCGGGGCCGAGCGGGTTGGGCTCGGCGCCGATCTCGCGCTGGCGGGCGATGATGGCGGGGTCGCGGGAGATCTCGAGGATCAGCGACGCGTAGCGGTCCAGGATCGAGGCGGGCATGCGGGCCGGGGCCTGCACGCCGAACCAGGCCACCGCCTCGAAGTCCGGGATGCCGCTTTCGATGACCGTCGGCGTCTCGGGGAAGGAGAACCAGCGCTGGCGCGACGTCACCGCCATCAGCCGCATGCGGCCGTCGCGGATGTGCGGGATGTAGGCGGGCAGGTTGTCCACCGCGACCTGCAGCGTGCCGGAGAGCAGGTCGGGGATGACGCCGCCGGTGCCGCGATAGGGCACGTGGGTGATGTCGATGCCGGCGCGCACCTTCAGGTATTCGCCCGACATGTGGCCGGACGTGCCGTTGCCCGGCGTGCCGTAGTTCAGCCGGCCCGGATTGGCCCGCGCGAAGGCCACGAACTCGGCGAAGCTGCGCGCCGGCACGGCGGGGTGCACCACGATGCCGTTGGCGACCAGGTTCACCAGCGCGACGGCGGCCAGGTCCTCCGGCCGGTAGGGCAGGCTCCGGTAGAGGAACTGGTTGATGCTGGCCGTGCCGATCGTGCACATCAGCAGGGTGTGGCCGTCCGGGTCGGATTTCGCGACCATGTCGGCGCCGAGATTGCCGCCGGCGCCCGGCCGGTTGTCCACCACGACGGGCTGGCCGAGCAGCGGCCCCATGCGCTCGGCCAGCAGCCGCGCCGTCAGGTCCGTCGCGCCGCCGCCCTGGAAGGGCACCACCAGCCGCACCGGCCGCGATGGCGCCCAGGGCCCGCCCGCCCCTTGCGCGCGGGCCCGCGACAGGGCGGGAAGGGCGAGGCTGGCGCCCAGGATCAGGCGGCGGGTGGTGGTCATGCAGTGCTCCGGCGAGAGCCCTTTCCCCCGGCAGGGGGGAAAGGGTCGGGTGAGGGGGGCGAGGTCGGCGGCGGCGATGCGTCAGCCATCCGCCGAGGCGCCGGACCGCCGCACCACCTCGGCCCATTTGGCGATCTCGGCGCGGATGAAGGCGTCGAACGCCTCGGGCGAGGTGCCGCCATCCGGCGTCAGCCCGGGCGCCATGCCGCCCAGGTCGGCGATGCGGCGCTGCATGTCGGGCTCGCGGATGATCTCGTTCAGCTCGGCGGAATAGCGCGCGATGGCGGCCGGCGGCGTGCGGGCGGGGGCCTGCAGGCCGAACCAGGCGGTCGCCTCCACGCCGGGCAGGCCGGCCTCGGCGGTGGTCGGCACGTCGGGCATGGCGGGGGTGCGTTCGCGCGTGGTCACCGCCAGCGGCCGCAGCCGGCCGTCGCGCAGGTGGCCGATGACGGAGGGCAGGTTGTCCACCGCCACCTGGATGCGGCCTGCGATGGCTTCCTGCAGCATCGGGCCGGCGCCGCGGAAGGGCACGTGCAGCATGTCGATGCCGGCTTCCAGCTTCAGCAATTCGCCGGTCATGTGCAGCGACGTGCCGGCGCCGGAGGAGCCGATGTTCAGCCGCCCCGGATTGGCCTTCGCATGCGCCACCAGCTCCGCCAGCGTGCGCACGGGCAGCGAGGGCGTGACGAAGATGGCGTTCGGCACGCGCAGCATCAGGCCGACGGCGGCCAGCTCCTCCGGCCGGATCGGCATGCGCGGGCCGTAGAGCGAATAGTTGATGGCGCCGCCGCTGATGGTCTGCATCAGCAGCGTGTGGCCATCCGCATCGGCCTGCGCGACGGTCTGGTTGCCGATGTTGCCGCCGGCGCCGGGGCGGTTCTCCACCACCACCTGCTGGCCGAGGCGGCGGCCGAGCGGCTCGGCCAGCAGCCGCGCCGCGATGTCCGTGGTGCCCGCCGGGGTGAAGCCGACGACCAGCCGCACCGGGCGCGTCGGCGCCCAGGCGGCCCCCTGCGAACCCCCTTGGGCGCGGGCCAGCCCCGGCAGGGCGAGCGCGGCGGCGGTGGCGCCCAGCACGGCGCGGCGGGTCGGGCGGAAGGCGGGGGTCGTCATCGGGCGTGTCTCCTCCGGCGGCGCGGGAACTGCCGTCCCGCTGCCGCGCTCGCCCGCCGTTCCTGCCGCACATTGCCGGGCCCGCGCAAGCCACGCCGCCGCGGGGCGAGCCGGCGGGCGGCCCGAAGCTGGACACCGGCACGCGCTTCCGGCAAGCGGCGGGCGGCGGCGGAGGCCCTCGGCGGATGCAGTTCATCAGGCTCTATGTGCGGGTGCTCGGGCTGCTGGCGCCGGACCGCTTCGTGGCGATCGGGCTCGGCTTCGCGGCCCTCGCTCTGGCGGGGCTGTCCTTCCTGGAACCCGTGCTGTTCGGCCGCGTGGTGGACCTGCTGGCGCGGTCCGACCGCCTGCCCGCGGAGGCGCTGTGGGCGGAGGCCTTCGCGCTGCTGGCGCTGTGGGGGGCGGTCGGCGCGTCCTCCATCGGGGCGGGGGTGGCGGTGGCGCTGCTGTCGGACCGCATGGCGCACCGCAACCGCCTGGTGGTGATGGGTCGCTACTTCGAGCATGTGCTGTCCCTGCCGCTGTCCTTCCACGGCGACACCCAGTCGGGGCGGCTGATGAAGGTGATGCTGATGGGGTCCGACACGCTGTTCGGCGTGTGGCTGGCCTTCTTCCGCGACCACCTGGTGACCTTCATCGGCGCGCTGGTGCTGCTGCCGCTGACCATGTTCCTGAACTGGCGGCTGGGGCTGCTGCTGGTCGCGCTCGTCGTGCTGTTCGCCATCGTCTCGGCCTATGTGATCCGCAAGACGCAGGCGGCGCAGGGGGAGGTGGAGCAGCTGCACACGCGGCTGGCCGGCAATGCCCAGGACGCGCTGTCGAACGTGATCGTCGTGCAGTCCTTCTCCCGCCTGCAATCCGAGGCGCGGCTGTTCCGCGAGATCGTCGGCCAGGTGCTGGACCGGCAGTTCCCGGTGCTGAACTGGTGGGCGGTGGTGGCGGTGCTGACGCGGGCGGCGGCGACGCTGACGGTGATCTCCATCTTCCTGCTCGGCACGGTGCTGCACCTGCGCGGCCAGGCGAGCGTCGGCGAGATCGTCGCCTTCATGGGCTTCGCGACGCTGCTGATCGCGCGGCTGGAAGGCGCGGTGGCCTTCGTGTCGCACATGCTGTTCCAGGCACCCGCCTTGCAGCAGTTCTTCGAGGTGATGGATGCACGCAGCTCCGTGCCGGAGAAGCCGGACGCCGTCGCGCTGGGGCGCGCCGCGGGGGCGGTGCGGTTCGAGGAGGTGGCGTTCGCCTATCCCGGCGGGCCGCGCATCCTGGACGGGGTCGCGATCGAAGCGCCGGCGGGGCGGACCATCGCGCTGGTCGGGCAGACGGGGGCGGGGAAATCCACAGCCATGGCGCTGCTGCAGCGGCTGTGGGACCCGGTCGGCGGGCGCATCACGCTGGATGGCCAGGATTTGCGCGACCTGACGCTCGACAGCCTGCGCCGCAACATCGGCGTGGTGTTCCAGGAAAGCCTGCTGTTCAACCGCTCGATCCGCGACAACCTGCTGGTCGGGCGGCCGGATGCGACGGCCGAGGACATCGAGCGCGCCTGCCGGATGGCGGAGGCGCTGGAGTTCATCCAGCGCAAGCCGCAGGGCTTCGAGACGATGGTGGGCGAGAGGGGCTCGGCGCTGTCCGGCGGCCAGCGCCAGCGGCTGGCGATCGCGCGGGCGCTGCTGAAGGACCCGCCGGTGCTGATCCTGGACGAGGCGACCAGCGCGCTGGATGCCGCCACCGAAGCGCGGGTGCAGAAGGCGCTGAAGGCGCTGATGGCCGGGCGGACCACCTTCGTCATCGCGCACCGGCTGTCCACCGTGCGCGACGCCGACGAGATCCTGGTCTTCGAGCACGGCCGGGTGGCCGAGCGCGGCAGCTTCGAGGAATTGCTGCGCCAGGACGGGCTGTTCGCGGAGCTGGTGCGCACGCAGCTGACCGGCGCGCAGACGGCGGAGGGGGAGGCGGCGCCGGCCTGAGCACGCGCCGCCATCGCAGCCGCGTGATCCGCCGCTATCGCAGCGCAGCACATGGTTTTCTTGTAACGCCGCACCCCGCTTTGGCAGACTTCCCGATCCAGGCGGGAAGGAAGCGGCACATGCAGATCGGCGCGATCCTGAAGACCAAGGGCGGCGACGTGGTCTCCGTCGGCCCGCACGAGCAGGTGGGGGAGGTGGCGCGCACGCTGGCCCGCCACCGCATCGGCGCGGCGCTGGTGCGCGACGCGGCGGGCGACATCCTGGGCATCGTCAGCGAACGCGACATCGTCCGCTGCGTGGCGCTGCACGGGGAAGCCGCGGTGGGGCTGGAGGCGGCGCATCTGATGACACGGGTGCTGCACACCGCGACGCCCTCGACCAAGGTGCAGGACGCGCTGGGCATGATGACCGACCGCCGCGTGCGCCACCTGCCGGTGCTGGGCGAGGATGGCGGGCTGTGCGGCATGGTCTCGATCGGCGACCTGGTGAAGGCCCGCATCGACGAGGCGCTGCACGAGGCGGAGGAGCTGCGCCACTACGTGGAGACGGCGGGATAGGCGGCGGCCGCGCCGGCCCCGCAACGTCTTGCCGCCCGGCCGGCCGCTGGCGTAGCGTGACCCCCGGCCGGGAGGGATCGCCATGCCGCATCGGGGACGCATCGCGGCGCGGGCCGCCATCGCGCTCGTGCTCGGCCTGCTTCCCGGCGCGGCGGCGCGGGCGGCGCCGGTGCAGGTGGCGCAGCTCGTCACCGGCCTGCCGGGGAACTGGACCGTCAGCCTGACGGTGACCAACAACCTGCCTGCGCCGTTCCTGATCTATCTGGTCGGCGCGCGCGCGGACGCGCCCGACATCGTCGGCGTCCCGACCGACTGGGCCGTCAACGCGCCGCTCGACCTCTCGCCCTATGGCGGATCGGCGCTGCCCTACGACAATGTCTGGCAGATCACCACCACCTACACCGTGCCGCCGACGATCGGCCCCGGCGGCTCGCTCGGCGGCTTCGCGCTGCGCGTGACGAGCGCGGAGCGGCCCGGCACCCTGCCGTGGTTTGCCTTCGCGCTGGACCCGGACGGCGTGGCGTCCTGGACGGCGGGCTGCATCAATTGCGACCTCTACCCGTACAATCCGGGCTTCGAGGGCGGCATGGTGCCGGTGCCGGAACCGGCTGCGCTGGGGCTTCTGGGCGCCGCGCTGGCGGGGCTCTGCGCGCTGCGCCGCCCACGGCGCGGCGCGGCTTGATGCCGATCAAGGACATCCCCGGCTGTGCGGCCGATCCTGGCCGCGCCACCAGCACGGGGATGCCGGCATGAACCACCACCACCGCAAGGTCCTGCACGCGCTCTTCGCGCATCCGGTCAGCGCCAACATCGATGCGCGGCACGTCGCCGCCGTGCTGGCCGATCTGGGCGCCGAGGTCGCGCATGGCGGGCATGGCCAGATCAAGGTCACGCTGAACGGCCAAACCCAGGGCTTCCACGACAGCCACCACGGGCTGTCGAAGGACGAGGTGGGCCGGCTGCGCCACTTCCTGACCGATGCCGGCATCGACCCGGCGCGGGACTATCCGCTGTAGCCCCGCCGAAACGGAGGCTTGCCGGCGCGCCGTCCGGCGGCGATGTTGCCCACCTGGGATGGCTTTCCGCCAGGGAGAAGAGGGACACCGCATGCTGAGCCGCCGCCATGTTCTCGCCGCCGCCGGGGCCGCCGGCCTGCTGCCGCTCGCCGGGCGCGACGCCGCCAGCCAGGCCACGCGCTGGCAGATGGCGACACCCTATCCGGACGGGAACTTCCACACCCGCAACATCCGCCAGTTCCTGACCGATCTCGAACAGGCCTCGGGCGGGCGGCTCGCGGTGCAGCTGCATTCGGGCGCCAGCCTGCTGCCCATGCCGCAGATCAAGCGCGGCGTGCAGACCGGCCAGGTGCAGATGGGCGAGATCCTGCTGACCGCCTATTCGAACGAGGACGTCTTCTTCGACGCCGACGCCATCCCGCAGCTGGTGACCAACTTCGAGGAGGCGAAGAAGCTCGCCGACCTGCAGAAGCCCTTCATCGAGGCGCGGCTGGCGCGCCAGGGCCTGTCGCTGCTCTACATGGTGCCCTGGCCGCCGGCGGGGCTCTACGCGCAGGCGCCGATCGCCACGATCGAGGGGCTGCGGGGCTTGCGCTTCCGCACCTTCTCGCCGGCGACCAACCGCTTCGCCACCATCGTCGGCGCGCAGCCGACGCTGGTGCAGGCGGCGGAACTGGCGCAGGCCTTCGCCACCGGCGTGGTGCAGGCGCAGATCACCTCCGCCCAGACCGGCGTCGACACCTCGGCCTGGGACTATGCGCGGGTGTTCACGCCGCTCGGCTTCTCGATGACGAAGAACGCCGTGCTGGTCAGCCGCCGCGCGCTGGAGGCGCTGCCGGCGGACCTGCAGCAGCGGGTGCGGGACCTCGCCGCCGCCGCCGAACGCCGCGGCTACGAGATGTCCGCGGAGGCGCAGCGCACCACCGAAGCCACGCTGGCGCAGCGGGGCATGCAGGTGATCCCGCCGACGCCGGAATTCCTCGAAGGGCTGCGCCGCGTCAGCCGGCAGATGACCGACGAATGGGTGCAGCGCGCCGGCGAGGACGGCGCGCGGCTGATCGCGGCCTACCGGGCCTGATCCGGCCGGGGACCGAAGGGCCGCGAGGCCCGGAGGTCCGGCGCGGCCGGCGGCGGCCGCGCCCGACACGGCGGCGCCCAGCGCGGCGGCACCCCTGCGCCGGGGCTGCCGCGCCGGCAGGCAGCCAGGCCGCGCCGCCGCGCCGCGACACGCGCGCCGGGGCTTCCCCCCTGCCACCGGCCGGGCCTTGATGCTTGCGCCAGCCACCGCCCGCCCCACACCGCCCGCCCCACACCGCCCGCGAGGAGCCCGGCCGAGACATGACCCCGATCTTCGACACGGGCCGCACCGCGGCAGGGCAGCGCTGAGATGGCGGCGCTGCGCAGGCTGCTCGACCTGCTCTACCTCGCCGGCGGCGTCGCCGGCGGGGTGGCGCTGGCCGCGATCGGCGCGATCATCGCCGCCCAGGTGGTCGGCCGGCAATTCGGCATCCAGTTCGCCGGCGCCGACGACCTGACCGCCTTCGCCGTCGCCGGATCGGCGCTGCTGCCGCTGGCCTATGCCTTCCGCCACGGCGCGCATATCCGCGTCGACCTCCTCATCGGCCATGTGAAGGGCGGCCCGCGCTTCGTGATGGAGGCGGTGGCGCTGGCCGCGACCGCCGCGCTCGCGGCCTTCCTCGCTTTTTCGGTCGGCGACCTGGCCTATGATTCCTGGCAGTTCGAGGACGTGGCGCAGGGCACCGTGCCCTGGCTGCTGTGGTACCCGCAGGCCGCCTGCGCCGCGGGCTGCGCGCTGTTCGCCCTCGCCTTGGCCGACGACCTGGCCGTGCACCTCGCCGGGGGCGTGCCGTCCTATCGCCGCGCGGCGGAGGCCTCCGCCATGTCCCGCGCCACCGAGGAGATCTGAGCCATGGACCTCGCCCAGACCGAGGCCGCGCTGCTGCTGCTCGGCGCGCTGTTCGCGATCCTGGCGCTCGGCGTCTGGATCGGGCTCGGGCTGCTCGCCACGGGGCTGGTCGGCATCGTCGTGCTGCCGGTGCTGATGCCGGGCATGGCGAGCTTCCCGGCCGAGAAGGTGCTCGGCAGCGCGGTCTGGGCGGGGCTCGCCTCCTGGACGCTCGCCGCCCTGCCGCTCTTCATCTGGATGGGCGAGATCCTGTTCCGCACGAAGCTCAGCGAGGACATGTTCAAGGGCCTCGCCCCCTGGGTGCAGCGGCTGCCGGGCCGGCTGATGCATGTGAACGTGATCGGCTGCGGCATCTTCGCCGCGGTGTCGGGATCGAGTGCCGCGACCACCGCGACCATCGGGCGGATGTCGCTGCCGGCGCTGGCCGCGCGCGGCTACCACCAGCCGCTGGCGATCGGGTCGCTGGCAGGGGCCGGCACGCTCGGCCTGCTGATCCCGCCGTCCATCGTGATGATCGTCTACGGCGTGGCGGCCGAGGTCTCGATCGTGCGGCTGTTCATCGCCGGGATCGTGCCCGGGCTGCTGCTGATGGCGCTGTTCAGCGGCTACATCGCGATCTGGTCGCTGCTGAACCCCGACCGCACGCCGCCCGCCGATCCGCCGATGCCCTTCCTGGCCAAGCTGAAGGCCAGCGGCCAGCTGATCCCGGTGGTGCTGCTGATCGCCTTCGTGATGGGCAGCATCTATTTCGGCTGGGCGACGGCCACCGAAGCCGCGGTGTTCGGCGTGGCGGGCGCGCTGGCGCTGTCGGCCTGGGGGCGGACGCTGAGCTGGGAGAGCTTCGTCGCATCCCTGATGGGCGCCGTCCGCACCTCCTGCATGATCATGCTGATCCTGGCGGGGGCGGCCTTCCTGACCAAGGCGATGGCCTATTCCGGCATCCCGGCCGCGATGGCCGCCTGGGTCGGCGCGCAGGGCTTCAGCCCCTTCGCCATCATCCTCGTGCTGACGCTGATCTACATCGTGCTCGGCTGCTTCATCGACGGCATCAGCATGATCGTGCTGACGGCGTCCGTCGTGCTGCCGATCATCGCCGCGACCGGCTTCGACCTGATCTGGTTCGGCATCTTCATCGTGCTGGTGGTGGAGATGGCGCAGATCACGCCGCCGGTCGGCTTCAACCTGTTCGTGCTGCAGGGGCTGACGGGGAAGGACATGCTGGAGGTCACGCGCAACACCGTGCCCTTCTTCCTGCTGATGCTGGTCGCGGTGGTGCTGGTGACGCTGTTCCCCGCCATCGTGACCTTCCTGCCGAACACCATGTTCGGCGCCTGAACGCGACAGGGACGGGCGCCGCGGCGCCCGCCCCTGCCGGCGTCACTGGCTGCTGCTGCCGGCGGAGTTGGAGCCGGTGGCGGGGTTGTCGGGCGAGGCATTGACGCCCGGCGTGCCGCGGCCGCCGCCGAGCGTGCCGCCGACGCCGGGGGCGCCCGGCGCCTGCTCGCCGCGCGCGCCGGTGTTGCCGGGCACGGCGTTTCTGCCGCCGCCGCCCAAGGTGCCGCCGCCCTGGACATTGCCGCCCGTGGTGTTGCCGCCCACGGTGTTGCCGCCGGTGGTGGTGCCGCCCGTGGTGTTGCCGCGCGTGGTGTTGCCGCCGGTGGTGTTGCCGCCGGTGGTGTTGCCCATGCTGTCGCGCGGCATGCCGCCGCCGGTCGTGCCGCGGTTCATGCCGTCCGTGCCGGTGCGCGTGTCGGACGCGCCGGCGATGTTCAGCGCCTGACGCGTGCGCGGGTCGGCGCGGCCGGTGGCCGGGATGCCCTGGTCGCGCTGGAACTCGCGCAGCGCGGCATCGGTGCGCGGGCCGCTTATGCCGTCCACCGGGCCGACATCGTAGCCGCGGCCGGACAGCGCGCGCTGCGTCTCCATCGTCTCGGCCGAGACCCGCACCGCACCGCCGCCCGCGCGGCCGCCGCCTTCGCGCACGCCCGGCACCCGCACCTCCGGGTCGCGCCAGACGGGGCGGCCCAGGTTCACGTCCCGCGGCTCGGTCACCGCGCCCGTCACGGCGCCGGCGCCGCCGCCGATCGCGGCCCCCGCCAGCGCGCCGACCGGCCCGCCGAGCGCGCCGATGCCGGCACCCGTCGCGGCGCCGGCGGCGGCGCCGCCGGTGGTGCGTTCCCGCGGATCGGTGCCGCAGGCGGCGACCAGCAGCCCGAGGGCCGCGGCCCCGAGAAGGTTCATGCGCATCGAAATTCTCCCTGCCTCATGGTTCGTGCCGGGCGATTGCCGTGGCCGTGGTCCCATGCGGGCGGGAACGCTTGCGCCGCGCGGATGGTTGCGCGGGGCGAGCGGAAGGGGGGGCGAGGCGCAGGATCGCGGGTGGGGGCGGCCCGCCTGGCCTGCCGGCAGCAGGCCGGGCGCCCTCGCACCGCCCGGCCTTTCCCCGCGGCCCGGACCGGCCGCCGCCGCCCTGCCGGCCCGGCGGCGGGCGGCGCGCCTCAGCCCGGCAGCGCGATCGCCCCCGCCCCGACCAGCGCGGCGACGCGCGCCGCGATGGCCGGCGCCGCCGCACCGTCCAGCCCGAGCAGCCGGGCGATGCCGGCCGCCAATTCCTCCTCCGTCGCCACCTGCGCGGCCGCCATCAGGGCGCGCGCGGCGGCCTCGACCTCGGCGGGGGGCACCAGGCGGGCCTGGCGCAGATGCGGCGCGGCGGCGCGGCGGTCGCGCGGGGCGACGGGGGGCGCGTCCTCGGCCACCCAGAAGCCGGCGCGTTCCGCGACGCCCTGCAACTGGCCGGCCAGCCGCAGCGCCTGCTGCAGCGCGGCGCGGTCGGCGGCGTCCAGCCGGTCGCGGGCGAACAGGATCCGCGCGCGTTCGGCGATCGCCTCGGCGTGCACGGGCTGCTCGACGCGGATGATCTCGGCCAGGATCTCCGACAGCTTCGCGAAGGGCACGGCGGGGATCGGGCCGGCGGGGACCGCGGGCGCGGCCTCGGCATAGGGCAGGGCGAGGCCGGGGTCGGGGCCGGCGGCGGCCTGTGTCTCCGCCGGCGCCTCGGGCGCCGCGCCCAGCGCCGCGCGCAGCCGCGCGCGTTCCGCCTCCGGCCGTTGCAGCCAGGCGAGCGACCAGGCGCGGTGCAGCTTCCAGCCCATCATGCCGAGCGCGGCGGGGCGGCCGCGTTCCCGGTCGCGCGCCGCGCGCACCGCGGCCCAGTCGCCGGCATCGGCTTCCACGCCGAGCACGAAATCCTCCCCCTCCCGCGCCGCGACGTCGAGGAACAGGCCCGAGGTGCCGATGCGCGCGGCGGCCTCCTTGCCGAGGGCGCGGATTTCCGCCGCGATCACGCCGGCGAGCGGCGTCGCCGCGGCCTCGCCCGCCTGCGCGCGGTTCTGCGCAGCGGCGGCGAAGCGCAGGAAGGTCTTCAGCGCCGCCACGCCGCGCCCCGCCGCACGGTCGAGGTCGATGTCGTCCGCCGCGATGCCGCTGAACACCACGCAGCGCTTCTTGGCCCGCGTGATCAGCACGTTCAGCCGCCGCTCCCCGCCATCGGCCGAGAGCGGGCCGAAGCGCATCGCGAGCTTGCCGTCGGCGCCGCGGGCGTAGCCGATGCTGATCATGATGCTGTCGCGCTCGTCGCCCTGCACGTTCTCCAGGTTCTTGACGAAGAAGGGCTCGTGCTCGTGGGCCGCGAAGAAGTTTTCCGAGTCGGGGTTCTCGCGGCGCAGCTTCTCCACCGCGTCCAGTATCGCGTCGCGCTGCTTCACGCTGAAGGCGGCGACGCCCAGGCTGTCGCCGGGCGTGTCCTTCGCGTGGGCCAGCACGGCCCGCGCGACCGCTTCCGCCTCGATGCGGTTGACGCCGGCGCCCGATTCCCAGCGCCCATCCACCGGGACCAGCGACAGGCCGAGCGTGGCGCTGCGCGCGCGCGGGCTCGGCAGCACCATCAGCCTTCCGTCGTAGAACTCGGCGTTGCTGGTCGCGATCAGGCTCTCGTGCCGGCTGCGGTAGTGCCAGCGCAGCATCACGTTCGGCACGCCGCGGGCATTGGCGAGGCCCAGGATGCTCTCCACGTCGCGGGCGGCGACGGGCGCGTCGTCCAGCTCCTCCTCGCCCTCGCCCTCCTCGCCGGTCATGCGCTGGAAGAAGCGGGTGGGCGGCATCTGCCGGTCGTCGCCGACCACCACCACCTGGCGGCAGCGGGCGATGGCGCCGAGCGCATCCACCGGCTCGATCTGCGACGCCTCGTCCACCACCAGCAGGTCGAAGGTCAGGCCGGGGCGCAGATGCGTGGCCGGCCTATTCAGGCCTCCGCGCCTGTCGGCGCTACGGTCCTCGGACGGCGGCGGCGGCGCCAGGAACTGCGCGACGGAGAGCGGCGACATCATGAAGACCGGCTTGGCGAGCTGCATCGCGCTTCCGGCGCGGTCGAGCAGCGCGCGGACGGGCAGGTGGCCGCGCTTCTTCTCGAACTCGCCCTTCAGCACGGCATAGCCGGGCGCGCCGGCCCGCACCTGCGCCAGGCGTTCGGCATGGCACCAGGCGGCTTCGCGGCGCGTCAGCTCCACGCGGGCGCGGTCGGCCTCGGCGAAGTCCGCCACCAGGCGGTCGAAGGCGTCGCCGTCGAAGGCGGCCAGCTCGGGGCGCGCGCGCATCGCGGCCTTCAGCAGCGCCTCGTCCAGGGCGTAGTCGAAGGCGGTCGCGGCCTGCTCGGGCGGCAGGCGGCCGTCTTCCAGGCGTTCGACCAGGGGGGCGAGGTCGGGCCCGGCCTCGGCCACCGCGCGGCGCCAGCCGAGCCAGGCGCCGAGCCCCTCCGGCGCCGCGGCCCAGTCGCCGAGGCGGGCGGCGATGTCGGAGAGCGGCGGGTCGGCGCGTCCAAAACCCTCGGCGAGGTCGAGGCCGGATTGCGCCGTCAGCTCCGCCACGGCGTCGAGGGCGGCCTGCGCGGGCGCTTCCGCGACCGCGGGCATGGCCGCGGCGAGCGCGGCGGCGGCTTCCGCGCCCGCCTGCTCGCGCCAGGCGACCAGGGCGGCCAGCGGCGCGGCGCCGCCGCCCCACAGCGTGCCGAAGGCGGCGCGCGCGGTGGGCTCGGCCGCGGCGATGCGCGCGCGGGCGGCCTGGGCGGCCAGCGCCGCGTCCAGCGCCGGCAGCGGGTCGGCGGGGTTGGCGGCGACGCGCGCCGCCAGCGCCTTCGCGGCGCGCTGGGTGCCCGACAGGAAGCCGAAGATGCCGCCGCCCTCGGCCAGCGCGGCGCGCGCCTCGGCGATGCCGGCGGCCTCCAGCGCGCCCGGCAGCAGGCGGGGGTCGCGCGCGGCGGCCTCGACCAGCGCGGCATCGGCGGCCAGCGCCCGCAGCGGCGCGGGATCGGCGGCCCAGGCGGGATGCGCCATCGCTTCGCGGTCATGCGGCGGCGCGGCGGCGACGGCGCGGGACAGCGCCAGCAGCGCGCGCGCGGCGTCCGGGCCGGTTGCGGGGCGGCCGAGCGCGGCGGCGGCCGGGGCCAGCGCGGCGGCGCCGCCCGTGATGGCGCGGATCAGCGCGGGCAGGCGCGCGAGCAGCCTTTCCTGGTCGGTCGGCGGCAGCGCCGCGGTCACGCCGCGCCAGGGGGAGGCGGGGGCGCCCTCCGCGGCGCGGGTGGCCAGTTCCTCGACGGCGTGGCGGGCCTCGGCGATGCGGGTGGCGGTCCAGCCGGCGGCGGGCAGCGTGAATTCGGGCGGGCGGGCCGCGGCGGCGCGCAGGGCGACCAGGCGGCCGGCGACCGCGTGCAGCGGGCGGCCGCTGGCGCCGACCGGGGCGGCCATGGCGGCCGCATGGCCGTTCAGCCGAGCGCGCAGCGCGCCCAGGCGCTTGACCAGCGCCTCGCGGTCCGGCCGCGGGCGGGGGGGCAGGGCGAGGGTGGCGCGCAGCTCGTCCAGCACGGCGCGCTTGGATTGCTTCTCCGAATGCAGCTCGAGGCAGGCGGGGCCGAGGCCGACCGAGGCGAGGCGGCGCTGCACCACTTCCAGCGCCGCCAGCTTCTCCGCCACGAACAGCACGCTGCGGCCATCCAGCACGGCCTGGGCGATGATGTTGGTGATGGTCTGGCTCTTGCCGGTGCCGGGCGGGCCCTGGATGACGACATGGCCGGCGCGGCGCACCGCCTCGGCGGCGAGCGCCTGGCTGCCGTCGACGTCGACCACGTGGTCCAGGCGCTCGACGCGGATCTCGGCATCCACGTCGGCGTCGTCGGGGAAGGGCGGCGCGGCCTGGAGCATAGCGCCGCCGACGAGCGCGCGCACCACCTCGTGCTCCAGCAGGCCGGGATTCTGGGCCGGGTCCAGGTCGCGCCACATCAGGAACTTGGCGAAGCTGAACAGGCCCAGGGCGAGGCCGTCGGCGTCCACGCCCCAGCCCTCGCGCGCGCCGATCGCGGCCTGCACGGCGTCCGCCCAGGCGGTGGGGTCGTAGGCGGCGGCGTCGAAATCGGGCAGCGCGAGGCGGAACTCGCTGGCGAGCTTCTGGCGGAGCGAGAGGTTCTCCTGCACGTCGAGGCCGGCGGCGCGCAGGCGGAAGGATTGCGACACGCCCTCCCGCTCCAGCGTCACCGGCAGCAGGGCGAGCGGGGCCAGGCGCTCGGTCGTGGGCGTGCCGGGGTCGCGCCAGGCCAGCGTGCCGATGCCGAGCGAGAGGGTGGCGATGCCCGTCTCCTCCCGCGCCGTGCGGGCATCCTGCATCAGGTCGCGCAGGCGGCG
>JAIYDD010000163.1 GCA_027487675.1 Acetobacteraceae bacterium | reverse complement strand
GCCCGGACCTGCGGCGGCGGTGCAGGCGCCCGCCGCGCCGGAACCCGCGCCTGCGGCCGAGGCGCCCGCCGCCGCCGCGCCGGCGCGCGAGGAGCCGGTGGTCGCCCCGCCGGTCGCGCCGATCGTGCTCGACGGCGCGGCGGCCGAGGACCTGCCGCGCAAGCGCGGCTGGTGGCGCCGCTGACGCAGCCGGCCTGAGCAGCGCGGCGGCCGCGGGGCCGCCGCGTCCCGGCCAAGCGGGGCGCCTCGCCGCGCCCGCGCGCCGCCGGAGGCCCCCCGTGAAGGGGCGGCGCCCCATGGGCGCCAACTTTGGCTTGGCGACCATGGGAACGGCGACGGCGGAAGGTGCGAGGCTCCGCCTCGCGCTCCGGCCGGGGCTCTGCCCGTCGGACGCATGCGTCCGACCCCCGCCAAGGGGCAGCGGCCCGTTGGAACCCCCCTGATTTGCTTGTTCTTTCTACTGACGCCGGTCCAGGGCGGCAGCTCTGGTTGTGGGGGGGGGTCAAACGCCGAAGGCGTTCGACGGGGGGGAGGCAACGCCTCCACCCGGGCCACCTCGCGCACCCTTCGCCGATAAGTTAGCGCCGATGGGGCGGCGCCCCGCCCGGCTGCGGCCGCCCCGCGCCGCCACCCCGGCTTGTCGCCCGAGGGCTCGCCGGCGCATCGTGCCGCCAGCCGGCCACGCCGGCGGGAGGGGAGGCGGATTTGGCGCGACTGACGGTCCTCGAGCCCGAGGCGATGTACCCCGACGCGGCGCTCGAGCAGGAGATCCTGGGGCCGGAGGTTGAGCTGCTGCGCGGCGGCGCGCCGCACACCGGGAGCCTCGATGCGCTGTCCGACGAGGTCTGCGCGCGCGTCGACGGGCTGCTGGTCTTCCGCCACTGGCTGCGCGCCCACCATGTCGCGCGGTTCCCCCGGCTCAAGGTCGTGGTGCGCACCGGCGTGGGCTACGACCGGCTGGACCGGGCGGCCTGCGCGGCGCGCGGCATCACCGTCTGCAACGTCCCCGACTACGGCACGATGGAGGTGGCGGACCACGCGATGGCGCTGGCGCTGTCGCTGCGGCGGGGCATCGTGCTGCACCATGACCTGCAGCGCGCCGACCCGCCGGCACCCTGGCGCTACCTCGACCACCCGCTGATCCGCCGGGCGGAGGTGCAGGGCTTCGGCATATTGGGCCTCGGCCGGATCGGCACGGCGGTCGCGCTGCGCGCCAAGGCCTTCGGCTTCAAGGTCGCCTTCTTCGACCCCTTCCTGCCGAACGGCGCGGATCGGGCGCTCGGCATCGGGCGGTGCCGGACGCTCGACGAGCTGATGCGGCATGCGGACGTGCTGTCGATCCACGTGCCGGACACGCGGCTGACGCGCGGGCTGGTGGGGGCGGCGCAGCTGGCGCAGCTGCCGGCCGGCGCGGTGGTGGTGAACACGGCACGCGGCACCAGCCTCGACCTCGATGCGCTGGAAGCGGCGCTCCGGTCGGGGCATGTGGCGGGCGCCGGGCTCGACGTGATCCCGGTGGAGCCGCCGCCGGAGCCGGCGCCGGCGCTGCTGCAGGCCTATCGGCGGCGCGAGCCCTGGCTGGCCGGCCGCCTGGTGGTGACGCCGCACAGCGCCTTCCACACGCCGGAGGCCTGGGCCGATATCCGGCGGAAGAGCGCCGAGACGATGCGGGACAATTTGCTACTCGGCATCCCGAGCAACGTGATCCGCCCGGACGGCGACTGATCGCGCCCTGTGCGGCGGGTGGGCGGCGCCTCCGCCGCCGATGCTGTCCGCATCTGCACGCAACACGTGTGCCCGGGCTGCGCGCGGCGCATGCACGCGGCGCTGCGATCCTGGGCATTGCACCAAAATGCAACGGACCGCGCGACAAATGTGCGATTGACGCGCGGTTCCGCGCTGCACAATATTGTGACGCAGCGTATCGCGCGTTCTGTTCTACAGGATGCGAAGCAATCGCGCAGCGCGGATGGGCAGGGGAAACCTTAAACCCATGGTTGCGTTGTTGAGATTGTGTTCGCAGCAGAAGCGGGGGTCGAGGGTCAGCGTGCAGGTCATCCTCGATATTTCGCGCCTGCTCACCGTGGCCCGTCGGCCCGCCCCGACCGGCATTGATCGCGTCGAACTCGCCTATGCCCGCCACTGGGCCTTCCAATCCGCGGACCGCACCACCTTCGTCGCCGAACTGCCGCTGGTCGGCTTCGCGGCGCTGCCGATCGCGCTGGTGCGCGACCTCGTGCAGGCGATCGAAGCCAGCTGGGCCAGCGGCACCGCCTCGGCCGCCGCCGTGGTGCGGCGCGCCCGCCTGGCGCTGCCCTTCGGCCGCAGCGCCCTGGCGGAGGCGCTGCGCCGGCCGGGCCACAAGATCTTCCTGCTGGTGTCCCACCGCGCGCTGGAACGCCCCGCCCTGATCGCCGCGCTGCGCCGGCAGGGCTGCCACTTCGTGCCGCTGATCCACGACCTGATCCCGATGCAGCACCCGGAATTCGCCCGCGCCGGCCAGGCGGAGAAGCACCGGCGCCGCATCGCCACCACCGCGGCGCTGGCGGATGCGATCGTCGTCAACTCCGCCGCCACCGGCAAGGAACTCGGCCCGTGGCTGGCGGCGCGCGCGACGGAGCCGCCGCTGGTGGTGGCCCCCCTCGGCGTCGAGCTTCCGCAGGTGGAGGAGCCGCCGGTCGCGATCCGGCCCTATTTCGTCGCCCTCGGCACCATCGAGCCGCGCAAGAACCACCTGCTGCTGCTGAACCTCTGGCGGCACCTGGCCGGCACCCATGGCGCGGCCGCGCCACGCCTGGTGGTGGTCGGCCGCCGCGGCTGGGAGAACGAGAACGTCCTCGACATGCTGGAGCGCTGCGCGGCGCTGGACGGCCTGGTGCGGGAAGCCGGCGCCCTGCCGGACCGCGAGGTCGCGTCGCTGCTGCGCGGCGCCCGCGCCCTGCTGCTGCCCAGCTTCGCGGAAGGCTTCGGCCTGCCGCTGGGCGAGGCGCTGGCGCTTGGCGTGCCGGCCATCGTCTCCGACCTGCCGGCACTGCGGGAGGTGGGGCGCGGCGTCCCCGACTACCTGGACCCGCTGGACGGCGCGGCCTGGCGCAGCGCGGTGCTGGACTATGCCCGCCCGGACAGCCTGGCGCGCCGCGCGCAGCTCGCGCGGCTCGGCCAATGGCGCGCCCCGAGCTGGGACGAGCATTTCCGCCAGGTGGAAGGCATGCTCGACAGCCTGGTCGGGCGGCCCGCCGGCCCGCGGCCGCTGCCGGCCATCGCCAGCCGCCCGCGGGTGCCCGCCATCGGCGTGCAGCGGCGCGAAGATGGCGGGGCCTGACCCCGCCGGCGGCCCATCCGCCGCGTCCCGAACCGCCGCGTCCCGTTCCGCGCCCCTGGTCTGAGGCGATGTCCCGCAGCGCTCGTCCTCCACGGGCTGCCCCGGCCCGCAGGGCCGTGGATGACGCGTCCCGCAGGGCCGTGGATGACGCGTCCCGCAGGGCCGTGGATGACGCGTCCCGCAGGGCCGTGGATGACGCGCCCCGCGGGGGAGTGGATGCCGCGCCCCGCAGGGCCGTCGATGCCGCGTCCCGCGGGGGCGTGGATGCCGCGCCCCGCAGAAGCGTGGATGCCGCGCCCCGGAGAAGCGTGGATGCCGCGTCCCGCGGGGGCGTGGATGCCGCGCCCCGCAGAAGCGTGGATGCCGCGTCCCGCGGGGGCGTGGATGCCGCGTCCCGCGGGGGCGTGGATGCCGCGCGCCGCAGGGCGGTGCCCATCGCCATCGTCGGCGCGGCCTGCCGGCTGCCCGGGGCCGATGGCCTCGATGCCGCCTGGGAATTGCTGGCCAGCGGCCGCGACGCCGTCTCCACCCTGCCGCAGGACCGCTTCCCCCAGGCCGCCTTCCTGCATCCCCGCCGCGGCGAGCCGGGGCGCGGCTACACCCATGCCGCCGGCCATCTCGGCGACGTTTCCGGCTTCGACGCCGCCTTCTTCGGCATCTCCCCGCGCGAAGCCGCCGAGATGGACCCGCAGCAGCGCCTGCTGCTGGAAGTCACCCAGCACGCGATAGACGATGCCGGCTGGCGCGCCTCCGCCCTGGCGGGGCGGGAGGCGGCGGTCTTCGTCGGCGGGTCGTCCACCGACTACGCGGAACTCCGGCTGCAGGACTATGCCGGCGCCGACCGGTATTTCATGACCGGCAACGCGCTGTCGATCCTGTCCAACCGCATCGCCAATGTCTTCGACCTGCGCGGCGCGGCGGAGACGATCGACACCGCCTGCTCCTCCTCGCTCGTCGCGCTGCACCGCGCCTGCCGGGAACTGGCGGAAGGGCGGGTCGAGGTCGCGGTGGCGGCCGGCGTGCAGCTGCTGCTCTCGCCCTTCGCCTTCGGCGGCTTCTCCCGCGCCGGCATGCTCTCCCCCACCGGGCGGTGCCGGGCCTTCGATGCGGCGGCGGACGGCTATGTCCGGGCGGAAGGCGCGGGCGCGCTGCTGCTGAAGCCGCTGGATGCGGCGCTCAGGGACGGCGATGCCATCCGCGCCGTCATCCTGGGCAGCGGGGTGAACAGCGCCGGGCGGACCATCGGCCTGTCGCTGCCCAACCGCGACGCCCAGGCCGCGCTGATCCGCCGGGTGATGGCGGAAGCCGGCATCGGCCCCGACCGCATCGGCTATTTCGAGGCGCATGGCACCGGCACCTCCGTCGGCGACCCGATGGAGGCCTGGGCGATCGGCAGCGCCGCGGCGGCGGGACGCGCTTCGCCGCTGCCGATCGGCTCGATCAAGTCGAACATCGGCCACCTGGAGCCCGCCTCCGGCATCGCCGGCTTGGTCAAGGCCATGCTGGTGCTGGCGAAGCGGGTGGTGCCGCCGACGCTGCACCAGTCGGCACCCAACCCGCACATCGACTACGCAGCGCTGAACATCCGCGTCCCCGCGCTGGCGGAGCCGCTGGACGCGCCGGCGGATGCGGTGGCGGGCGTCAATTCCTTCGGCTTCGGCGGCACCAATGCCTGCGTGCTGCTCGGCCCCGCCCCCGCCACGCCGCGGCGGCGCGCGCCGAAGGCGGGCGGGGCGCCGCCGCTGCTGCTCTCGGCGCGCTCTGCGGAGGGGCTGAAGGCCCTGGCCGGCGCCTGGCGCGACCGGCTGGCCGGCGCGGCCCCGCGCCAGGCGGCCGCACTCGCGCGCGGCGCGGCGCGGCACCGCGACCTGCTGCCGCATCGCCTCGCGCTGCGCGGGGCGGACGGGGCGGCGCTGGCCGCGGCGCTCGATGGCTGGGCGCGCGACGGCGCGGCGCCCGGCGTCGCCGCGGGGCTGGCCGCCGATACCGGCGCCGCGCCGGCCTGCTTCGTCTTCGCCGGCAACGGCGCGCAGCATGCGGGCATGGCGCAGGCGGCGCTGGCCGCCTCCGCGCCGTTCCGTGCGGCGCTGGCGCGGGTGGACGGGGCGCTGGCGCCGCTGCTCGGCTGGTCGCCGATGGCGCGGATCGAGGCCGGCGTCACGGCGGAGGAACTGGCCGCCACCGACCGCGCGCAGCCGCTGCTCTTCGCGATCCAGGCGGCGAGCCTGGACGCGCTGGCCGGGCAGGGGCTGCGGCCGGCGATGGTGCTCGGCCATTCGGTCGGCGAGGTCGCGGCCGCGCTGGCGGCCGGGGTGCTCGGGCTGGGCGATGCCGCGCGGCTGATCGTGGCGCGCAGCCGCCACCAGCACCTGCTGCGCGGACAGGGGCGGATGGCCGCGCTCGCCGCGGGGGCCGAGGAAGCCGCCGCGCTGGTTGCCGGCACGGCGGTGGAGGTCGCGGCGCTGAACGCGCCCGGCTCCGTCACCCTGGCGGGCCCGGAGGCCGACCTTGCCGTGGTGCGGGAACGGGCGGAGGCGCGGCGCATCGGCTGGATCGGGCTCGACCTGGACTACGCCTTCCACAGCGCGGCGATGGACCCCGCGCGCGACGGGCTGCTGGCGGAGCTGGCCGGGCTGCGGCCGGCGGCGCCGGCCCTGCCGATGCTCTCCACCGTCACCGGCGCGGCGCTGGCGGCGGGCGAGGCGGGCCCCGCCTATTGGTGGCGCAACCTGCGCCAGCCGGTGCGCTTCGAGGCCGCCATGCGCGCGGCGCTGGCGCAGGGCGCGCGGCTGTTCCTGGAGATCGGGCCCAACCCCGTCCTGCAATCCTACCTGCGGGAGACCTGCCGCGCCGCGCGGCTGCCGGCCGCCTGCCTGCCCAGCCTGTCGCGCCGCGACCCGGCCGGCGAGGACCCCTTCGCCGCCACCGCCGACCGCGCCTTCGCCGCCGGCGCCGACCCGCGCGAGGGCCCGGCCTTCGCCGGCCCCGCGGAACGCCGCCTGCCGCCGACCCCGTTCCACCGCATCCGCGCCTGGCACGCCGCCACCCCCGAAAGCCTGCGCATCGTGGACCCCGTCGAGGACCATCCGCTGCTGGGCTTCCGCCGCGCCGGGGCCGAGCCCGGGGTGTGGACCCGCGCGCTCGACACGGAAGCCGCGCCCTGGCTGGCCGACCACCGGCTGGGGCCCGATGCGGTCCTGCCGGCGGCGGCGATGCTCGACATGGCGCTGGCCGCGGCGCGCGCCTGCCACCCGGATGCCGCGGCGCTGGAACTCGCGGAATTCCGCATCCTGCGCGCCCTGCCGCTGGAGACGTCCCGGGCGCGCGAGGTCCGCTGCAGCCTCTCGCCCGAGGGCGCCTTCCGGCTGGAAAGCCGCCGGCGCCTGGCGGAGGAGGGCTGGACCCTGCATGCCCTGGCCGAGGCGCGGCCGGGCTCGGCCAACGCGCTCGCCGTGCCGCCCCTGCCGGTCGCGGCGGCGGAGCCCGTGGCGGGGGAGGCGGTGCGCGCCGTCGCCGCCCGGCTCGGCCTGGCCTACGGCCCGGCCTTCGCGGCGGTGGCGTCGGTGGCGGCGGACCGCGCGGCCGGGCGTGCGCGGGTGGAGCTCGCCCTGCCGCAGGCGGCGCCGCCGGATGCCGGCTTCCTGCTGCATCCGTCCCGGCTGGACGGGGCCTTCCAGGGGCTGCTGGGCCTGCTGGCGCCGGACATCCCCGACGGCACCGGGGTGGTGCCGGTGCGCGTCGCCCGGCTGGTCGCGCTGCCCGGCGCCGCGCCGGCGGTGGCGGCGGAGCTCGAGGTGACGCGGCTCGGCACGCGCTCGGCGGAGGCGCGGCTGGTGCTGCGCGACGGCGCCGGGCGCGCGGTGGCGGTGGCCGAGGGCGCGGAGTTCTGGCGCATCGCCCTGCCCGGCGCCGCGCCGGCGGCCGAGATCGCCAGCCGCATCGACTGGGTGCCCGCCGCGGAAGGCGCGCCGCCGCCGCCGGCCCTGGGCGTGGCGGTGGATGCCGCGGCGCGGGAGGCGGCGTCGCGCGACCTGTCGGAGGTGGCGCTGCTGGTCGAGGCGATGGTGGCCGCCGCCGCGCAATCGATGCCGCTGGCCGCCGCCGCGCCGGAGGCCGCCGCCTACCAGGCCTTCCTGCGCCGCGCCCTGGTCGAGGACGGGGCGGCGGAGGCGACGCCGTCCGGCTTCCGCCTGCTGCCGGACCAGGCGCTGCCGCCGGCCGCCGAGATCTGGCGCGCCATCCTGGCGGAGCGGCCGGAACTGGCGCTCGACCTCGCCTGGCTGGCCGAGGCGATGGAGGCGCTGCCGTCGGCGTTGCAGGGCGGGCGCCACGGCGCCGCCCCGCCGCCCGCCCAGGGCGCCGCCTTCGGGCGGCTGGCCGATGCGCTGGCCGCGGCCGTCGCCGCGCTGGCCGCCGCCTGGCCGGAGACGCGGCCGCTGCGGATCCTGGAAGTCTCGGCGGCCGGCGATGCGCTGGCGCGGCGGGTCGTGGCGCGGCTGGCGCCGCTCGGGCGGCAGGTGCGCTACGTCGCTTCCGGGGAGGCGCGGGTGCCGCTGCCGCCGGCCCCGCCGGGGATGGCGCTGGACAGCGCGGTCTGGGACCCGGACGCCGGCACGCCGCCGCCGATCGTCGCCGACCTGGTGGTGGGGCTGGCGCCGGCGGCGCGCGGGCGGGCCGGCGCGCGGCTGGCGGCGGCGCTGCGCCCGGCGCTGGCCGAGGGCGGCGCGCTGCTGCTGGCCGAGCCGCTGCCGGGCCGCGCCTGGACCTTCGCCTGCGGGCAGGACCCCGAATGGTGGAGCGGGCTCGGCCCGCCGCCGGCGCCGGGATCGCAGGGCGGGTCGCTGCCGGACGCCGCGCTCTGGCTCGGCAGCCTGGAGGCGGCGGGATTCCGGGCCGCGAGCGCCGAGGCGCTGCCCTGCGCCCCCTGGCCCGCCGCGCTGGTCGCGGCCGAGGCGCCGCCGCCGCCCCCCGCCGCGCGCCCGGCGCCGCCGCGCAGCGTGCTGGTCGCCGATGCCGGCGGCCGGGCGCTGGCCGATGCGCTGGCGGGGCTGCTCGGCTCCCGCGGGGCGGCGGTGGAGCGGCTGGAGTTCGGCGCGGCGCCGGCACCCCGGGCGCTGGCCGGCGCGCGGGTGCTGGCGCTGCTGGCGCCCGACGCGGCGTCGCTGCCGGAGACGCTGGCCGGGCTGGTGCGGCTGGCCGAGGCGGCGGCCGGCAGCGCGGCCGGCTTCGTGCTGGTGACGGCGGGCGGCGCGCAGCCGGCGGAGGGCCGCCACGCGCCGGAAGCCGCCGCGCTGCTGGGCCTGGCGCGGGTGCTGGCCAACGAGATGCCGGCGCTGCGGCCGCGGCGCATCGACCTGGCGCCCGAGCTGCGCCCCGATGCCGCGGCGCGGCGCCTGGCCGGCGAGCTGGAGGCGGCGGAGGCGGAGCCGGAAGTCGCGCTGGCCGCCACCGCCCGGCTGGTGCCGCGGCTGGTGCCGGGGCTGGCGCTGCCGCCGCCGGGGGGCGCGCTGGCGCTGGAGGTCGGGCAGCCGGGCCGGCTCGGCACGCTGGGCTGGCGGCCCCCCGCGCCGCGCCGGCCGGGGCCGGGGGAGGTCGCGATCCGGGTCGAGGCCGCGGGGCTGAACTTCCGCGACCTGATGTGGGCGCAGGGGCTGCTGCCGGAGGAATTGCTGGCCGTCGGCTTCGCCGGGCCGACGCTCGGCATGGAATGCGCGGGCGTGGTGGAGGAAGCCGGGCCCGGCGTCGCGCTGCGGCCGGGGCAGCGGGTGTTCGGCGTGGCGCCGGCCGCGCTCGCCGCGCGCGCGGTGACGCGGGCGGAGGCGCTGGCGCCGCTGCCGGAGGGAATGGCGCCGGAGGCGGCGGCGACCATGCCGGTGGCTTTCCTGACCGCCCTGCACGCGCTGGAGGAGTGCGCCCGGCTGCAGCCGGGCGAGACGCTGCTGGTGCATGGCGGCGCCGGTGCCGTCGGGCTGGCCGCGCTGCAGGTGGCGCAGGCGATCGGCGCGCGGGTGGCGATGACCGCCGGCACGCCCGCCAAGCGCGCCTTCCTGCGCGCGGCCGGTGCCGAGCTGGTGCTGGACAGCCGCGACCCCGGCTTCGCCGATGCGCTGCGCGCGGAATGGGGTGGGCGGGGCGCGGGCGAAGGCGTCGTGGACGTGGTGCTGAACAGCCTGGCCGGGGAGGCGATGGAGCGCAGCCTCGGCCTGCTGCGGCCCTTCGGGCGGTTCGTGGAGCTCGGCAAGCGCGACTTCGTGGAGAACCGCCGCACGCCCTTCCGCGCGCTGCGCCGCAACGCGACCTGGTTCGCGGTGGACGTCGACGAACTGCCGCGCGCCCGCCCGGCGCATGCCGCCCGCCTGCTGGCGCGCATCCGCGAAGCGCTGCGGGAGGAGACCTTCCGCCCGCTGCCCTTCGCCGTCTTCGGCGCGGGCGAGGTGGAGGCGGCGTTCCGGACGCTGCAGGCCTCCGCCCATATCGGCAAGCTGGTGATCCGCCCGCCGGCACCCCGCCCGGCCGCCGCCGCGCCCTGGGCGCCGCCGGCGGAGGCCACCATCGTCGTCGTGGGCGGCACGCGGGGCTTCGGGCTGGCCTGCGCCAAATGGCTCGCCCGGCAGGGCGCCCGGCACCTGGCGCTGGTGGCGCGCCGCGCCGGCCCGACCGGACATGCGGAGGCGCTGCGGGACCTTGCGGCGCTCGGCGCCCAGGCGGCGCTGCACGCCTGCGATGCTTCGGATGCCGATGCGTTGGCGGCGACCCTTGCAAAAATCCGCGCGGCGCGGCCGATCGGCGGCGTGGTGCATGCGGCCGGCGTGCTGGAGGACGGGGCGGCGCTGTCGATGGACGCGGCGCGCTTCCGGCGGGCGCTGGCGCCGAAGCTCGCCGCGGCGGAGAACCTGGACCGGCTGACCGCGGGCGATCCGCTGTCGCTGTTCCTGCTGTTCGGCTCGGCGACCGTCGCCTTCGGCAATCCGGGCCAGGCGAACTACGTGGCGGCGAATGCGGCGCTGGAAGCCCTGGCGCGGCGCCGGCGCGCGGCGGGGAAGCCGGCGCTCTGCGTCGGCTGGGGGCCGATCGCCGATGCCGGATGGCTGGCCGCCGATGCCGGCAAGGCGGAGGCGCTGCGCCGGCGGCTCGGCGTGGCGGCGATGACGGCGGAGGAAGCGCTGTCGGCCCTGCCGGCCATGCTCGCCGCGCCGCATGCCGCGCCGCTGCTGGTGCGGCTGAACCCCGGGGACGCCCGCATCGCGCTGCCGGTCTTCGCCGAGCCCGCCTTCGCGGCGCTGGCGGCGGCGGCGCCGGTGGCGGAGGCGGGGGATCTGCGCGAACGCCTGGCCGCCCTGCCGCGCGCGGAGGCGGAGGCGCTGGTGCTGCGCCTGGCGCAGGAGGAGATCGGCCGCATCCTGCGCCTGCCGCCCGACGCGGTGGGGGTGGAGGCGAAGGTGACGGGGCTCGGCCTCGACAGCCTGGGCGCGCTGGAACTGCGCTCCTCGCTGGAAGGGCGGCTCGGGCGACAGATCCCCATTGCGGGACTGTCCGAGGAGTTGACCGTGGCGGCCCTGGCACGGCAGATCGCCGCGGCGGCCCTGGACCCGGCGACCGAAGCGGCGACCATCTCGACGCTGATGGAGACCTTCGCGCCGGAAGACGCGCCGGGCAAGTCGGTGGCCGCGGAGTGACGCCGCAGGAGGAGTGACCTGCCGATGCCGGGGCTGTGGGTGACGACGACGGGCCGGCGCGGGGGCTCCCTGCGGGCCCGAGAGGGGCTCCGCCCCTCTCGTACTCTCCCCGCCAAGGGCCGAAAGGCCCTTGGAACCCGGGGGTTTGGGTGGGCGCGGGGTGGTGCGGTGCGTTCCGGTCTGCGCTGGCTGTGGGTGCGCGAGGCAAGTCAATTGAAAGGGTTGCAAGGGACCTGTGTCCCTTGCCGGGGTCCAGGGGCAGCGCCCCTGGCGGAGCGCGAGGCGGAGCCTCGCAAGCCACCCCGCTCGCCCACGCCCTGCGCCCGCCCCACGCTGCGTCCCGAACACGCCGGTCCAGGCCCGGCCCGGGCCTGGTGGTGGGGGTACGGGGGAGGCAACGCCTCCCCCGGGCCATCGGCGCATCCCGCCCCATGACCGGCGCCCCCAGCTTCGGCCTCTCCGGCGCCGCCCGTCTCGCCCTGGTGCAGCGCCTCGCCCGCCGGCGCGAGGGCCAGGAAAGGCAGGCCGCCGCCGATCCGCGCGGCTTCGGCGCGATCCAGAACCTCAAGGACTGGGCGCTGGTGCGCGACGGCGTCGAGGCGCTGGGCATCGAGAGCCCCTATTTCCGCCCCCATGAGGGCCGCGCCGGCGCGCGCAGCGTGATCGCGGGGCGGGAGGTCATCAATTTCGGCTCCTACGACTATCTCGGCTTGAACGGCGACCCGCGCATCCATGCCGCGGCGGCGGACGCCATGGCGCGCCACGGCGTGTCCTGTTCCGCCTCGCGCCTTGTCAGCGGGGAGCGGCCGGTGCATGGCGCGCTGGAGGCGCGGATCGCCGCTCATTACGGGGCGGAGGCGGCGCTCGTGCTGACCAGCGGCCATGCCACCAACGTCACGGTCATCGGCCACCTGGTCGGCCCGCGCGACCTGGTGCTGCACGACGCGGCCATCCACAATTCCTGCACCGAGGGCGCCAGGCTTTCCGGCGCGCGGCGCCTGCCCTTCCCGCACAACGACCTGGCGGCGGCGGAGCGCGAGTTGGCCCGTGCCCGGCGCGCCGCCCAGCGCGCGCTGGTGGTGGTCGAGGGCCACTACTCCATGGATGGCGACGTGCCCGATTTGGCGGGCTTCGTGCGGCTCGCGCGGAAGCACGATGCCTGGCTGATGGTGGACGACGCGCATGGGCTGGGCGTGGTCGGTGCCACCGGCAAGGGGGTCTTCGAGGCCGCCGGCGTCGATCCCGCCGAGATCGACATCTGGATGGGCACGCTGTCCAAGACGCTGTGTTCCTGCGGCGGCTATGTCGCGGCGCGGGCGGAGCTGGTGGACTGGCTGCGCTACACCGTGCCGGGCTTCGTCTATTCGGTGGGCCTCGCACCGCCGCTGGCCGCGGCCGCCACCGCCGCCTTCGACATCATGGCGGCCGAGCCCTGGCGGGTGGCGAAGCTGCAGGCCAATGCGCTGCTGTTCCGCGACCTCTGCCGGGCGCGCGGGCTGGACACCGGGGAGAGTGCGGGGCTCGGCATCGTCCCCGTGGTGCTGGGCAGCTCGCTGCGGGCGGTGCAGGTCTCGGCGGCGCTGCTCGAGCGCGGGGTGAACGCGCTGCCGATCGTCTTCCCCGCGGTGCCGGAGAAGACGGCGCGGCTGCGCTTCTTCTTCTCGGCGGAGCATGAGGAGGCCGACCTGCGGGAGGCCGTGGCGCAGCTGGCGGCGGCGGTGGCGTCGGTGAAGGCCTGAGCGGAGGGATGGGCGCCGGTGACCCCGGGAGGGGCTCCGCCCCTCCCGATACCCACCCCGCCAGGGGCCGAAAGGCCCCTGGACCCCGGGTTCCAAGGGCCTTTCGGCCCTTGGCCGGGAGAGTACGAGAGGGGCGGCGCCCCATAGGCGCTAGCTTAACTCCTCGGGGGCGGAAGCAGGCGGTGCGAGGCTCCGCCTCGCGCTCCGGCAGGGGCGCTGCCCCTGCACCCCGCCAAGGGGCAGCGGCCCCTTGGAACCCCCTTCACTTATCTGGTTCTCTTCTGACTGATGCCGGTCCAGGGCGGCAGCCCTGGTGGCGGGGGGTATCGGGGGGAGGCAAAGCCTCCACCCGGGCCGACGGGTGCAACGCAGACCGTAAGTTAGCGCCTATGGGGCGGCGCCCCTCTCGGGCCACCCGCGCCGCGCCGCGCCGATGCGCGTAGCCCTGCTGACCCTGGCTTCAGTCATCAGCGACGCCGCTTCGCTGGCCTTCGCGCGCGGCCTCGGCCGGGATCTCGTGCTGCTTGGCCTCTCGGACCCCGCAGGCCGGGGCCCGGCGCGGCTGCGGGCGGCGCTGGCGCGGTCCGGGCCGGCGATGCTCGCCTATCTGCTGCTGGGCTATGGCGTGCCGTTCCGGCGCGGGCCGCACCGCGACGCGGCGGCGGCGGCCGGCGCGGCCTTCGTCCATGTCCCGGAGGTCAACGGCCCGGCCTTCCGCGCCGCGCTGCGCCAGGCCGCGCCGGACCTCATCGTCACGCTGCATTTCGACCAGATCCTGGCGCCCGAGACGCTGGCGCTGGCGCGGCTCGGGGGGATCAACCTGCATCCCTCGCTGCTGCCGCGGCACCGCGGGCCCATCCCCGCCTTCTGGGCGCTGGCGGAGGGGCGCGGCGAGACGGGGGTCAGCATCCACCGCCTGGTCGCGCGGATCGATGCCGGCGCGGTGCTGGCGCAGCGCCCGGTCGCGCTGCCCGAAGGCGTCTCGGCGCTGGAAGCGGCGCGGCTGCTGCACCTGGCGGGGCTCGACCCGCTGCGCCAGGCGCTGCGCGCGCTGGCGGAAGGCCGCGCCGATCCCGCCCCGGCGCCCGAGCCGCTGCCCTATCGCCCGTTTCCCGACCGCGCCGCGATCCGGGACGCCGCCGCGCGCGGGGTGCGGCTGGTGCGCGCCGGCGACCTCCGGCTGCTGCGCAACCCCGGACTTCACGCGACCGCGATGCCGCCGGGGCGTTGACAGGCCCGCCTGCGCCCGGGAGGTATGGGCAGGCATGACAGCGCGCGACACCTCGGACCTGCCGGCGCCCCCGGCCGGATCGCCAGGGCGGCGCCGCGTCCTCTTCCTCCAGGGCCCGATCAGCCCTTTCTTCGCCGAGGTCGCGGCCAGCCTGGCGGCGCTGGGGCATGAGGTGCACCGCATCCACCTGAACCTGGGCGACGTGCTGTTCTGGCGCCGCATCCCCGGCGCGCCGGCGCCGGCCTGGTACCAGGGGCCGGAAGCCGCCTGGCCCGGCTTCATCCGCGCCTACCTCGACCGCCACGCCATCACCGACCTGGTGCTGCTGGGCGAGCGGCGGGACTACCACAGCGCGGCGATCGCGGCGGCGGAAGCCCGCGGCGCGGCGGTGACCGTCACCGATTTCGGCTATTTCCGGCCCGACTGGATCACGCTGGAGAGCACCGCCATGGGCGGCGGCAGCCTGTTCCCGCGTGAGGCGGCGGCGATCCATGCGCTGGCCGGGGGCCTGCCGCCGGCGCAGCTGGAGCCGCGGCTGGCGGACAGTTTTCCCCTGCAGGCCTTCTGGGACGTGTCCTACCACCTGGCCTCCATGCTGCCCTGGCCGTTCCGGCACTACCGCAGCCACCACCTGCACCACCCGCTGGCGACCTATGCCGGGATCGGCTGGCGGCTGCTGCGGCGGGGCGCGGAACGGGCGGAAGGCGCGCGGGTGCTGGCGCTGGCAGCGCCGCATCCGCACTGGGTCTTCGCCATGCAGATGGAAAGCGACTTCTCCGTCCGCGCCTATTCGCCCTATCGCGACATGGACACGCCGGTGGCCGAGACGGTGCGGTCCTTCGCCCGCCATGCGCCGGCCGATGCGCGGCTGGTCTGCAAGGTGCATCCGCTGGACCCCTGCCTGAAGCGCTGGGGGCGGCGCATTCCCGCGATCGCCGCGGCGGCCGGGGTGCGGGAGAGGGTGCTGGTCGCGCATCACGGCCCGCTGGACGCGATGCTGTCCGGCGCGCGCGGGCTGCTGACGGTGAACAGCACGGTGGGCATGCGCGCGCTGGCGCTGGGCAGGCCGGTGAAGGCGCTCGGACGGGCGGTGTGGGACGTGCCCGGCCTGACCCACCAGGGCTCGCTCGATGCCTTCTGGTCGGAGGGAAGGCCGCCCGAGCCGCGGCTGCGGGACGCCTTCATGGCGGCGCTGCAGGCGACGACGCAGGTGCATGGCGTGTTCTACGGCGCCGCCGGGCGGGCGCTGGCGGTCGCGGGCACGGTGGCGCGGCTGCATGAGGGGCGGGTGGGCGTGCCGGTCGGGGCCGCGCCGGCGCCGGTGCGCTGACCCGGCCGCCGGGGCTCCAGGACGGGCGTGCGGTTCGCGCATTCCGCGCAGGCTTGGCGAAACGGCGCTTCCCGCTCCCGCCCCGGTTGCGTAATGTGTTTGCCACCTCCTCCATGTGCTGAGAGAAACATCTATTTCCGCCAGTCATGGCAATTCGCGGGACTCCGTGGTAACGATCTCTGACGATTCGCAGCGAAGCCGGTGGTTCCGGCCTGCGGATCGCGGGGAACGGGAATGCTCGATGGGCTGACCAGCGCGGAGCCGGGATCGCTGCCGCTGCATGCGGTGGCGCCGGTGGCGCTGGAGACTTGGCTTGCCGGCCTGCCGCCGATGCAGGCGGCCTTCGCCAGGGCCAGCGGCTTCAAGGCCAAGGCGCAGGACCTGTGCCTGCTGCCCGGCCCCGAAGGCGTGGCGGGCGCGGTGTTGGGCCTCGGCGCGGCGCCGGACGCCGCCTCCTCGCCCTGGTCGTTCGGCGCGCTGCCCTTCGCCCTGCCGGAAGGCAGCGCCTGGCACCTGGTGGATGCGCACGACCCTTCGGCGGCGGTGCTGGGCTGGAGCCTCGGCGCCTATCGCTTCCGCCGTTTCCGGACGGATGCCGCGCGCGGCCCGGCGCTGCTGGTCGCGCCCGCGGGGACCGAGGGCGCCCGGCTGCGCGCGGCGGCCATCCGTCGCGGCCGCGACCTGATCAACACGCCCGCCGGCCATCTGGGTCCGGCCGAGCTCGCCGCCGCGGTGGCCGGGCTCGCCGCCGAGCATGGCGCGGCGTTCGAGGAGATTTCCGGCCCGGCGCTGGAGGAAGGCTTCCCCGCCGTCGCCGCGGTGGGCAACGGATCGCCGCGCGCGCCGCGCGTCGCGGTGCTGCGGTGGGACGGCAGCGCGACGGGGCCGCTGGTGGCGCTGTGCGGCAAGGGAGTGTGCTTCGACACCGGCGGGCTCGACCTGAAACCCGCCGATGCCATGAAGCGGATGAAGAAGGACATGGGCGGCGCGGCCAGCGTGATCGCGGCGGCGGAGATGATCATGTCCGCCCGCCTGCCCGTGCGCCTGCTGCTGCTGGTCGGCGCGGTGGAAAACGCCGTCTCCGGCACCGCCTTCCGGCCGCTCGACGTGATCCGCACCCGCAAGGGGCTGACGGTGGAGATCGGCAACACCGACGCCGAGGGGCGGCTGGTGCTGGCCGACCTGCTGGCCTTCGCGGCGGAACACGCGCCGGCGCTGGTGATCGATTGCGCGACGCTGACCGGGGCGGCGCGGGTGGCGCTGGGCCCGGACCTGCCGGCGCTGTTCGCGTCGGATGATGTCCTGGCGCACCACCTTATCGATGCAGGTGTTGCGGAAGCCGATCCGCTCTGGCAGCTTCCGTTGCATGAAGACTACGAAGCATGGCTGGACAGCCAGGTCGCGGACCTGAACAACGTGGCGTCGCGGCCGATGGCGGGCGCCATCGTCGCGGCGCTGTTCCTGAGCAGGTTCGTCGCGGAGGGCCAGCCATGGTGCCATGTCGACCTCCATGCCTGGAACGAGCAGTCCAGGGCGGGGCGCCCCGAGGGTGGCGAGGTCCAGGCAGCGCGGGCGATCTTCCGCGCTGTCGGCGACCTGGCCGCGCGACCCGACAACCCGAAGCGGTAACAAAGCCAAGATGAAACGGGAACTTTCTCGGTCACGCCGCTCTCAGAAGGTTGGGACGCGCAAGCACCTTTCACGGAATGACCCATCGGAGGAGCGCGCCAAGCGAAAGTCCGGCGCCAAGGCGAAAGCGGCAACGGCAGCCCTTGACCGCGCCCAGGAAGGATTTGAGACCATGGCCACGCAGACCAACCCGGACGTGCTCGTCGGTATCCTGCGCGATACAGTCGTCGCCCTCGTCCGCCGCGACGGACCGGACCTTTCGGCCCGACAACTCGGCGTCTTTCTGACCGTCTACCTCACCGACGGGCCGCACACCGTGCGCGGCCTGGCGGCGGAACTGAACGTGTCCAAGCCCGCCATCACCCGCGCGCTCGACCGGCTGGGGGAGCTGGACCTGGCGCGGCGCAAGGTGGACCCGATGGACCGCCGCAGCGTGCTGGTGCAGCGCACGCTGAAGGGCGCCGCCTTCCTGCGCGACATGCGCAACATCATGGCGCAGGCCGAGCAGACGGCGGCCGAGGTGCCGGCGCCGGCCGAGACCGGCACCGAGGCCTCCCGCAAGGCGGGCTGAACGACCGCCACCTCCAGGACGACGATGCGCGCCGGGGGGCGCGGATCGTCGCCCCGGAGGGGCGCGGGGATGGGCGCCCCGGAGGGGCGCGGGGATGGGCGCCCCGGAGGGGCGCGGGGATGGGCGGCCCGGAGGGGCGCAGGAATGGGCGGCCCGGAGGGACGCGGGGATATGCGCGCCGGACGGGCAAGGTCGCGGGCGAAGCAGCGCTCGGTGGCCCGGGGGGAGGCTTCGCCTCACCCCCGTACCCCCCACCACCAGGGCTGCCGCCCTGGACCGGCCTCAGGGGAAAACAGAGACGCGAAGGATTGGCGGGGCGCGGCGCGCCGCTCAGTAGCCGGCGCCGAAATCCACCAGGTTCAGCGGCGCATCGCCACGGCGGGCGCGGTGGATGTTCTCCACCAGCTGCGGCGCGGCGCTGGCGGGGATGGTGATGCTCGCGGCATGCGGCGTCATCACCACCCGCAGATGCGCCCAGAAGGGGTGCGCCGCGGGCAGCGGTTCCGGGTCGAAGACGTCGAGCGCTGCGCCCGCCACCTGGCCGCCCTCCAGCGCCGCCAGCAGGTCGGCATCCACCACATGCGCGCCGCGCGCCCCGTTGATGACGAAGGCGCCGCGCGGCAGCAGGCCGAGCAGCTTCGCATCGACGATCCCGCGCGTCTCCGGCGTCAGCGGCAGCAGGCAGACCAGCATGTCCGATCGCGCGGCCATGGCGGCCAGCCCGTCCGGGCCGTGGAAGCCCTGCACGCCCGGCACGTCCTTCGGCCGCCGCGACCAGCCCATCACGGGGAAGCCCAGGCCGCGCAGCAGCCCGGCCGCATGCGTGCCGAGCTCGCCCAGGCCCAGTATGCCGATGCGGCGTTCCGCCGTGACCGGCGCGGGCAGTTCCAGCCAGACGCGGTCCCGCTGCTGGGCGCGGTAGTCGAGGTCCTGGCGATGGAAGCGCAGCACGTTCAGCAGCACCCATTCGCCCATCTGCGTGGTCAGCATCCGGTCCACCAGGCGGGCCACCGGGATGCCGGGCGGCGGGCCCGGCGGGCGCAGCAGATGGTCGACGCCGGCACCCATCGAGACGATGAGGCGAAGGTTCGGATAGCGCCGCAGCTCCGCCATGTCGTGCGCGGTCCAGACCACCGCGGCCTCGATCCCGGCAGGGTCGCCGGCATCGGGAAAGAGCCGGATCTCAAGCGTCGGATCGACGGCTAGCAGCGCGTCGCGCCACATCGCCATGGTCGCCGCCTTGGTGGAGAGCAGCACGGCCATCAGGCGGCGTCCTTCAGGGCGGGTTCGACGCGGCTCTCGGCGGCCACCAGGCGGACGAAGCCGCGCCATTCGTCGCGGCGGGTCGCGGCGAATTTGCGGCCATCGGGCAACTCGGCGAAGAGGCTCAGCACGCCCTTGGCCCAGAGCGCGTCGAAATGCTCGTCCGATTGCAGCGCCCAGGCGGAGGTGCGGTCGAACACGCCGTCCTTGATGCGCGGCTGCACCTTGCCCAGCCACCAGACGCAGCCCGCCACCAGCAGCGCCGCGCCCAGGTAGTAGTGCACCAGCGCCGTGCCGGCGAAGGAGGCGCCGAGGATCAGCGAGACCGGCCAGATGTTCTCCCCCGCCCGATAGACCGGGCTGCCGGGCGAGTTCATCCTGCGGATGTGCACGCCGAGCTTGAGCACCTGGGCATCCAGCAGGGCCTTCATCATCTCGAGCGGCGGCGTCGGGTCGGGGTCGCCGGTCTCGGTCGCGCTCATGTCCTGACGTGCCCCGCCGCTTCGGCGGCGGAAAGGTCGAAGGCCGCCGCCATCAGCGCGCGCGTGTAGGGCTGCTGCGGGGCGCGGACAACCGCCTCGGCCTCGCCTTCCTCGACGACCTTGCCGTCCTTCAGCACGACGATGCGGTGCGCCATGGCGCGCACCACGCGCAGATCGTGGGAGATGAACAGGTAGGCGAGGCGGTGCTTGGCCTGCAGCTCGCGCAGCAGCTCCACCACCTGGGCCTGGACCGAGACGTCGAGCGCGCTGGTGGGTTCGTCGAGCACGACGAGCCGCGGCTTGAGGACCAAGGCGCGGGCGATCGCGATGCGCTGGCGCTGGCCGCCGCTGAATTCGTGCGGGTAGCGTTCCGCCATGTCGGGCGCGAGGCCCACTTCGCGCAGGGCGTCGGCGACGCGCGCCGCCTGCTGGTCGCGGGGCAGGCGCTCGTGGACGGCCAGGCCCTCGCCCACGATCTCGCCCACCGTCATGCGCGGGCTGAGCGAGCCATAGGGGTCCTGGAAGACGATCTGCATGCGCGCGCGCAGCGGCCGCATCGCGCCGCGGTCGAGCGCCTGGATGTCGCGGCCTTCGAAGCGGATCGCGCCCTCGCTGGTCTCGAGGCGCAGCATGGCCAGGCCGAGCGTGGTCTTGCCGCTGCCCGATTCGCCGACCAGGCCGACCGTCTCGCCCTCGCGGATCGCGACGGAGACGCCGTCGACGGCCTTCACATGTGCGACCGTCCGGCGCAGCAGGCCGCGGCGGATCGGAAAATGCACCTTCACCTGGTCGCCTTCCAGCACCGTCGGGGCCTCGGCCGTGACGGGCGCGGGGCGGCCGCGCGGTTCGGTGGCCAGCAGCATCTTCGTGTAGTCGTGGCGGGGATGGCCGAAGACCTCGGCGACCGGGCCCTGCTCCACCGCGATGCCGTGGCGCATGACGACGACGCGGTCGGCGTGCCGCTTCACGATCTGCAGGTCGTGGGTGATCAGCAGCATCGCCATGTCGAGCCGGCGCTTGAGATCCGCAAGCAGGTCCAGGATCTGCGCCTGGATCGTCACGTCGAGCGCGGTGGTGGGTTCGTCGGCAATCAGCAAAGCGGGGTCGTTGGCCAGCGCGGCCGCGATCATCACCCGCTGGCGCTGGCCGCCGGAGAGCTGGTGCGGATAGGCGCCGAGCCGCGATTCGGCGGCGGGGAAGCCCGCGCGGCGCAGCAATTCGATGATGCGCCTGTCCAGCGCCTCCCCGCGCAGGGGGCGGTGCAGGGTGATCGCCTCGCCCACCTGGCGGCCCACCGTGTGCAGCGGGTTGAGCGAGGTCATCGGTTCCTGGAAGACCATGCCGGCGACGCCGCCGCGCAGCCGCCGCAGCGCCTCGCCTTCCGCGGTCAGCACATCCGTGCCGTCGAGGGTGATGCGGCCCGCGGGGTTGCTGCCGCCCGGGCCGAGCAGGCGCAGGCAGGACAGCGCGGTGACGGACTTGCCGCTGCCCGATTCGCCCACCAGCGCGACCGTCTCGCCGCGGCGGAGGTCGAAGGACACGCCCTGCACCACGGGCTTGCCGCGGAAGGCGACGGAGAGGTCCTCGACCGAGAGAATGGGCGCGGTCATCGGGTGCAGCCCCGGTCGCCCGGCGCGGTGCCGGCCATCTCCCTCTCCACCCGAAGGGGGGAGAGGGTCGGGGTGAGGGGGGGCGTGGTCGCCGGGTGCGCCGGGGGAGCGGATCGGGGCTGCCCCGCCTCAGCCCGATGGCCCCCCTCACCCCGACGGTGCTCTGCGCCGGCGCTCTCCTCCCCGTCGGGGGGATAGGGCTGATGGGGTGCGATGCGGCTCATCGCCCGCCCCCCGGCAGCTTGCGCGGATCGAAGGCGTCGCGCACCGCCTCGCCCACGAAGATCAGCAGCGTCAGCACGCCGCCCAGCACCACGAAGGCGCTGATGCCGAGCCAGGGCGCCTGCAGGTTGTTCTTGCCCTGCGCCACCAGCTCGCCCAGCGAGGCCGAACCCGGCGGCAGGCCGAAGCCCAGGAAGTCGAGCGTGGTCAGCACCGTCACCGAACCCGACAGCACGAAGGGCAGGAAGGTCAGGGTGGCGACCATCGCATTCGGCAGGATGTGGCGGAACATCAGCGTCACGTCGCCCACCCCCATCGCGCGCGCGGCGCGCACATAGTCGAAGTTGCGGCCGCGCAGGAATTCCGCGCGTACCACGCCCGTCAGGCCCATCCAGCTGAACAGCAGCAGGAAGACCAGCAGCGTCCAGAAGGTCGGCTCGATCACGCTGGCCAGGATGATCAGCAGATAGAGCTGCGGCATGCCCGACCAGATCTCGATGAACCTCTGGAAGCCGAGATCCACCCAGCCGCCGTAATAGCCCTGCACCGCACCCGCCGCGACGCCGATGATGGAACTCACGATGGTCAGGCTGAAGCCGAACAGCACCGAGATGCGGAAGCCGTAGATCACGCGCGCCAGCACGTCCCGCCCTTGGTCGTCCGTGCCGAGCCAGTTGCGCGCCGATGGCGGCGCCGGCGAAGGCCGGCCGAGATCGCGCACCACCGTGTCGTGCCGATAGGGGATGATCGGCCAGACGCTCCAGCCGCCGCGCTGCGCGAATTCCTCCCGCAATTCCGGGTCGTGCCAGTCCATCGCGATCGGCAGCCCGTCCGGCAACACATCCGCTTCCGCATAGCCGACCAGCACCGGGAACAACCACCTGTCGTCCACCCGCGCGACCAGCGGCTTGTCGTTGGCGACGAACTCCGCGAACAACGTCAGCACGAACAACAGCAGGAAGATCCACAAGGACCAGAACCCGCGCCTGTTCGCGCGGAAATTGGCGAGACGCCGACGGGTGATGGGGGTCATGCCGGGGATGGTCCGGTTTCGCAGGGGGGCGCTGCCCCCCTGCACCCCCCGCCAGGGGCGCGCCGCCCCTGGACCCGGCATCGGTTTGGTCGTTGTTCGGGGAGGGGGCCATGTGCGCCAGCGGCATTGGCGCACCGGCGAGGCCCCCTCCCCGAACAACGACTGAAAAACTGAAGGCTGGGGTCCGGGGACCGCCACGGTCCCCGGCGGGGGTGCGGGGGCAGCGCCCCCGCGCCCGCGACCGCGACCGCAAGCACCACCCCCATCACCGTCGCGCCTCGAAGTCGATGCGGGGGTCCACCACCGTGTAGGTCACGTCCCCCACGATCTGCATCAGCAACCCGAGCAGCGTGAAGATGTAGAGGGTGGCGAACATGATCGGGTAGTCGCGTCGGATCGCCGCTTCGAAGCCCAGCAGGCCGAGCCCGTCCAGCGAGAAGACGATTTCCACCAGCAGCGCGCCGGTGAACAGGATGCCGATGAAGGCCGCCGGGAAGCCGGCGATGATCAGCAGCATCGCGTTGCGGAAGACGTGGCCGTAGAGCGTGCGGGTTTCGGTGTTGCCCTTGGCGCGGGCGGTGACGACGTATTGCTTGCCGATCTCGTCCAGGAAGCTGTTCTTGGTCAGCATCGTCAGCCCGGCGAAGCCGCCGACGACGAGCGCCAGCGTCGGCAGCGCCATGTGCCAGGCATAGTCCCCCGCGCGCTCCCAGAAGGGCCAGGTCTCGCTGCCGGGCGTGGCCAGGCCGCGCAGCGGGAACCACTGCAGAAAGGATCCGCCGGCGAAGAGCACGACGAGCAGGATCGCGAAGAGGAAGCCCGGGATCGCGTAGCCCACCAGCACCACGCCGCTGGTCGCGACGTCGAAGCGGCTGCCGTCCTTCACCGCCTTGCGGATGCCGAGCGGGATGGAGACCAGGTAGATGATCAGCGTCGACCACAGGCCGAGGCTGACGGAGACCGGCATCTTCTCGATGATGAGGTCCACCACCGGCCGGTCCTGGAACAGCGAGCGGCCGAAGTCGAAGGTCAGGTAGCCGCGCAGCATGTCGAGGAAGCGGACATGCGCGGGCTTGTCGAAGCCGAACAGCTTCTCGATGTCGGCGACGATGGCGGGGTCGAGCCCGCGCGCGCCGCGATAGGTGCCGACCGGCCCGCCGCCGGCGCCGTCTCCGCCTTGCGTGGGCGCGCCGGCGCCGGGCTGGCGCGTCTCGCCGCCACCTTCGCCGGTCAGGCGGCCGAGCGTCTGGCCTTCCCCGCGCAACTCGGCCAGCATCTGCTCGACGGGGCCGCCCGGCGCGAACTGCACCACGGCGAAGTTGATCAGGATGATGCCGAACAGCGTCGGCACCACCAGCAGCAGGCGGCGCAGGATATAGGCGGCCATGTCAGCCGCCGGCCCGGGACGGGCGCGGGAAGGGTGGCCGCATCGGCGTCAGAGGCTGCGGCGCGCTTCCGCCAGCGCCTGTTCGCGCTGCGGGTCCACCCACCAGCTGTCCAGCCCGATGTCGAAGCGCGGATGGCGCGGCGGCCGGCCGAACTTGTCCCAATAGGCGATGCGGAAGGACTGGATGTGCCAGTGCGGCACCAGGAAGTCGTGCGAGAGCAGCACGCGGTCCAGCGCGCGGGTGCGCGCCACCAGCTCCGCCCGGTCCGGCGCGTTGACCACCAGCTCCACCAGCGCGTCGATCGCCGGGTCGCAGATGCCGGAGATGTTGCGGCTGCCTTCCTCCCGCGACTTGGCGCAGGTGAAGAAGTCGCGCTGCTCGTTGCCGGGCGACAGGCTCTGGCCCTGGCCGCCCAGCGTCATGTCGTAGTCGAAGCTGTCCATCCGCCGCTGGTATTGCGCGGGGTCCACGGTGCGCACGCGCACCGCCATGCCGACGCGCTCCAGCGCCTGCACGTAGGGAAGTGCCACGCGTTCGAAGGTGGGGGAGGAGAGCAGGATCTCGAACTCGAAGCGCGCGCCTTGCGCGTTCACCAGGCGGCGGTCCTGCACGCGCCAGCCGGCCTGCTGCAGCAGGCCCAGCGCGCGGCGGATGCCGTCGCGGTTGTTGCCCGATCCGTCGGTGACGGGCAGGCGGAATTCCGTGGTGAAGACGGCATCGGGCACGCGGCCCCGAAAACCTTCCAGGATCTCCCGCTCGCGCCCCTGCGGCAGGCCGGAGGAGGCGAGTTCGGAATTGCTGAAGTAGCTGGCGGTGCGGGCATAGGCGCCGAAGAAGATGTTGGCGTTCATCCACTCGAAGTCGAACAGCTCGACCAGGGCGCGGCGCACGCGCTGGTCCTGGAAGACCGGGCGGCGCAGGTTCACCACGAAGGCCTGCATGCCGGTGGGCAGCTCGTGCCTCAGCTCCTCCAGCTTCACCAGGCCGCGGCGGCGGGCGGGGAAGTCGTAGCCGGTGGCCCAGTCGCGCGCGACGTTCTCCGTGCGGAAGTCGATCTGGCCGGCCTTGAAGGCTTCCAGCGCGACCGTGTTGTCGCGGAAGTATTCGAAGCGGATGGTGTCGAAGTTCTGGGTGCCGCGCATGGTCGGGATGTCGCGCGCCCACCATGCCGGCGACCGGCGCAGCACGATGCTGCGGCCGGGCTCGAAGCGCTCGATGCGATACGGGCCCGATCCCAGCGGCGGGTCGAGGATGGGGCGGGTGAAGTCGCGGCCTTCCCACCAGTGGCGCGGCAGCACCGGCATCTGGCCGAGGATCAGGGCGAGTTCCCGGTTCTGGTCGTCGCGGAAGCGGAAGGTCACGCGCTTCTCGGCCTCCGCCACCACCTCCGTCACGTCGCCGTAGTAGGACCGGAAGAAGGGCCGCCCGTGCTGGCGCAGCGCGTTGAAGGTCCAGGCGACGTCGGCGGCGGTGACGGGGCGGCCGTCGTGCCAGCGTGCCTCTTGGTGCAGCTCGAAGGTCACGCCGCGGCGGTCGGCGGGCAGGTCGATCCAGCTGGCGAGATAGGGGTATTCGGTGCTGGCCTCGTCCGCGCTTTCCTTCAGCAGCGTGTCGTAGATCAGCGCGCTGCCGACGGCCGCCGTGCCGCGGATGATGAAGGGGTTGAAGCTGTCGAAGGTGCCGAGCGCCCAGCGCACGATCTCGCCGCCCTTGGGCGCCGAGGGGTTCACCCAGGGGAAATGGGTGAAGTCGGCGGGCAGGGCGGGCTCGCCCAGCAGCGACAGCGCATGGGTGCGCACCGCCTGCCCGGGCGCGGCGGCGCCGCCGGCGGGGGTGGCGGCGTGCAGGCCCGGGGCCGCAAGGCCGAGGGCGGCGGAGATCGAGAGCAGGTCGCGGCGTCGCATGGCTGACAGTTTGGGGGTTCCCCCCCGCCGCGACAACCGCGCCATTCAGCCTGAGAGAAGGCTTGACGCGGGCGCGAGCAGCGCGGGGTCGCCGACGGCCAGCACGGTGCCGTCGCCGTCCAGCGCCAGGGGCCGCCCGGCCCAGTCCGTGCAGCGCCCGCCCGCGCCCTCGATCACCGGGACCAGGGCGGCCCAGTCCCAGGGCTTCATGGTGGCATCCACCACCACATCGACCAGGCCGATCGCCAGCAAACCATAGGCGTAGCAATCGCCGCCCCAGGTGGTGCGCCGCGCGGCCGCCTTCAGCGCGGCGAAGCGGGGGGCGGTGGTTGCGTCGAACATGTCCGGCGAGGTGCAGGACAGCTCGGCCTCGGCCAGCGTCGCGCAGGGCCGGCAGCCGGGCGTGCCGCCGAGCGGGGCGCGGAAGGTGGTCGGCCGGCCGGCGATGCCGATCCAGCGTTCGCCGGTGGCGGGCTGGTCGATCAGGCCGAGCACCGGCCGGCCGCGGTGCAGCAGGCCGATCAGCGTGCCGAACAGGGGCCGGCCGGTGACGAAGGCGCGGGTGCCGTCGATCGGGTCCAGCACCCAGACCCATTCGGCGTCGGCCTGGTGGTCGCCGTATTCCTCGCCGATCACGCCATGGGCGGGCAGGCGGTCGGCGAGCAGGGCGCGGATGGCGCGCTCGGCGGCGCGGTCGGCCTCGGTGACCGGGCTGGCGTCGCCCTTGGCATCGACCAGCAGCTGGCTGCGGAACAGCGGGCGGATGACCTGGCCGGCGAGGTCGGCGGCGGCCTCCGCGGCGGGCAGGAACTGCGATGCGTCCGTCATGCGCGCCCCCGTGTCAGCCGGTGCTGCCGCACCGTGTCAGCCGTGCCCGCGCCCGCCTGTCCGCCCCCCGGTGCCCTCGAGCGGCTTTGCCGCGGCAGGATGAACCAGGCCCGGCGGCACCGGCGCCTGATCGGGGCCCCCACGGCGACGCGCAGCGACGTCGTGGGGAAAGGATCAGGGCAGCGGCTTCGGGCTGGTGTCCAGCGTGCGCAGGAAGGCGATCACGTCGGCCCGCTGCCCGGCATTGCCGATGCCGGCGAAGGCCATGCGCGTGCCCGGCATGGCGGCCGAGGGCCGCAGCAGGAAGGCGTTCAGCGCCTCGTAGTCCCAGGGCTTGTCGGCCAGCGCCCGGTTGGCGGCCGAATAGTTGAAGCCCGCCACGCGCGCATGCGCCGCGCCGACGATGCCCCAGAGGTTCGGGCCCACGCCGTTCGCCCCGCCCTGTGCGAAATTGTGGCAGGAGGCGCAGAGCCGCTGCGCCAGCACGCGGCCATTGTCGGCATTGGCCGCGGCCAGCAGCGGCGCGATCGGCTCCACGGTCGGCGCGGCCGGGGCGGCGGGCGCGGCCGCCGGCGCCGGCGCGCTGGCCACCGCGATGGCCGTCTGTTGCAGCCGGGGCGGGCTGACCAGCCCATCGCCGACCAGGCCGGCCAGCATGAAGGTGATGCCGGCCGTCAGACCCGCCGCGGCGATCTTGTTGAACTCGAGGCTCATCCCGCTTCGCACCCTCTATCCTGCACACGCGGCGTCCCGGAGCCGCCCGCGTCACGACATCCCGCCGGCATGTCCCGGCGCGGCCAGCGGCTCGCCGGGGGCGCGCGCGCCGGGGTTGCACCAGGGCCGCCCTGCCGTAAAACCGGCCGGAACATAGAGGCGGCATGGGGGATCGACAACCCGGCCGCGACCGCGCCGCCGCGCGAGGGCGCGCGCGACAGGATCAGACAGGACAGTCCCGATGCATGGCCCCGACGTCGCGCCCCGCCCCGCCCATCCCGTGACGGCGGCGAGCGGCACCATCGCCTTCCAGGGCCTGCCCGGCGCCTATTCCGACCTGGCGTGCCGGCGGGCCCATCCCGGCTGGACCACCCTGCCCAGCCCGAGCTTCGAGGCGGCGATGGAGGCGGTGCGGTCCGGCGCCGCCGACCTCGCCATGCTGCCCTGCGAGAATTCGCTGGCCGGGCGCGTGCCCGACATCCACCGGCTGCTGCCCGGCTCCGGCCTGCACGTGGTGGGCGAGCATTACGAGCGGGTGGAACACTGCCTGCTGGCGCCGAAGGGCGCCACCACCGCGACCATCCGCCGCGCGCACAGCCACCCGATGGCGCTCGGCCAGGTGCTGAAGGTGCTGAAGGAGCTGGAGCTCGAGGCGGTGATCGAGGCCGACACCGCCGGCGCCGCATCCCTGATCGCCGCGCGCGGCGGGGTGGAGGATGCGGCCATCGCCAGCGAGCTGGCGGCCGAGGTCTATGGCCTCGAGATCCTGCGCCGCAACGTCGAGGACGCGGCCCACAACACCACGCGCTTCTACGTGATGGCCCGCGACCCCCTGCTGCCGCCCTTCGCGGGCGAGCACTGGGTGACCAGCTTCGTCTTCCGGGTGCGCAACATCCCGGCCGCGCTCTACAAGGCGCTGGGCGGCTTCGCGACCAACGGCGTGAACATGACGAAGCTGGAATCCTACATGCTGGACGGCGCCTTCACCGCGACGCAGTTCCTGGCCGATGTGGACGGCCATCCGGAGCAGCCGGGGCTGGCCCGCGCGCTGGAGGAACTGGCCTTCTTCTCGGCGGATCTCAGCATCCTCGGCACCTACCCGGCGCACCCGCAGCGGCTGGCCCAGCGGTAGGGATGAGGCCCTGCGCCCTCCGCCGCTCGCGCGGGGGAGGGTCGGGGTGGGGGGCCGCCTACCGCCCCGTCCAGACCGGCGGCCGCTTGCCCAGGAAGGCCGCCACGCCTTCGCGGAAATCCTCGCTGCCGAAGGCCATCGCCACCAGGTCGTCGCCATCGGCATGCGCCACCTGCGCGCGTCGCAGCCGCACCAGCGCCGCCTTGGTGGCCGCCAGCGTCAGCGGCGCCATTCCCGCCAGCGTCTCGGCCAGCGCCAGGGCGCGCGCGTCCAGCGCCGCGGCGTCCGGCAGCAGCTCGGTGACCAGCGCGGCCGACAGCGCCTCCGCCCCCGTCACCATCCGCGCGGTGAACACCACCTCCTTCACCCGCGCCACGCCGAGCAGCGCGACGAGCCGCGCGTAGTTCTGCATGGACAGGCAATTGCCCAGCGTGCGCGCGACCGGCATGCCGAAGCGCGCATCCTCGGTCGCGATGCGCAGATCGCAGGCGGCGGCGATCGCCAGCCCGCCGCCGGTGCAGAAGCCGGCGATGGCGGCGATGACGGGCTTCGGGCAATCCTCGATGGAGGACGGCGCGCGCTCGATCCGCGCCTCGTAGTCCAGGCCGTCCTGGCCGCTGCGAAATTCCGTGAACTGGCCGATGTCGGTGCCGGCCGCGAAGGCCTTGCCGCCGGCCCCCGTGATGACCCAGGCGCGGATGGCGGGGTCGGCGGCGACCCGCTTCGCCTGCTCCTCCAGCCCCTCATACATCGCGAAGGTCAGCGCGTTGCGCGCGGCCGGGCGGTTGAGCGTGGTCCAGGCGATGGCGCCGCGCGTCTCGTGCAGGATGTCGGGCATGGTCGTCGGTCCTCCCGCGGTGGGTTGTGCGGCGGGGGCGCGCTTGCCACAAGGGCGGCCCTTCCGCGGCGGCCGAGGTCCCTTCCGATGCGCATCCTCTCCGTGAAGCAGGGCGTCGCGCCGATCGCGAGCGCCATCGCCAACGCCTATATCGACTTCTCGAAGATGACCGCCTCCATCGTCGCGGTGACGGTGGAGGGGCCGGGCGGCAAGCGCGCCACCGGCTACGGCTTCAACTCCAACGGCCGCTACGCCCAGCCCGGCCTGCTGACCGAGCGCTTCGTCCCGCGCCTGCTGGCGGCGACGGAGGCCGAGATCACCGCCCCCGATGGCAGCCTCGATCCCGCCGGCGCCTGGGCCGCGATGATGAAGAACGAGAAGCCGGGCGGGCATGGCGAGCGCAGCGTCGCGGTCGGCGTGCTCGACATGGCGCTGTGGGACGCGGCGGCGAAGCTTGAAGGCGTGCCGCTCTGGCGGCTGCTGGCGGACCGCTTCAACGGCGGTGCCGCCGACGACGCCGCCTGGGTCTATGCCGCCGGCGGCTACTACTATCCGGGCAAGGACGTCGCCGCGCTGGTCGAGGAGATGAAGCGCTATCTCGGCCTCGGCTACGCCACGGTGAAGATGAAGATCGGCGGCGCGCCCGGCGTGGCCCTGAAGGACGCGCTGCCCGACGACCTGCGGCGGATCGAGGCGGTGCTGAAGCTGCTCGGCGGCGACGGCTCGCGCCTGGCCGTCGACGTCAATGGCCGCTTCGGGCTGCACGCGGCGCTGACCTATGCCGCGGCCCTCGCCCCCTATCGCCTGCGCTGGTACGAGGAGCCGCTGGATCCGCTGGACTACGCCACCCATGCGACGCTCGCCGAGCATTACGGCCCGCCGATCGCAACCGGGGAAAACCTGTTCTCGATGCAGGATGCGCGCAACCTGGTCCGCCATGGCGGGCTGCGCCCCGATCGCGACGTGCTGCAATTCGACCCCGCGCTGTCCTACGGCCTGGTCGAATACCTGCGCACGCTGCGGATGCTGGCGGACCATGGCTGGAGCCCGAGGCGCTGCGTGCCGCATGGCGGCCACCAGTTCGCGCTGAACATCGCGGTGGGCCTCGGCCTCGGCGGCAATGAGAGCTACCCGGAAGTCTTCGCGCCCTTCGGCGGCTTCGCCGACGCGGTGCCGGTGGTGGAGGGGCGCGTGCGGATGCCCGACGTGCCGGGCATCGGCTTCGAGGCGAAGGCCGAGCTGCACGCGGTGCTGCGCGGGCTGGGGTGAGGTGCGGGCGTCAGCGCGGCTACACCGCGTCCGCCCGGATCGAGTCGCCCGTGATGCGCAGCGGCCGCACCGCGAGGCCAAGAGCGTCGACATGCTGCGACGTGATCAGCTCCGGCCAGGTGGTGATATCCGTGAACGATTCGTCGGCACCGCAGTTGGTGCAGCGGTCCGGCTTGCCGAAGGTCAGCTTTCGGCAAGCCCCGCAGCGGAACACCCCATCCGGGTAGACACCATACACATCCCCTGCGTGGGCATCGACCAGATCGATGAGCGACGTCGCTGCCCGAAGCGCCTCCGGACTGCCGATCAGAAGGTCGTTCTTGAACATCCTCAGGCGTCGTTCGCTGCCTTCGACGTGGAACGCCCCGAAATCCGCGCCCAACGCCGGATCGTCGAGCAGATCCTCGATATCCTTCGCCAGCAGCGGAACCACCTCGGCGAGGCCACGTCGCTTGCGACCTCGCGGTCGAAGCGCGCTGTCGGGCCGCGCCATGATCAGCAGATCGAACGGTCTTGCCCCTGCCGCGGCGCGCGCAACTGCGTTCTCGACCAGCCTCGCCTTCCGGCGGAGAAAGAGCCGGATCATGTTCTCGAGGTAGCCCTCGCCCGACCAGGTGGCGGCTTCTGGCGGCGTGACGCTCAGATGCACTTCGCGGCCTGGAAAGGCGCCGAGGACCATGCGCCGCAAGTCTTCAGGATCGTGTTGCAACACGAGGTAGTCGCGGTCGCCGGTGTCGGTCGCCGGGACGCGGTCGATGAACGTGAAGCCGGCGGCGAGTTCATTCGGATGGATGTTCGGCGCAGACGCGGGAACCTTCAGGAACGCCAGCGGGCTGGTGTCGAGGAACACCTCGAACTCCATCCCCAGCGCCTCCAGCGCGGCGGCGATGTTCGGCATCGTCCCATCCGGACCGTAGATCCGCGGGAAGGTGTTCAGCAGGCCGAAATAGAGCAGCCCGACCCTCATCCTCCCTCCGACCCCCTCGCGGCCCGGCGCGGCATGCTCGGGCCTTGCCGATGCCGTTTCGCGGGGGCGCGGCGCCTTGTCACTCCTTCGTCCGGCAAAACTTCGCGTGTGGTCGGCCGGCTGCCGGGTCACCGGGCCCGCCGGCCCTGCCCGCCGGAACGGCCGCGCCCCGCGGTCATCGGCGCCGCGCCACGCCCGGCTCCGCCTCGGTCACCTCGAGCAGCAGGCTCTGGCTGACGCCGTCGCCGGAACTTTCCGCCGCCTTGTCGTCCACCCAGTTGCAGCTGACCGAGACGCGCAGCTGCGTCGCGCCAGGATAGCGGCGCAGCACCTCGTCCATCCGCACCACCCAGCTGCCGTCCCGCCACGCCGCGCCCGCGGGCTGGACCGCGATGACATGCGGCGGGGCGAGAAGCCCGCCCGCATCGAAGATCCGCGCCAGGAGCAGGAAGCCGGACCGCGCGGTGGAATTGCCGTGCGGCCGCACCAGCCGCCCGACATGGCGCACCCGCACCTGCCCGCCTGGCCGCAGCGCGATTGCCTGGCGCGTGGAGACCACGTGCAGCCGGTCGCGGAATTCCAGCGCCACGCCGCGATCCGTCTCGACCTCGGCCACCAGGGGGCCGTGCTGCAGCGGGGCGCCGGGCAGCAGGCTCCATTCCGCCGTCAGCTCCGGCCGCGCCGGCCCCGCCCCCGGTGGCGCGACGGCCGCCGGCCCGGCGGGGGCGGGCGCCGGCGGCCCGGCGGGCGCCTCCCACGGCGTGCGCGCCGCCGCGAAGGCCATGCGCAGCGCCGGCAGGCCCGGATCGGCGCGGAAGGCCAGCAGGCTGCCCGGCGGCGGCGCGTCCTGCATCGGCCAGGGCGCCACGCCGCGCCAGCTCATCGCGCCGCCCGGCTCGGCCGGCGGGGCCCATTCGCTGGCATAGACCGCATAGCCCCCCGCCGAGAGGAAGGCCGCGATGTCGGCCCAGTCGGGCGCCGCCGCGCCGGCCTCCGCCGCCACGGCATGCACCACCTCCGGGCGCAGGTTCCCCCAGCGCATGCCCCGCAGCGCGGCCAGGCCGAAGGACGCCGAGCCGGTGCGCAGCAGCTCCACCTGCCGCAGGCCGCGCGCGCCGATCGTCGCGGCCAGCGCGGTGATGTCGGCCTCCGCCGGGCTGGGCTCCGCCGCGGCGGATGGCCGGGCCGGGCCGGCGGCGAGGGCATCCGGCCGGTCGGCATCCGGCGCGAAGGGGTACACCGACCAGCCCAGCCCGTCGCGGAAGGCTTCGCCCAATCCGCCGGCCGGCGGCGGGCAGATGTCGAAGGCGGCATGCTGCGCGCCCTGGCGCGTGCCGAGCAGCCGGGCCAGCGCCGCCGTCTCCAGCACCGCCGGCACGCCCTGGATGGCGGTGTCGGATAGGTGCCGCGCATCCTCGGCGAGCGCGTCCTCCCACGCCATCACGGGAAAGCAGTCGAGCGCCGAGGCCGGGTTGCAGTTCACGACCGACAGCCCGAGCCCGTCGACCGCCTTCGCCGCCGCGCGCCAGGCGCGCAGGTGCAGGTCGGGCGTCGGGTTCGGGACGTTGTAGCGGTCGCCCTTCTGCTGGTAGCCGGCGAAGAAGTAGTTCGGGTTGGCGGCCGGGGTGGCGCGCAGCTCGAGCTCCGTGCCCTGCAGCTGCTCCACCTCCGGCAGGATCTCGACGTAGCGGCAATCGACGCCGACGATCTTGATCCGCCGGTAGCCCATGGCGGCGCCGAGCAGCAGGGCATGGCTGCCGGTGGTGAGCGGCAGCGTCCCGAGCAGCGGGTTGCCGGCGCGCAGGCTCTCGAACTCCACCACCGCGTCGCCCTGCTCCTCCGCCATCGGCATGGCGTCGACCAGGTTGGCGCGCAGGAAGAAGCGGCGGATGCCGTAGCGCTGGCGGTTGGCGACCAGCCGCTCGATCGCGGCGCGGTGCGACAGGCCGACGACGGTGTCGAGGCAGGCATAGTAGGTCGGGTACCAGCCGATCTCGTCCCAGTAGCGATAGGCGGCGTTCAGCCCGATCGTGTCGTGCCCGGCGAAGCGGCCGAAATCGAACCCCTCCAGAGAGGGGCCGTTGCCGATCACCACCAGCGGCCGGTCCGTCGCCTCGCCGCCCAGCACGGGCACCGTTCGCCGCCGCGGGGCGGCCTTCTGCGGCCTTGGCGCGGCCGCCGCGGGCCCCTCGGGCGGGGGCAGGCTGATCGGCACCTCCGACCACCTGGCGGCCCGCCAGGCCCGTGTCAGCTGCGCGGCATCCGCGCCGCGGCCGCGCGCCGGCGCCGTCCCGGCGGGGGCGGCGGGGCTCATGGGGTCCGAGTCCGTGGAAATCACCGGCCGCTGCCTCCCGGCCCCGCGCGCCCAGGCCGCCTGCCGGGCGGGTGGGGCGGGGCACCCGGACAAACAACAGCCCGGGCGAGGGCGTCAAGGCCGGGACCGCGCCGGCGTTCGCGGGGCGCAACGCCGCGCCCCGCCGATGTCCGCCGCCGCGGACGCCGGCCTGCCGCGCGCCGGCCTGCCCGCCACGCATCCCCTTGATGCGGCTCGCGGCCGGCGTCCTGGCACGCCGCTTGTTGATGCGGGTGCGATGAGCGCCCTGCACCCCTTCCTCCTGCTGATCCCGCTCGCGGCCGGGCTGGTCGCGGCCTGCGTCGCCGCACGGCTCGATGGCCGGCGCGGCGCGGTGCTGGGCTGCGGCGCCGCCGGCCTCGGCTTCGTCTGCTACCTGGCCATGATCGCCGCCGTGGCGGGCGCGGAGCCGCCGCCGGCGGCGGCCTTCTGGGCGGTGCCCTCGCTCGGCATCGCGGGGGGGCTCCGGCTCGACGGGCTGTCGCTGCTCTTCGCGCTGCTGATCACCGGGATCGGCGCGCTCGTGCTGCTCTATGCCGGGCGCTACCTGAAGGCCGACCCGCGGCTGAACCGGCTGGTCGTGCTGCTGATGGTGTTCATGGTCGCGATGCTCGGCGCCGTCACGGCGGACGACGTCGTGACGCTGTTCGTGTTCTGGGAGCTGACCAGCATCGCCTCCTTCTTCCTGGTCGCCCACGACCACGAGAAGCCGGGCGCGCGGCGCGCGGCGCTGCAGGCACTGCTGGTCACCGGCGGCGGCGGGCTGGCGCTGCTGGCGGGGCTGGTCCTGGTGGCGATCGCCGCCGGCACCACCAGCATCTCCGGCATCGTCGCGGCGCGGGAGGCGGTGCTGGCGCATCCTGCCGCGGTGCCGGCGATGCTGCTGGTGATCCTCGGCTGCTTCACCAAGTCGGCGCAGTTCCCCTTCCATTTCTGGCTGCCCAACGCGATGGCCGCGCCGACGCCGGTCAGCGCCTACCTGCATTCCGCCACCATGGTGAAGCTCGGCGTCTACCTGCTGGCGCGGCTCAACCCGGTCTGGCAGGAGGATGCGCTGTGGCAGGGCCTGCTGACCTGGACGGGCCTGCTGACGGCGGCCACCGGCGCGGTGCTGGCGCTGCGCGAGACCGACCTCAAGCGCGTGCTGGCCTACACCACCGTCACCGCGCTCGGCACGCTGGTGCTGCTGATCGGCCTGGCGCCGGAACTGTCGGCGACCGCCGCCGTGACCTTCCTGCTGGTGCACGCGCTCTACAAGGCGGCGCTGTTCCTGATCGCCGGCATCCTGGACCACGAGACGGGCTCGCGCGATGCCTCCGCGCTCGGCGGGCTGCGCGGCGCGATGCCCTGGACGGCCACCGCCGCTGTGCTGGCGGCGCTGTCCATGGCCGGCCTGCCGCCTTTCGTCGGCTTCGTGGCGAAGGAGATCGTCTATGAGGCGAAGCTGGCCGCGGGCGGCGCGGCGGGCGTGGTCGCGGCGATCGGCTTCGCGGTCAACGCGGCGATGGTCGCGGTGGCGGGCCTGCTGTCCTTGCGCATCTTCTTCGGCGCGCGCCGGCCGACGCCGGCCGTCCCGCACGACCCGCCGAAATCCATGCTGGCCGGGCCGATCCTGCTGGCGGGCTTCGGCCTGCTGGCCGGCATCGCGCCGGGGCTGGTCGGCCATTGGATGCTGGACGGCGCCGCGACCGCGATCCTCGGCCGCCCGGTCGAGGTGCCGCTGAAGCTCTGGCACGGCTTCACGCCGGTGCTGGCGCTGAGCGCCGCGACCATCGGCCTCGGCCTGCTGATCCTGCTGGGGTGGGAAAGGCTGATGCCCCGGCTGCGCCGCGTCTCCACCTTCGACAGCCATGGCCCGTCGCGCGGCTACGAGCATGCGCTTGCTGGCCTGGTCGCCTGGGCCGAGGGCACGACGCGCGCCGTGCAGCATGGCAGCCTGCGCGGCTACATGCGCGTGCTGCTGCTGGTGCTGGCGATCGCGCCGCTGGCGGTGCTGCTGGCGCGCGGCGGGCTCGACCGGCCGGCGGAGGGCGCGCTCGATCCGCGCGCCTTCGCCTTCGGCGTCATCGTGCTGGGCGCCATCGCGGCGGCGCTGGCGCGCAGCACCTTCGCCGCCGTGATGGCGCTCGGCCTGGTCGGCTTCGGCACGGCGCTGGTCTTCCTGATGTTCGGCGCGCCCGACGTGGCGCTCACGCAGTTCACGGTCGAGGTGCTGCTGGTGGTCATCCTGGCCACCGTGCTGATCCGCCTGCCGATCCGCGGCACCGACACGCGCACGCGCGGCCAGCGCGCCGGCGATGCGGGGGTGGCGCTGCTGCTCGGCGGCTCGGTCGCCGCGCTGCTGATGGCGGTGCTGGCGGCACCCTTCGACCCGCGGCTCGGCGCCTGGTTCGGCGAGACCAGCGTGCCGGCCGGGCATGGCCGCAACGTCGTCAACGTCATCCTGGTGGATTTCCGCGCGCTCGACACGCTGGGCGAGATCGCGGTGCTGGCCATCGCCGCCTTCGCCGTCATCGCGCTGCTGCGCGGCGCGGCGCGGCCGCTGCGCCCGGGGAACTGAGCCATGGACGCCTCCCTCATCCTGCGGGTCTCGGCACCGCTGCTGCTCTGGGTGCCGATGGCCGTCTCCGCCTACCTGCTGGTCCGCGGGCACAACGAGCCGGGCGGCGGCTTCGTCGGCGGGCTGGTGGCCTCCGCGGGGCTGGTCTTCTACGCGATCAGCCGCGGGCAGGGGGCGGCGCTGCGCGCCATGCGCCTGCCGCCGGCCAGCTGGTGCGGCATCGGGCTGCTGCTCGGCCTCGGCAGCGGGCTGCTGGCCTGGATCGACCCCTCGGCGGGCTACCTGACGCATCGCTGGTGGTTCCCCGACATCGGCTTCAAGCTGCCGATCGGCACCGCGCTGGTCTTCGACATCGGCGTCTACCTGACCGTGATCGGCACGATCACCGCGATGGTCTTCGCCCTGCTGGGCGAGGAGGCGGCCTGATGGACGCCATGTTCGCGCTGACCGTCGGCGTGCTGGTCGCCGCCGCCGCCTGGCTGTTGCTGGCGCGCGACCTGCTGCGCGGGCTGCTGGGCTTCGTGCTGCTCGGCACCGGGGCCAACCTGACGATCTTCGCCGCCGGGCGCACCGGCACCATGGTGCCGCCGCTGGTGCCGCCGGGCGCCGAGGCGCTGGCGGCGGATGCCGCCAACGCGCTGCCGCAGGCGCTGGTGCTGACCGCGATCGTCATCGGCTTCGGCCTGGCGGCCTTCGCGCTGGTGCTGGTGATGCGCGCCCATGCCGCCTTCGGCACCGTCAGCGCCGAGGAGATGGACGAGGCCGAGCGCCCGGATGACGCCGCCGCGCCCGCCCCCGCGCCCGCCGCCGCCGTCGCCGGCCGGAAGGAGGCCGCGTGATGCGCCAGGCCCTGCTCGTCGCGCCCATCCTGATCCCGCTGGCCGCCTGCGCGATCACCGCGATGCTGTGGCAGCGCCCCGCCGCGCAGCGCCGCGTCGGGCTGGCGGCGGCGGTCGCGATGCTGCTCGCCACCCTCGCGCTGCTGGCCGAGGTGATTGGCGGCGGCATGGTGGTCGGGCAGATGGGCAACTGGCCCGCGCCCTTCGGCATCTCGCTCGTCGTGGACCACCTCTCCGCCGCGATGCTGGTCATCACCGGCGTGATGGGCCTGGCGGTCGCCATCTACGCGATGGGCGAGGGCGCGGAGGAACGCGACCGCGCCGGCTTCCAGCCGCTGTTCCACGCGCTGCTGATGGGCGTCGCCGGCGCCTTCTCCACGGGCGACCTGTTCAACCTCTATGTCTGGTTCGAGGTGATGCTGATCGCCTCCTTCGGCCTGCTGGTGCTGGACCGCACGAGGGAGCAGCTGGATGGCGGCATCCGCTACGTGATGCTGAACCTGGTCGGCACCACCTTCTTCCTGCTGGCGGTCGGGCTGGTCTATGGCCTGACCGGCACGCTGAACCTGGCCGACCTGGCGCGCGTGGCGCCGACGGTCGAGAACCAGGGCGCGCTGGCGGCGGCGGGGATGCTGCTGCTGATCGCCTTCGGCGCCAAGGCCGCGGTCTTCCCGCTGTTCAACTGGCTGCCCGCCTCCTACCACACCGCGTCGATGCCGGTCGCCGCGATCTTCGCCGCGCTGCTGACCAAGGTCGGCGTCTACGCCATCATCCGCGTCTTCACGCTGGTCTATGCGCATGACCATGCGCTGTTCGGCCCGGTCCTCGGCATCGTCGCCATGGCGACGATGGTGGTGGGCGTGCTCGGCGCGGCCGCGCATTACGACATCCGCCGGATCCTGAGCTTCCACATCATCAGCCAGATCGGCTACATGCTGGTCGGCGTCGCGCTGATGACGCCGCTGGCGATCGCCGGCAGCGTGCTCTACGTGATCCACCACATCGTGGTGAAGGCCAATCTGTTCCTGGTGGCCGGCGCGGTGCGCCGGCGCGGCGGGTCCTTCGCGCTGCGGCGGCTCGGCGGGCTGTGGCTGGCCGCACCGCTGCTCGGGATCGGCTTCCTGATCCCGGCGATGTCGCTGGCGGGCATCCCGCCGCTGTCGGGCTTCTGGGGCAAGCTCGTCGTCATCCGCGCGGGGCTGGAGGCGGAAGCCTATGTGCTGGCCGGCGTCGCGCTCGCGGTCGGGCTGCTGACGCTCTACTCGATGGTCAAGATCTGGAACGAGGCCTTCTGGAAGGCCGCGCCGGAGGCCCTGCCCGCCGCGCCCTGGACGCGCGCGGAGCGTTTCGCGACCTTCGCGCCGATCGTGCTGCTCTGCGGCGTCACGCTGACCATCGGGTTCTGGACCGAGCCCTTCGCCGCCTTCTCGCTCGACGCGGCCGAGGTGCTGCTCGACCGCGAGGGCTACATCGCCGCCGTGCTCGGCACGCCCCCCGCCCAGCTCGCGGAGGTCGCGCGATGAGGCTCGTCCTCGCCTGGATCCGCGTCGGCGTCACCTTCGTCGCCGAGCTCGCGAAGTCCACCGTCGCCACCATCCGCGCCGTGCTCGGCGATCCCGGGCGGCTGCGCCCGGCCATCCTGGCGGTGCCGCTCGACGTGCGCTCGCCCGGCGGGACGGTGCTGTTCGCGGACATGGTCACGCTGACGCCGGGCACCACCAGCCTCGACGTCTCGGCCGATGGCCGCACGCTCTATGTCCATGTGCTCGACGCGCCGGACCATGCGGCGGCGATCGCGGGCATGAAGTCGACGCTCGAAGCCCGCGCGCGGGAGGTGCTGCCATGACCACCGGCCTGATCCCCGGCCTGATCCCCTGGGCGGCGGGCTTCGCCGCGCTGCTCGTCGGCCTGGGCTGCATCCCCGTGGCGCTGCGGCTGCTGGCGGGCCCGTCCTCGGCGGACCGCGCGATCGCCACCGACATGCTCGGGCTGATCGGCGTCTGCTTCGCGGCGCTGGTCGCGGTGATCGCGGGGCATGCCGCCTTCCTCGACATCGCCTTCGGCCTGGCGCTGGTCGGCTTCCTGACGGCCATCGCCTTCGCGCGGCTGCTGGAACGCGCGAGCCTGTCGCCGCCGCGGGAACCGGCGGAATGAGGATCGCGATCGAGATCCTGGCGTCGCTGCTGCTGGTCGGCGGCGGCGCGATCGTGGCCTTTGCGGCGGTCGGCGTCGCGCGGCTGACCGATCCCTTCATGCGCATGCATGCCGCCGCCAAGGCGGGTGCGATGGGCGCGGGGCTGCTGGTGCTCGGCGCCGGGCTTGCCATCGGCACCGCCGGCGCGGTGCTGACCGCGCTGGCCGCGGTGGCCTTCATCCTGCTGACCGCGCCGCTGGCCTCCCACGCGCTGGGGCGCGCGGCCTATGTCGCCGGCGCGCCGCTCGGCGCGGCCTCGGTCGCCGATGCGCTGTCCGGCGTGCTGGACCGCAAGGTGTTCGACATCGACCCGGCACGCACCGCCAGGCCCCGGCCGGCGCGCTTCTCCCCCTCCACCGACCCGTCCGGCAAGGACCCTTCGATGAGCGCCACCCCGGAATTCCGCTGGCCGGGCGATGCCGCCCGCCGCGGCGCCGCCACCGCGCGGCAGGCCCAGGCCGCGGCGGAGCCCGCGGCGATCCGCCGCATCCTCTGCGGCCTGGTGGGCGGCCCGGCCCAGCCGGCGGCCACCGCGACCGCGATCGACCTGGCGCGGGGGGCGGGCGCGCAGCTGGTCGGGCTGTCGGGCCTCGGCCAGGCGCCGCGGCGCTGGCAGGGGCCGGTCGGCATCGGCGGTGCCTATTGGGCGGAATGGGCGGAAGGCCGCAGCCGCGCCCGGCTGCGCCAGGACGCCGCCGTCGCGCTGCAGGCCTTCCAGGAGGCGGTGGCCGCCCTGCCGGGCCTGGAGGCCGAGGCCCGGCACGAGGAAGCCGATCCGCGCGCGCTGGCCATGCTGCTCGCCGGGCATGACCTGGTGGTGCTGCCCGCCGGCGCCGGCCCGCACGGCCTGCCCTGCGACCCCGCCGAGGAGGTCGCCGCCGCCGTCGCGCGCGCCCGCATCGCGCCGGTGCTGCGCGTCGCCCGCCGGCCTGGCGTGGTGCGGGAGGTGGTGATGCTGGTCGGCGCCGGCGATGGCTGCGGCGCGCTGGCGGCCGGGCTGCTGCGCAGCGGGCTCTGGCCGGAGGCCACCGTCTCGATCCTGGCGCTGGGCGAGGACCGCCCGGCGGTGCGCGCCATGGCCGATGGCCAGGCGGCGCTGCTGCGGGCGCATGGCCGCCAGGTGGCGATGCTGCCGGCGCTGGAGCCGGACTTCGAGGCGCCGGCGCTCCGCGCCCGCATCGCCCGCTACGACGCGGCGGTGATGTCCTGCCTGACCACCCGCCAGGGCGGCGTCTTCGACAGCCTGCGCATCTGCGCGCACGAGATCGCCGGCGAGACGGCGCCGCTGACCCTCTTGCCCTAGGGCGCGGGCGGCGGGCAGGGTCCGGGCATGGACCCCAGCCGCGCCACCCCCGGCCGTGCCGCCGCGCGTTCCGCCGCGGCGCTGGCGCGCGGGGCGGTCGCGCTGGCGCGCGGGGCGGAACGCGCGGCGGCACGGGGCGGTCGCGGGGTGCGGCGGCAGTGCCTGGGCCAGGCGAGGCTGTCCGTCCGGCGCAGCGCGCCCCACCCTCACCCCGACCCTCTCCCGCCAGGGCGGGAGAGGGAGAGCGGTTGCGCCTCGGCGCGGCCGGGATGGCCCCGACGCGCGCCGCCTCCCGCAGGCATGGCCCTTTGATGCAGGTCCGGGACGCCGGTCCTGGTGGGGCGCGGCACTGCCGCGACGGATATGGGGGCGAGCCGAAGCCTCCCCCCGGGCCACCCGGCGCCGCCCCCGGGCTGTCCCGCCCGACAACCGGCGTCCTGCCCGCGCTGCGCCTGCCGGCGGCGGCCGGGGCCATCGTCTTCGTCGTCGCGGTGGGCACCACCCAGGTCGCGCTGTCGGTCAAGAACCGCGAGGCCGACCGCCAGCTGGAACGGCTCGGCCAGGTCTACCTGGACGGGCTGGCGGCCAGCGTCCGCCAGGGGCTGGAGGGCCGCGACGGCGCCTATGTCGAGGCGCGCTTCGCCCGCGCCTTCGCCGAGCAGCGCGGCATCGCCGAACGCGCGCTGTTCGCCTTCGCCCCCGATGGCGCGCTGATCGCCCGCCATGGCGATCCTGCCCTGCCCGAGGAGACGGCGCGGGCGCTGCCGCGCGGCCCCCTGGTGATGGAGGCGGCGACCGGCACCGGCTGGGTCGTCCGCACGGTGGACGGCGAGGCGGGGGAGGTCGGGCGCGTCGTCGCCGCGCTCGACGTCGCGCCGATCCTGGCGGCCCGCGCGCGGCTCGCCTGGGGGATCGTCCTCGTCGATTCGCTGCTGGCGGCGCTGTTCGCCGCCGCCGCCTGGCTGGTGCTGCGCCGCATCGGCCGGCCGCTGCGCGCCCTGGTGGACCGCCTGTCGGACGGTGCGGAGCGCCCGGCCGCCAAGCTGCCGGAGGCGCTGGTGGCCGCCGCCGACCCGCGCACCGCGCAGGTGCTGGCCGCCTACAACCGCATGGTGGACGGGGTGCGGGAGCGCGAGAGGCTGGCCGCGCGGCTGGCCGAGCAGGAACAGGGCGCCGCGCTCGGCCGGCTGGCGGCCACCATCGCGCATGAGGTGCGCAACCCCCTCGGCGGGCTGGCCACCGCCGTCTCCACGCTGCGCCGCTTCGGGGACCGCGCCGAGGTGCGCGCCGAATCGCTCGATTTCCTGGACCGCGGCATCGCGGCGCTGGACCGCATCGTCACCAGCACGCTGAACGTCTACCGGCCGGAGGAGGACCGGCGGCTGTCCCGCGCCGATTTCGAGGACCTGCGCCACCTGCTGCGCCCGGCCGCGGAACGCCGCGGCGTCGCGCTGCGCTTCGCGATCGACCTGCCGGAGGAGGAGGTGGCGCTGGCCTCCGGCGGGTTGCGCCAGGTGCTGCTGAACCTGCTGCTGAACGCCTGCGCCGCGACGCCGCCCGGCGGGCGCGTCGGGCTGGCGGCGCGGATCGAGGGGGCGGAGCTGGTCTGCGAGGTGGAGGATGAGGGCCCGGGCCTGGATCCCGCCCGGGCGGAACGGCTGGCAGGCGGCGGCGCGGCGCCGGCGGCCTCGCGCGGGATCGGGCTCGACGTGGTGGTGGGCCTGCTGGGCAGCCTGGACGCCCGCGCCTCGGTCGCGGCGCGGCCGGGCGGCGGCACGCTGATCCGGCTGGCGATCCCGCTGCGGGCGGGGGCGGCGGGATGAGCCAGCGGCGGATCGTGCTGGTGGTGGAGGACGACCCGGTGCTGGGCCCCGCGCTGGTGCAGCGGCTGCGGCTGGAAGGCTTCTGGCCGCGCCTGGCGCCGGACGGGGCGGCGGCGCTGCGGGAGGCGCGGTCGCTGCGCCCCGACGCCGTGGTCAGCGACATCCGCCTGCCCGACATGTCCGGCGAGGAGGTCTATCGGCGCCTGCTGGCCGAGGCCGGCGCGCTGCCGGCCTTCTTCATGACCGCCTTCGGCGAGGTGGCGCAGGCGGTGCGGCTGGTGCGCGCCGGGGCGCGCGACTACCTGACGAAGCCGGTGGACGTGGACCGGCTGGTCGCCGCCCTGGCCGAGGCGCTGGCGGCGCCGGAAGCCGCGCAGGGCGCGCCGGAGCAGGCGGCGCTGGGCGTCTCGGCCGCCATGCGCGCGGTGGAGGCGCTGCTGCGCAAGGCGGCGCGCGTCGATGTCCCCGTGGTGCTGGCCGGGGAGACGGGGGCGGGGAAGGAGGTCGCGGCGCGCTTCCTCCACGCCGCGTCGGCGCGCGCGGACAAACCCTTCGTCGCGCTGAACTGCGCGGCGATCCCGCGCGACCTGGCGGAGAGCACGCTGTTCGGGCATGAGCGCGGCGCCTTCACCGGCGCCGCGGCGCGCCATGCCGGCGTGGCGGAACGCGCCGGGGCGGGGACGCTGCTGCTGGACGAGGTGGCGGAGCTGCCGCCCGAGCTGCAGGCCAAGCTGCTGCGGCTGGTGCAGGAACGCAGCTTCCTGCCGCTCGGCGCCGCGGCCGAGAAGCCCTTCGGCGCGCGGCTGGTCTGCGCGACGCATGCCGACCTGGCGGACCTGGTGCGGCAGGGGCGGTTCCGGCAGGACCTGTTCTACCGGCTGAACGTGATCGCCGTGGAGGTGCCGCCGCTGCGCCGCCGCGCGGATGACCTGCCCTGGCTGGCGCAGCGCCTGCTGGCCGAGGCGGTGGCGCGCTTCGGGCTCGGCCCGCGCCGGCTGGCGGAAGGGGCGCTGGCGGCGCTGGCGGAGCATGACTGGCCGGGCAATGTGCGGGAGCTGCGCAACCGCATCGAGCGCGCGGCCGCCCTGGCCGATGGCGAGGCGATCGGCGCCGCCGACCTCTTCCCCGAACAGGCGCTGGAAGAGGCGCCGGCGCCGGCCGGGGAGGCGCAGGGACCGCTGGCCGCGGCGCTGGATGCGGCGACCCGCGCGGCGATCGAGGAGGCGCTGGCGCGGGCCGGCGGCAGCCGGGCGGAGGCGGCGCGGCTGCTCGGGATCTCGCGCACCACGCTGTGGAAGCGGATGCGCGACCTCGGCGTGGAGGGGTGAGGGGCCCGGCCGGGGTGAGGCGGCGGCCGGCCCGGTCCCTCAGCGGTCCTGCTGGTAGCCCTGGTGGTGGGTGTTCTGGTGGAAGTCGCCCTGGCGGCCCTGCTGCTCCAGGTGGCGGTCGCGGGACCGGCGGTTCTCCTCGGCGAGGGTCTCCGGCAGCTTGCCCTCGCCGGGCGTGGCGCTGCCCGGGCCGGCGGGGCTGACGGCGGCGGGCGGCACGGGCGGCAGCCTGGCCTTGTTCGACATGGTGTGGCGCGTCCCTGGATGCGTGAACCCGTGCCAACGCGCCGGCGGCGGCGCGGGTTCGCCGCGGCCTGCCCCGCGGGGTGGCTGGCCAAGCGGCGCCGGGGCGGCCATATCGCGGCCATGCCTCGCGACCTTTCCTCCGCGGCCGGGCGCCGCGGCGCCTGGCTGAACAGCCTGCTGGTCGACCACGCGATCCTGCGCATCTCCTGGCGCAACTGGGGGGTGGTGGAGGCGGGCCGCCTCTATCGGTCCAATCACCCGCTGCCCTGGCAGTTCGGGCAGGCGATGCGCCGGCATGGGCTGCGCAGCGTGATCAACCTGCGCGGCCACCGGCAGGTCTGCGGGTCGGATGCGCTGGGGCGGGCGCGGGCGACCGAGATCGGGCTGATCCATGCCGACGCGCCCTTCGAAAGCCGCGGCGCCCCCCACAAGGACCGCATTGCGCGCCTGGCCGGGCTGTTCGCGGAACTGCCGGAGCCGGTGCTGATCCACTGCAAGTCGGGCGCCGACCGCACCGGCCTCGTGGCCGGCATCTGGCTGCTGCTGCAGGGCCGGCCGGTGGAGGCGGCGCTCGACCAGCTGCGTTGGCGCTTCGGCCATGTCTCGGCCGGGCGGACGGGGATCCTGGACGCCTTCTTCCGCGCCTACGCGGCTTTCCAGGCGGCGCATGGCCCGAAGCCGTTCCTGGACTGGGTGCGCGAGGACTACGACCCGGAGGCGCTGCGCGCCGGCTTCCGCAGCCAGCCCTGGGCGGACAGGCTGGTGGACGGCGTGCTCAGGCGGGAATAGCCGCCAGCTCCGCCACGCTGCCCTTGACCAGCGCCGGGATGGCGCGCGCGATGCGCTCCAGCGGCCAATCCCACCAGCCGAGCGCGAGCAGGCGCGCGACGTCCTCGGCGCCGTAGCGCATCTTGACCACCCGCGCCGGGTTGCCGGCCACCACGGCGTAGTCGGGCACGTCGCGCGTGACGACGGCGCGGGCGGCGACGATGGCGCCATGGCCGATGCGGATGCCGGGCATCACCATCGCCTCCGTGCCGATCCAGACATCGTGGCCGATGACGGTGTCGCCCTTCTTCGGGAAGGGATAGGCGTCGAAGGGCAGGGCCTCGGCGAAGGCGCCGGCATGGATCGCGAAAGGGTAGGTGGAGGGCCCGGCCATGGCGTGCAGCGCATCCGGCAGCAGGAAGCGCGCGCCGGCGGCGATGGCGCAGAAGCTGCCGATCACCAGGCGGTCGCCGGTGAAGCGGAAATTGTAGGGGATGTTGCGCGCCAGGAAATCGAGCGCGTGGTCGGGGTCATCGTAGTAGCTGAAGCGGCCGGCGGAGACGTTGGTGACCTGCGCCTGCGCGGCGATCAGCGGGCGGAGATGCACGGTGCGCGTCAGGCCCGGCATCGGGTGCAGCGCATCCGGGTCTGGCAACCGATGCAGCGCATCCGGGTCGGGCAACCGATGCAGGGCGTCCGGGTCGGGACGCCGATGCGGCGCATCGGGGTCGGGAAGGCCGGGCGCGGTCACGCCGCAAAGGCCTGGGTGCGGACCAGCCGCGCATAGAGCCCGTCCTGGGCCATCAGCTCGGCATGGGTGCCCTGCTCCACCGCGCTTCCGGCCTCCATCGCCACGATCCAGTCGGCGTCGCGCACGGTGGACAGGCGATGCGCGATGACCAGCGTGGTGCGCCCGGCCCGCAGCCGGGCCAGCGCCTGCTGCACGAGCGCCTCGTTCTCGGCATCGAGCGCGCTGGTCGCCTCGTCCAGCAGCAGCACGCGCGGGTTGCGCAGCAGGGCTCGGGCGAGTGCCACGCGCTGGCGCTGGCCGCCCGACAGCCGCGACCCGCCGCTGCCCAGCACCGTGTCGTAGCCCTGCGGCAGGGCGGCGATGAAGTCGTGCGCGGCGGCGGCACGGGCTGCGTCCTCCACCTCCGCGCGCGTCGCACCCGGCCGGCCGCAGGCGATGTTGGCGAGCGCGGTGTCGTCGAACACCACCGCATCCTGGCCGACATAGGCGATGGCGTCGCGCAGGCTGGCGAGCGTGACGTCCCGCACATCGCCGCCGTCCAGCGTCACGCGGCCCTGCGTGACGTCGTAGAGCCGCGGCACCAGCGCGAGCGCCGTGGACTTGCCGCCGCCCGAGGGCCCGACCAGCGCGACGGTCCGCCCCGGCTCCGCCACGAAGCTGAGGCCCGACAGCGCGGCGGCCTCCACGCCCTCGTAGCGGAAGCCGACCTCCTCAAAGGCCAGTCGGCCGCGGCCTTCGGGCAGCTTCGTGGCCTCCGCGGCATCCCGGATGCGCGGCGCCTCGTCCACCACCGCCAGCACGCGGGCGAGGCCCGCCAGGCCTTCCTGCACCGCGGCGTTGAGGTTGCCGAGCGCGCGCACCGGCCTTGCTGCGATCAGCAGCGCGGCGACGAAGCCGGTGAAGTCGCCGACCGTGCCGAGGCCGGACGACACGCGCCAGCCGACGAAGGCCAGCACGCCCGCCACCGCGATGCCGCCCAGCGCCTCCAGCACCGGATCGACGCGGGCGCGGGCGCGGGCGATGCGCAGGTTGCTTTCCTTCAGCCGGGCGAAGGCATCCGCCGCGCGGGCTTCCTCGGCGGCTTCCAGGCGATAGGCGCGCACCACGCGGGCGGCGCCGAAGCTTTCCACCAGCAGCGACGCGCTTTCGCCGACCTGGTCCTGCATGCCCCGCGACGCACGGCGGATGCGCCGGCCGATGGCGACGATCGGCCAGGCCGCGATCGGGTAGAGCAGCGCGGCGAGCAGCGCCATCTGCCAGTCCATCCAGATCATCGAGCCGACCAGGCCGATCACCGTCAGCAGGTCGGCCGCGGCGCTGATCACCTTGCCCAGCATCTCCCGCACCATGCCGGCGTCCGTGGTGAAGCGCGCCGCCTGGCGGGCCGGGGCGTCGCGCGCCACCTGCGCCAGGTCGGCGCGGGTGAGGGCGGCGAAGAGCCGGCGCTGCAGCCCCTCCACCACGTTCTGCACCATGCGCTGGGTGACCACCGCCTGCAGGTAGGTGGCGATCGCCTTGCCGAAGGTGACGGCGATGATCACCGGCGGCAGCAGCCACATGACGGAGGCATCGCCCGCGGCGAAGCGGTCGAAGGCCTGCTGGATGACGATGGGGTAGAGCGCGGTGGTGCCGGCGACGCCGATGGCCGCCAGCGCCGCAAGGGCCAGCAGCCGGGACTGGAAGGCGACATGCTCGCGCCAGAGCCGGCGGATCAGCGGCAGGGAAGCGGCGTCGAGGGCGGGGCGGCGGGCCATGCGCGGCGTCTAGACCATGCGGCGGGCGGACAGAAGCGGCGGGCGCGCCGGCCAGGACGGGCTTGCGCGCGGGGCGCGACCCTGGTAGTTCTTTATTTGTTCCGGTACCCCGGGGGCAGTCAGGCGCCCTCGGGGCTGCGCCCCGGGGCGGCGGGCCCGTCCGCCGCCCCGGCGGCATCCTGCGGTGCATCCCCGGTCCCGATTCGCCGCCGCAGCTCCGCCAGGCAGGCCGCGCGGTCGGCCACGCAGCCGCCCGCCAGCCACCATGCCCGCAGCTCCGCCAGAAGCTGGCCGATCGCGGCGCCGGGTGGCTGGCCACGGTCCAGCGCATCCTGGCCCTTCAGCGGGAAGACCGGCACCGGCAGGGCGGCGATGCGGGCGCGCAGCGCGGCGGCCGCCTCCGGCGCCAGCTCGCCCCAGGCCATGCGCAGCCAGGCGCGGTCCAGCAGGCGCCCGGGCGGGTGGTCGGCCAGCAGCCGGCGCAAAGCGGCATCGTCCAGCCCGGGCGCCAGCGCCGCGCGGTCGGGATGGCGGGCGGCGCGGAAGCTGCCGGCTTCCTCCCGCGACCAGCGCAGCCGGTCGGGCAGGGCGGCGACCGACCGCGCCTCGGGCGGCACCAGCACCGCGAGGCGCAGCAGCGGCTCGGCCGGCAGGCCGCGCGCCACCGCGGCGCCGAGCGTGGCAGGCGCCGCGCCTTCCGGCAGCACGGCGGCCAGCAGGCCGGTGGCGGCCATCGCCCCGAGCGCCGCATCGGGCCGCGGGCCGGCGAGCAGGCGCTTCAGCTCCATCCAGATCCGCTCCGGCGCGATGCGGCGCGTGAGGCCCTCCACCGCGCCGGCGATCGCCGCCATCGCCTCGGCATCCGGCGCGCCGCGCCCGTAGCGCGCCCAGAAGCGGAAGAACCGCAACGCGCGCAAAAAATCCTCGGCGAGGCGCAGGGCCGGGTCGCCGACGAAGCGCACGCGCCCGGCTTCCAGGTCGGCGCGGCCGTCGAAATAGTCCCACAGCTCGCCGGCGGCCGAGAGCGACATGGCGTTGATGCGAAAATCGCGCCGCGCCGCGTCCAGCCGCCAGTCGGTGGTCCAGGCGACCTCGGCGTGCCGGCCATCGGTCGCGACGTCCTGGCGCAGCGCGGTCACCTCGACCGGCGCGTGGTCCAGAACGGCGGTGACGGTGCCATGCGCCAGCCCCGTCTCGAACACCTTGAGGCCGGCGGCGCGCAGGCGCTGCGCGATCGCCTCGGGCGGCAGGGGGGCGGCGACGTCCACGTCATGCACCGGCTGCCCGGCCAGCGCATCGCGCACGCAGCCGCCGACGGCGCGCGCGCCGGGCAGGGCGGCGAGCACGGCGGCGGGCGCCGGGGCGGCGAGGAAGCCGGGCGGGGCGATCCGCGCCTGGGGCGGGTCCGCGCCGCCCGCGCTCATCGCCCCGGTGCCGCCCGGCCCTGCTCGACGGCGCCGCCGGCGCCCAGCGTCGCGGGGACATAGGTGGTGCCGCGGTCGAAGCTGCGCGACAGGCCGAACCAGACCGCCGTGCCCAGCATCAGCCCGACGCCGAGCAGCAGCGCGACCAGCATGCCGGATGAGGGCTCGCCGCGGCCCGGGCCGAAGCGGCGCCAGGCGAGATAGAGCCCGAAGGGCAGCAGGGTGAGGAGGACGGCGACGATGGCGGCCATGGCCGCTGCATATAGGAGGATCCGGCCCGGCGGCAGCCTGCCCGCCGCGCCCTGCCCCGCCTTGCGCTGTGCCGCCGCCCGGCGTCAGCCGCGCAGCAGCCGCGCCAGCGTCACCAGCATCGCCGCGGTGGCGCCCCAGACATGGTGCTCGGGGTGCGGCCAGACCCAGTATTCGCGCATCCGCCCCGCCAGCTCGGCGCGCGCGCGCATCGGCGCCGCCGGGTCCAGCACGGTCGCCAGCGGCAGCTCGAAGATCGACTGCACCTCGGACGGGTCCGCGGTGAGGGCGAGGGGCGGGTCGAGGAAGGCGACCACCGGCGTCACGCGGTAGCCGGTGCCGGTGACATGGTCCGGCAGCCGCCCGGCCAGCACCGGCAGGCGCGGGTCGAGGCCCACCTCCTCCGCCGCCTCGCGCAGCGCCGCGGCTTCCGGCGTCTCGCCGGCTTCGATCCGGCCGCCGGGGAAGGCGACCTGGCCGGCATGGGCGGAGAGATGGCCGGCGCGCAGCGTCAGCAGCACCGTCGGGCCGGAGGCGTGCCAGACCAGCGGCACCAGCACCGCGGCCGGCTTCTGCGGGCCGGGCCGGGGGGGGATGCCGCCGACCACCCGCCCCGGCTCCTCCGCCGCCAGGGCGGCCATGCGGGCGGGATCGGCCAGCCGCGCCGCGATCTCGGCGCGGGAGGGCGCTTCGGGCTGCACCGCCAGCGCGGTGCCGGCGGCGGGCGGGGCGGTGGCCTCGTCCGGGCCGGGCGCGTCGTCGAAGGCGGTCACTCGGCCGCGCTGTCGAGGGCGTGCGGCGCCGGCGCGTCGTCGATCGGGAAGAAGACACCCTCCGACCACACGCCGAGCACGGGGCGGCCTTCCACCGGCTCGGGCTCGGCGAGCGCCACCAGCTCGTAGAAGACGGCGCGGCTGATCCGCGCCTCCAGCCCCGGGCGGACGGTCAGGTAGGGGCGGGGCTCGCGGGTGCGGGGGTCGATCTGGACGCGGATCGGGTGCTCGGCGTCGGCGGTGACCATCTCGTCGAGGTTGGTGCGGAAGGTCAGGCATTGCCGCGGCTTGGGGTCGGGGGAGAAGGGGTCGGCGCAGTCGCGCCAGAACATCTCCACCGCGACGAAGGGCGCGTCCTCCACCTCGATCCGGCCGCGCTCCACCGGGGTTTCCAGCACGTAGCTGCCATCGGCGTCCCGGCGCAGGACCGAGGCGAAGAGGCAGACCAGCTCCTTCCGGCCGATCGGGCTGCCGCGATAGTGCCAGGTGCCGTCCTTGGCGATTCGCAGCGCGAAGTCGCCGCAATCGTGCCGTGCCCGCGCGGGCGCGGCGGCGCGGCTGCCCGGCGGCGCCTCGCCCGGCGGCGCGCCCGTCATGGTTGTGCCCGCCTGCCGGCCCGGCATGCCGCCCGCGTGCCGGGCCTGCGGGTGCTCGCCCGCCTGCCGGCCCGGAAAGGTCGCCTTGCCGCCCGCGCCGCGCGGTTTTCCAGCCTGCTCCCCGCTCACGTCACCCTTCCCACGTCACCCTCGATCCCCAACCCGATGCCCGAACCCGGTCCCACGCATTCGTCCGCAGGCGGTGTGTCCCGCCCGTCCCACCCGCCCCGATTGCACCGGCGTGTTACCGATGTGGCATTCGGGATGGCCGGCGTGGATACTCGGGCCATATCGAGCATCGGCACATATAGGGAGCCTGACCAGCATGGTTGAAGTGGCCGATCCCGCGGAAGCCCAGGCCCTGGTCGCGGAGGCGGAGGCCCTGGCCGCCCGCCTGTCCCGGGTGCGGGACGCGGTGGGGCGGGTGATCTTCGGCCAGGAGCAGGTGGTCGAGCGCACCCTGATCACCCTGCTGTCCGGCGGTCATGTCTTGCTGGTGGGCGTGCCGGGGCTCGGCAAGACCAAGCTGGTGGACACCCTCGGCACCGTGATGGGGCTGGACGCCAAGCGCGTGCAGTTCACCCCGGACCTGATGCCGGCCGACATCCTGGGCTCCGAGGTGCTGGAGGAGGATGCGCATGGCAAGCGCGCCTTCCGCTTCATCCGGGGCCCGGTCTTCTGCCAGCTGCTGATGGCCGACGAGATCAACCGCGCCTCGCCCCGCACCCAATCCGCCCTGCTGCAGGCGATGCAGGAACAGCGGGTGGCGATCGCGGGCGAATTGCACCCGCTGCCGGCGCCCTTCCACGTGCTGGCCACCCAGAACCCGATCGAGCAGGAAGGCACCTATCCGCTGCCGGAAGCGCAGCTCGACCGCTTCCTGCTGGAGATCGATGTCGGCTACCCCGATCTTGCCGCGGAACGCGCCATGCTGCTGGCGACCACCGGCGCGCGGGAGGCGAAGCCGGTGCAGGCGATGACCGGCACGGAATTGATCGCCGCCCAGGCGCTGATCCGCCGCCTGCCGGTGGGCGAGGCGGTGCTGGACGCCATCCTGCGCCTGGTGCGCAATGCGCGCCCGGAAACGACGACCATCGAGGATGTCCGCCGCCATCTCTCCTACGGCCCCGGTCCCCGCGCCGCCCAGGCGCTGATGCTGGCGACCCGCGCACGAGCGGTTCTGGGCGGGCGGCTCGCGCCGTCCGTCGAGGATGTGCTGGCGCTGGCCGAGCCGGTGCTGCGCCACCGCATGGCGCTGAATTTTTCCGCGCGCGCCGACGGCGTGCACCTCTCGGAGGTCCTGGACGTGCTGAAGGCCCAGCTTGGCTAGCCCCCCTTCCACGCAGGCCGCGATCCAGGCGGCGATCCAGGCCTCGATCCCCTGGGCGGAGCAGCTCGGCGCCGCGCTGCCGCCGCTGCTGGTCGAAGCCGAGCGCGTCGCCGCGACCGTGATGCCGGGCGTGCATGGCCGCCGCCGCGCCGGGCCCGGCGAGGCCTTCTGGCAGTTCCGGCCCTATGTCGCCGGCGACCCCTCGTCGCGCATCGACTGGCGGCAATCGGGCAAGTCCGACCGGCTGTTCATCCGGGAGACGGAGTGGGAGGCCGCGCAGACGGTCGCGCTCTGGTGCGCCTCCGGCCCCTCCATGGATTGGCGCAGCGGGCGGGAGATGCCGGCCAAGTCCTTCCGGGCGCAGCTGCTGCTGCTGGCGCTCGCCTCCCTGCTGCTGCGCGGCGGCGAGCGGGTTCGGCTGTTCGGCCTGCCGCGGCCTTTCGCGGGGCGCGGGGCGCTGCCCTCCATCGCCGGGTCGCTGCCCAGGCTGTCCGCCGCGCCGGAGGATGCGCGGATCGCCCGGCATGCCCGTGCGGTGCTGTTCGGCGATTTCTGGGCGCCGCTGCCGGAGACCGGGCGGGCCGTCGCGGCGCTGTCGGCGCAGGGCGTGCGCGGGCACCTGCTGCAGGTGCTGGACCCGGCGGAGGAGACGCTGCCCTATGCCGGCCGCGTCCGCTTCGAGGAGGTGGATGCCGCGCTCGGCCCGCCGACGCTGGTGCCGCGGGTCGAATTGGTGCGCGAGATCTATGCCGAGCGCCTGGCGCGCCACCGGGCGGGGCTGGCGGCCATCGCGCAATCGGCGGGATGGAGCTTCGGCACGCACCGCACCGACCAGCCGCCGGAGATGGCGCTGCTGGCGCTGCACCAGATGCTGGGGCCGCGGTGATGGGGGGCGGGGTGGCGGGCTCGGCGCGTGCCAGGATCGCGGCGATGCAGCCGTGCTTCGCAGGCCCCCCTCACCCGACCCTCTCCCCCCGGTGGTGGGAGAGGGCTGAGGGGGCGCTGACGGGCTATTTGCTGGCGAGGGCGCCGTCCCGACCCCCCGGGTTCCAAGGGCCCCCTGGCCCTTGGCGGGGAGAATTTCGAGAGGGGCGGCGCCCCATAGGCGCTAACTTACGGTCTGCGTTGCGCCCTTCGGCCCGGGTGGAGGCTTTGGCCCCCCCGTCGAACGCCTTCGGCGTTCGACCCCCGCACAACCAGGGCTGCCGCCCTGGACCGGCATCAATCAAAATAGAATCAAATAAACGAACGGCGTTCCAAGGGGCCACTGCCCCTTGGCGGGGTGCAGGGGCAGCGCCCCTGCCGGAGCGCGAGGCGGAGCCTCGCACCGCCTGCTTCCGCCCCCGAGGAGTTAAGCTGGCGCCCATCGGGCGGCGCCCCTCTCGGGCCGTCCGGCACGCTGCCCCATGCTGACCCTCGGCCCCCTCGCCTTCGCCGCCCCCTGGCTGCTGCTGGCGCTGCCGGCGCTGCCCCTGCTGTGGTGGCTGCTGCGCGTCACCCCGCCCGCCCCGAAGCGTCAGGACTTCCCCGGCGCCCGCCTGCTGCGCGACCTGCCGGCGCCGGAAGAAACGCCCTCCCGCACGCCCTGGTGGCTGCTGGCGCTCCGGCTGCTGGCGGCGGCGCTGATCGTGCTGGGCCTGGCGCGCCCCATCCTCGACCCTGCCGGCGGCAAGGGGGGCGAGGGGCCGCTGCTGATCGCCATCGACGATGGCTGGGCCGCCGCCGCCGACTGGCCGGACCGCATGGCGGCCGCCGAGGCCGCGATCTCCGCCGCCGCGCGCGAAGGCCGGCGCGCCGCGCTGCTGCTGACCGCGCCGCCGCCGGTGCCCGACGCCCCGCGCATCACCGGCCTGATGCCCCCCGAGGAGATGCGCGGGCGCCTCGCGGCACTCCGCCCCCGCCCCTGGGCGCCGGACCGCGACGGCGCGCTGGCCGCGCTGGCGGGCTGGCGGGCGCAGAACCCGGGCGGCTTCGCCGCGCTCTACATCGCCGATGGGGTGGAACATGTCGCCTCCGGCAGCAGCTTCCGCCCGCTGGCCGATGCGCTGGCGGCCGGCGGGTCGCTGACCGTGGCGCGCGCCGAGGCCCGGCCCGTGCGCGTGCTGCCGCCGCCGCGGGCGGAGGCCGATCGCCTCATCGTCTCGGTGCGCACGACGCCGCTGCCCACGCCGTCCGAGGCGGTGGTGCTGGCCCGCACCGGCGATGGCCGCACGCTGGACCGCGCCGTGGTGCCGATCCCGGCCGGCGCGACGGAGGCCGAGGCCGCGCTGCCCCTGCCGCTCGAGATCCGCAACCAGGTGGTGCGGCTGGACCTGGACGGCGTGGCGGGCGCCAATGCCGCGGTCCTGCTGGACGAGCGCTTCCGCCGCCGCCCCGTCGGCCTGATCGCCGGCGCCGAGGAAGCCGCCGCCAACGCCCCGCTGCTCGGCGAGCTGTTCTACCTGGACCGCGCGCTGTCCCCGCATGCCGAACTCCGCCGCGGCTCGATCGAGACGCTGCTGGCCCGCCGCCTCTCCGTCCTGGTGCTGGCCGACCGGCCCGTCGCCGAGGGGCGGGAGAGGGAGGCGCTGACGCGCTGGATCGAGGAAGGCGGCACGCTGGTGCGCTTCGCCGGGCCCCGCCTGGCGGAAGCGCCGGACACGCTGATGCCGGTGCCGCTGCGCGCCGGGGAACGCCAGATCGGCGGCGCGCTGTCCTGGGAACAGCCGCAGCGCCTGGCGCCCTTCCCGGAAGGCTCGCCCTTCGCCGGGCTGGTGCCGTCGCCCGAGGTCACGGTGGAACGCCAGGTGCTGGCGGAGCCCTCCGCGCAGCTTTCGGGGCGCAGCTGGGCGCGGCTGGCGGACGGCACGCCGCTGGTGACGCATGACGCGCGCGGCGCCGGGCGCATCGTGATGTTCCACGTCACGGCGAATGCCGACTGGTCCAGCCTGCCGCTCTCCGGCCTGTTCGTGGACATGCTGCGGCGGCTGGTGGCGCTGTCGGTCGGCGTCACCGGGACGGATGGCGAGGCACCGCTGGCACCCTTCGAGACGCTGGACGGCTTCGGCCGCCTGGGCCCGCCGCAGCCGGGCGCGCAGCCGCTGCCGGCCGCGCGGATCACGGAGGAACCGCCTTCGCCCCGCCACCCGCCCGGCTGGTACGCCAGCGGCGCCGGCGGCGGGGACGCCGCGCATCGGCGCGCGCTGAACCTCGGCGCCGGGGTGCCCGCGCCCAGGCCGACCGCCGCGCCGCCGCCCGCCGCCACGCTGCAGGGCATCGGCGGCGTGCCGGCGGAACGCGACCTCGGGCCCTGGCTGCTGGCGGCGGCCACGCTGCTGCTGGTGGCGGACCTGATCCTGTCGCTGCTGCTGCGCGGCGTGCTGGGGCGCGTCACCGTCGCGATGGCGCGGGCGCTGCCGCTGGTGCTGGCGCTCGGCGCCGCGCCGGCGCTGGCGCAGGACGGCACGGCGGCACTCGCCACGCGGCTGGCCTATGTCGTCACCGGCAATGCGGAGGTGGACGAGATCTCCCGCGCCGGCCTCGTCGGCCTGTCCGACTTCGTGAACCGGCGCACGGCCGCCGCGCTGGCCGACCCGCACGGCGTGGTCCCGGGGCGGGACGACCTGTCCTTCTTCCCGCTGCTCTACTGGCCCGTCCTGGGCGACGCGCCGACGCCCGATGCGCGCAGCGTGCAGGCGCTGAACGCCTTCATGCGCCAGGGCGGGATCATCCTGTTCGACACGCGCGACGAAGGCTCGGGCGAAGGCTTCTCCCCCGGCGCGCGCGCGGCCCTGCGCCGCGTGACGCGCGACCTGGTGGTGCCGCCACTGGCCCCCGTGCCGGAAGACCACGTGCTGCGCCGCGCCTTCTACCTGCTGGCGGACCTGCCCGGCCGCTTCACCGGCGGCACCGTCTGGGTGGCCCGCGAACAGGACCGTGCGAACGACAGCGTCAGCCCCGTCATCATCGGCGGCCACGACTGGGCCGCGGCCTGGGCGATCGACGCCCGCGGCAACAACCCCTACGCCGCCATCCCCGGCGGCGCCCGCCAGCGCACCCTGGCCTACCGCTTCGGCGTCAACCTCGTGATGTACGCCCTGACCGGCAACTACAAGGGCGACCAGGTCCACGTGCCGGCCATCCTCGAACGGCTGGGGAACTGAGATGAGGGCTGGGTGCGCGACGCAGGTGGCCCGGGGAAGGCTCCGCCTTCCCCGTACCCCATCCGCCAGGGGCCAGTGGGCCCCTGGACCCCATCAGTTTGGTCGATGGCTGGGGAGGGGGCCGCGCGCGCCCGTGTCGCGGATGTGCCCGTGAGGCCCCCTCCCCAGCCATCGACTGAAAACTCACGGCGGGGTCCGGGGGGCGCCACGCCCCCCGGCGGGAGGGCTCGGGAGGGCGGAGCCCTCCCGAGAGTCACCCGCGCACACCCAGCCCTCACCTAGGACCCCGCCATGCGACAGGCCCTTGCCGGGATCGATTTCGCGCCTGTGCTGCCGGTGTGGTTGCTGGCGGTGCTGGGCGTGGTGGCGTTGCTGGCGGTGTTGCCGGCGCTGGTGCGGCCGGCGCGGAACGGGGCGGGGCGGTTGCGGCTCGGGGTGCCGGCGCGGGGGGCGTTGCTCAGACTGGCGGCGTTCGGGGCGTTGGCGTTGGCGTTGGCGAATCCCCGGCTGGTGCAGGAGACGCGGGAGACGCGGCCGGATGTCGCGCTGCTGGTGGTGGATCGCTCCGACAGCACCGATGTCGGCGCGCGCGCCGCGCAGCTTGCGGCGGCGCGCGAGCAGATCGAGGCCCGCGCGCGCCGCCTGCCGGAGCTCGAGATCCAGACCATCGAGGTGCCGGAGGGCGGCAATCGCGGCACCAGGCTCTGGACCGCGATGGAGCGTGCGCTGGCCGAGATCCCGCGCACGCGGCTGGCCGGCGTGATCGCGCTGAGCGACGGCCAGGTGCATGACGTGCCGCCGAATGCCGCGCTGGATGCACCCTTCCACCTGGTGCTGCCCGGCCGGCCAGGCGAGGTGGATCGCCGCGTCAGGATCGTGGAGGCGCCAGGCTTCGGCATCGTCGGCCGCACGGTGGAACTGCGCGTGGTGGTGGAGGATCTCGGCGCGCCGCCGAACGCCGCCGCGGCGCCGGCGCGGCTCTCGATCCGTCGCGACGGCCAGCCGCCGCGGGTGGAAAGCGTGCCGGTGGGGCGGGAGCATCGCATCGCCGTGCCGATCGAGCGCGGCGGCCAGACGGTGGTGGAGCTGACGGCCGAGACGCGGCCGGGAGAGGTCAGCCCGATCAACAACCGCGCCGTCGTCGCCATCAACGGCGTGCGGGAGAGGCTGCGCGTGCTGCTGGTGAGCGGGGAGCCGCATGCCGGCCAGCGCACCTGGCGGCGGCTGCTGAAGGCCGATCCGAACGTGGACCTGGTGCACTTCACCATCCTGCGGCCGCCCGAGAAGGACGACCTGACCCCGCTGCACGAGCTGGCGCTGATCGCCTTCCCGGTGCGCGAGCTGTTCCAGGTGAAGCTGCGCGACTTCGACCTGATCGTCTTCGACCGCTTCGCCAATCGCGGGCTGCTGCCGCCGGTCTATCTGCGCAACATCGCCGACTATGTCCGCGGCGGCGGGGCGCTGCTGCTCTCGGTCGGGCCGGAATTCGTCGGGCCGACGAGCCTGGCGGCGACGCCGCTCGGCCAGATCCTGCCGGCGCGGCCGCCGACCGGGCCGGGCGCGGCGCAGGCGGGGCTGGTGGAGACCGCCTTCCGCCCGCGCGTCACCGATCTCGGCGCGCGCCATCCGGTGACGGAGAACCTGCCCGGCGCCAACCCCGCCCAGGGGCCGGGCGACCCGAGCTGGGGCCGCTGGTACCGCGCCATGCGGGCCGAGGCGCGGGCGGGATCGACGGTGATGGAGGGCCCGAACGGCACGCCGCTGATGGTGCTGGACCGGGTGGGGGAGGGCCGCGTCGCGCTGGTGCTGTCGGACCACATCTGGCTGTGGTCGCGCGTGCATGACGGCGGCGGTCCCCAGCAGGAATTGCTGCGCCGCATCGCGCACTGGGCGATGAAGGAGCCGGAGCTGGAAGAGGAGGACCTGACGGCGCGCATCGACCAGGGCCGCCTGACCGTCATCCGCCGCAGCCTGGAAGCCGGGCCGCCGCCCGAGATCGCGGTGACCACGCCGGAGGGCGCCGTGACGCGCCACCGGCCGGAATCGCGCGGCGGCCGCGCGGTGCTCGAACTGCCGGCGACGCAGCCGGGCGTCTGGCAGGCCGCCGATGGCCGCCGCACCGCCTTCGCCGCCGCCGAGGCCGGCAACCCGCTGGAAGTCGCGGATCTGCGCGCCGACGACGCCAGGCTGCGCGGCGTGGCCGCGGCCAGCGGCGGCGCGGTGCGCTGGCTGGGGGCGGAGGGCGCTTCGGTGCCGGAACTGCGCCGCGTCGTCGCCGGGCGCGACATGGCGGGGCCGGGTTGGATCGGGCTGCGGCGCAACGCCGACCACACGGTGACCGGCATCACCGCGCTGCCGCTGCTGCCGCCCTGGCTGGCGCTGCCGCTGGTGCTGGGTCTGGCGATCCTCGCCTGGCGGCGGGAGGGGCGGTAGGAGGGGGGCGTCGGTAGGGCCGAGGCTCTGCCTTGCGCTCCGGCCGGGGGCGCTGCCCCATGGGCGCCAGCTTTGGCTAGGCGACCTTGGTGAATCGCGGCGGCTGAAGGTACGAGGCTCTGCCTCGCGCTCCGCCAGGGGCGCTGTCCCTGGACCCAGCCGAGGGGCAGCGGCACCTTGTAACCCCCTTCGCTTATTTTTCATTTTGCTGATGCCGGTCCAGGGCGGCAGCCCTGGTTGTGGGGGGGTCGAACGCCGAAGGCGTTCGACGGGGGAGGCAACGCCTCCACCCGGGCCACCTCGCGCACCGTTGGGCGCTAAGTTGGCGCCCATGCGGCGCTGCCCCGGCACCCCGCCAAGGGCCCTTTTTTCCCCTCGGGAACCCTTTGATTTTTGTGCTGTTTTTTCGGATGCTGGTCCAGGGCGGCCGTCGTTGCCGGGCCTTTCCGAAACCAACTCCGAACCAACAAACTTGGGGAGGTGCAGGAACCTCAGGTTCCTGCCGGGGTGTTTGAGGGGCGGAGCCCCTCAATCCTTCTGCCCGCAAAAGACGAAGCCCAAAACCCCGCCGCCGCCCCCGTCTCAGCCCGCGAAGGGGTCCCGCAGCACGATGGTGTCGTCGCGCTCGGGCGAGGTGGACAGCAGCACCACCGGCGCCTCCACCAGCTCCTCGATCCGGCGGATGTACTTCACCGCCTCGGCCGGCAGCTCGGCATAGCTGCGGGCGCCGCGCGTCGAGCCCGGCCAGCCGGGGATCTCTTCGTACACCGGCTCGGCCGCCGCCTGCGCGGCGATGGAGGCCGGCAGCCGGCGCGTGGTCTCGCCGCCGATCCGGTAGCCGGTGCAGATGCGCAAGGATGGCAGCCCGTCCAGCACGTCGAGCTTGGTGACCACCAGCCCGTCCACGCCGCCCACCTTCACCGCCTGGCGCACCATCGCGGCGTCGAACCAGCCGCAGCGGCGCGGCCGGCCGGTGACGGTGCCGAATTCATGCCCGCGCTCGCCGAGCAGCTTTCCCGTCTCGTCCTGCAGCTCGGTCGGGAAGGGGCCGCTGCCGACGCGGGTGGTGTAGGCCTTGGCGATGCCCAGCACGTAGCCGATCCGCCCCGGCCCCACGCCCGCGCCCGCCGCGGCATTGCCGGCGACGGTGTTGGAGGAGGTCACGTAGGGATAGGTGCCGTGGTCGACATCCAGCATCACCGCCTGCGCGCCCTCGAACAGCACGCGCCTGCCGTCGCGATGCGCCTGGTCCAGCCGTTCCCAGACCGGCTCGGCAAACGGCAGAAGTTGCGGCGCCAGTTCCAGCAGCCGGTCCAGCAGCGCCTGCTTCTCGAAGGTCCCGGCGCCGAGGCCGCGCAGCAGCGTGTTGTGGTGCAGCAGCAGCTCGTCCAGCTTGCGGGACAGCACCTCCGGCTCCGCCAGGTCGCACAGCCGGATCGCGCGGCGCGCCACCTTGTCCTCGTAGGCCGGGCCGATGCCCCGCCCCGTGGTGCCGATCTTCGCCTCGCCGCGCGCGGCTTCGCGCGCCTTGTCCAGCGCCGGGTGCAGCGGCAGGATCAGCGGCACGTTCTCCGCCACGCGCAGGTTGTCCGGCGTCACCGACAGGCCCTGCGCATTGACCTTGGCGATCTCGGCCAGCAGGTGCTCGGGGTCCAGCACCACGCCGTTGCCGATCACGCCGAGCTTGCCGCGCACCACGCCGGAGGGCAGCAGGGACAGCTTGTAGGTCTGGTCCCCCACCACCAGCGTGTGGCCGGCATTGTGGCCGCCCTGGAAGCGCACGACGACATCGGCGCGGCTGGCGAGCCAGTCCACCACCTTGCCCTTGCCCTCGTCGCCCCACTGGGCGCCGATGACGGCGACATTGGCCATGCGGGCTACTCCGAGAGCGGCCGGGCGGCGCCGGCCTCGTCCATGATGTGCGTGCAGCGCAGCCGCGCCGGCGTGTCGGCGGGCGAAAGCTGCGGCACCGTCGCATGGCCGCGCTCGCGCAGCGCCAGCGCGGCGGCGGCGTCGGCGCCATGGGGCAGGAAGACGCGCGGCCGCGGCGGCCGGGCGGCGGCGGCGCGCAGCGCGGCTTCCGGATAGAGCGTCATGCCCGTGGCCGGCTCCTCGCCCGAGATGTAGCGGCCGCCGCGCGCCAGTTCCCCGGCATTGCCCGGGCCGAACAGGGTGAAGGCGACGCCGGTGTGGTAGCGGAAGCCGCGGAACTCCACCGGGTCCAGCGTGATCCGCAGGCCAGGGGCGCGGGCGCGCAGCGCCTCGATCACGCGCGCCGCGTTGTCGGCGATGGCGCGCGCGGCGGACGGCAGGGACGCCGCCTCCAGCGCCGCCAGCGCGCCATCGGCCGGGCCCGCGGCGCCGAGCAGCGCGGGCAGCGGCTGCGCGGCCGGGCCGGCCTCCGCCGCCAGCGCGGCGACGGCGGCGGCATCCTTGCGGTCCAGCGCACGGGCCAGCCGGCGACGGACCTCGCCTTCCACGCCGGCCGCGTCCAGCAGCGCCGGCGACAGCCGCGGCAGGGTGATGTCGAGCGTCACCTCCGCGATGCCGACGGCGGCCAGGGCTTCGGCGGCGACCGCCGCGACCTCGGCATCGGCTTCCGCCAGGTCAACGCCGATCAGCTCGATGCCCGCCTGCGGCAGCTGGCGCGAAGGGGCGATCTGCGTGCCGCGCACCCGCAGCACCTGGCCGGCATAGGACAGGCGCAGCGGCCGGGGGATGCCCGCCAGGCGCGTCGCGGCGATGCGGGCGACCTGCGGCGTGGTGTCGGCGCGCAGGCCCATCATGCGCTGGCTGACCGGGTCCATCAGGCGGAAGGTCTGCTCGGCCAGCGCCGCGCCGCCGCCGGCGAACAGGCTGTCCTCGAATTCCAGCAGGGGGGGCTTCACGCGTTCATAGCCGTGGCGGGCGAAGACCTCCGCCATGGCCTCGACCAGCGCCGCCTCCCGCTCCGCCTCGGGGGGGAGAAGGTCCATCAGGCCGGCGGGCAGCAGGGCCGGGTTGGGGGGGTCTTCGGTCATCGCAGGGCGAAGGCTTGCCAGCCGCGCGGCCCGCCCGCAACCCGCAGCGGCCGCGCGGCGGGTTTGCGGCGCGCGCGGCGCCCCGCGGCCGGCCGCGCGGTTCAGGCGAGGAAGATGTCGAACTCCGCCCGCTGCCCGGCATCCGTCGGCGAAAGCCGCGCCGTCAGCAGCGCGCGGGCATCGGGCGACAGGCGACGCAACAGGGGGTCCGTGTCGTTCTGCGGCTCGCCCGGGAAGTAGAGCTGGGTCGTCAGTTCCATCCGCCGGTCCGCGGTGGCGGCCCGCAGGTGGATGTGCCGCGTGCGGCCGGCATAGAGGCCTGGCCGGATGGTGCGGAAGGCATAGCGCCCGGCCCCGTCGGCGACCGCGCGGCCGAAGCCCTGGAAGGCGCCGTCGCGTGCGGCGAGGCGCCCGTCGCGCGGGTGGAGGTAGATGCCCGCATGGTCGGCCTGCCAGATCTCGACCCGCGCGCCGGGCAGCGCGGCGCCGTCGGGGCCGCGCACCACGCCTTCCAGCAGCAGCGGCTGGCCCTGTGCCGGGCGGCCCTGGCCTGCCACCCGCGCCAGGTCGGCATCCGCATCGGCCGGGATGGCGGCGGGGTAGTAGGGCCCTTCCATCTGGGCCGGGGTGCGCGGCGCCTGTGCCAGGGCCGGCAGGGCCAGCAGCGCGGGCGCGGCCAGGACCAGGCGGCGCGTGGGGAAGCGAAGGGCGGGGCGCATCGGGGGTCCTCGGTCGTCTGGGTGCCGGTCTGCGGCGTCCGGGCCGGCAAGGCCAGTGACGAAGTCTTTCGAAGCGCGACGGCGGGTTGGCGCGGCCCGGCCCCGCGTGCCAAGTGACGCCGCCCGCCGCCACGGAGAGAGATGCCGATGCGCCGCCGCCCCGCTGCCGCCTTCGCCCTGTTCGCGCTCGGCCTGCTCGGCGCCTGCGCGGACCCCGCCGCCGAGAATCTGGGCGGCTTCGGCGACCCGGTGCGGGGGGCCGCGCTGCACGCGCCGCGGCTGCTGGGCGACACCTCCCGCCTGGCCGGCCGCCCCGCCGATGCGGCGCTGGCGGCGGTGCAGCTGGAGGTGCTGGCGGATGCCTTCGCGCGCGACCCGCGCTACGCGCCGGAAGCCAGCATCGCCGTGCTGGCCGCGACCCGCGCCGGCCGCGCCGAGCTGCGCCAGGCCATCGGCATCGCGCCCGAGGCGCCGCCCGAGCAGGTGATCGGCCAGCTGCGCGAGGCGGCGGAAGCGCTGCGGGCCGGCAGCCGCCAGCGCGCCGAGGCGGCGCTGACCGGCCCGGCCTTCCCGGCCGGCGGCGCGGCGGCGCTCACGCGGCTCGCGCGCCTGCCCTTCCTGCCGCGGGTCTCGGAAGCAGCCGGCGCGGCGCAGCAGGAGATCGCGCGGCTGCAATCCGGCGGCCGGCGCGGCTGAGCGGCCGCCGGGGCGGCGCAGCGCGCCCCGATCCGGGCCTTGCGGCGCTGCTTCCGAGGCGGCGCGGTCAGCCCTTCTTCGGCAGCCAGTCGAAGGCGGCGCGCACCAGGCCGTGGTCGGTCTCGGCCTTGGTGACCACTTCCAGGTGGTCGTTCATGAAGCGCATGCCGCGGAAGCCCCACAAGGCGGCGTCGGAGAATTCGTAGAACTGCTCCGAGACCAGCACATGGTCGATCGCTTCCCGCACGTTGCGGTGCTCATGCGTGTAGTAGACATCGCCCAGGCTGCGCAGCTGCTGCAGCGCCAGCGCGTTGTAGAGCCCGCCATCGCTGCGCCGACCGCCGCGGTGCGTCGCGAACAGCCGGAAGGTCGGCCGCCCGGCCAGCACGGCGAGCGCATTGGAATGCTGCCCGTCATTGAGGTCGCCGAGCACGACGACCGGCCGGTCGTTGCCCGTCATCAGCCCGTTCAGGATGACGCGCAGCGCCGCCGCTTCCGACAGCCGCCGCACGGAGGACAGCGCCGCGCCCAGCGCCTCGGCATGCGGGCGGATGTTCGGGTCGCGGTATTCCGCATCGTCCAGCCGGGTCGAGAGCTTGGACTTCAGGTGGCAGCAGAACACCTCGACCTGCGGCGGCTTCGTGCTGCGCGCCGTGCCATGCTGGATCGAGACCTGCAGGGGCGAGCGGGAGAATTCGCCGATCACCACCTCGATCGCGTCGTCCTCATGGCTCGGCAGCGTCTCCTCCTCCGCCTCGTCATCCTCGGCGGCGAGGTCGGCTTCGGGCGGGTTCTTCTGGATGTCGGCCATGGAGCGCTTGCCCTTGCGCAGCCGGAAGCCGGGCGGGAAGGCCTTGTGGCGTGTCGTCTCCACGATCCTCCAGGGCTTGCGCACGGCGGCGGCCACCGCGATGCCGTCCCAGTCGCCGGGCTTGATGAAGGCAAGCTCGTAGCGGTCGTCGAGCCCGGCCGCCTTGAAGACATCGGCCAGCGCCTGGCGCGACCACAGCTCCTGGAAGGCGATGACATCGGCGTCCAGCCGCCGCACCGCCTCCCCGGCCCAGGCGGTCTTCGCGGCATACTCCTCGGCCGTGTAGGGCTTGCCGCCCGGATACATCGGCTTGCCGGGCAGCTGGAGGTTGTAGAGGTTGAAGCTGGCGAAGCTGATGTCGCGCATGTTGGCCATGGCCACGCCTCCCAGGGCTGCGGGGCCAAGACGCTACCGCGGCGCGCATGACAGTTTCATGCGCGCCGCGTGACGGACGAGGCTTCAGAAGGCCAGCGGCACCGCGCGCACCACCAGCGGCAGGCCGCGTACGCGGTCCAGAACGCCGGCCGGCAGCGGGGCATCGAGCCCCACCAGGCAGATCGCGTCCCCGCCCGGCGCGTCGCGGCCGAGATGGAAGGTGGCGATGTTCACCCCCGCATCCGACAGCGTCATGCCGAAGCGGCCGATGAAGCCGGGCCGGTCCTGGTTGGTGACGTAGAGCATGTGGGGCGCGAATTCCGCCTCCACCGCGATGCCCTTCACCTCGACCAGGCGCGGCTTGCCTGTGCCGACCAGCGTGCCGGCGACGCTGCGCGTCCAGTCGGCGGTCACGATCGTCACGCGCAGCAGCGTCGCGTAGTCGCCGCTGCGCTCCAGCACCGTCTCCGCCACCTCGATGCCGCGTTCCTTCGCCAGCGCCGGCGCGTTGACCATGTTCACCGCGCCCATCATCGGCGCCAGCACGCCGGCCAGCGCGGCCGCCGTCAGCGGGCGGCGATTCAGCTCCGCCGCGTGGCCTTCATACTCGACGCGGATGGCGCGGATCTCGTCGCCGGTGTTGGCGGTGAGCTGCCCGGCCAGCGCGCCGAGCTGGCGGGCGAGCTCCATGTAGGGGCGCAGCCGCGGCGCTTCCTCGGCCGTCACCGACGGCATGTTGATGGCGTTGGAGACGGCACCGGACAGCAGGAAGTCCGACATCTGCTCGGCGATCTGCAGCGCCACGTTCTCCTGCGCCTCGGTCGTGGCGGCACCCAGATGCGGGGTGCAGACCACGTTCTCCAGGCCGAAGAGCGG
>JAIYDD010000119.1 GCA_027487675.1 Acetobacteraceae bacterium | reverse complement strand
GCGGGCGGACACCAGCCGGCCGCGCCGCGGGCGGACACCAGCCGGCCGCGCCGCGGGCGGACACCAGCCGGCCGCGCCGCGGGCGGCGACGCAACGCGACGCATGCCTTGCCATGGCCACCGTCGCGCCAAGGCTTCGTCAACCATTGCTGCGCAGGATGGGAATGTGGGCTGGCGAATCCCGCCGCCCGGCCATGACGGCCCTCCGCAACGGCGATGGATGACGACCCATGACCGTGCCTGGACTGCTCGCCTGGCTGAACCTGCGGCTCGGGAAGCTGCACCGGCGGCTGACCTACCGGCCGGAGCGCGCCTACATGCGGGGGCGATGAAAATCCTGTCGGCGAAGGCGCGCCGGCGCCTGCCCGGTTCGACGTCCCGCGCCGGCAGCGCGCCGCGGACGTCTTCAGGGCGCCAGGTGCCGCACCTCCAGGCCCAGCGCCTCCGCCACCAGGGTGCGGTGGCATTGCGCCGGGTCGGCTTCCAGGCACAGCAGGCAGACCCCGCCGCCGCGCGCGCGGTCGCGCAGGCCGGCCAGCGCCGCCTGCGGCTCCGTCCCCGCCAGATGGGCCGCGAAGATACGCCGCATCTCCTGGGGGCGACCTTCGCGCACCGCCTGGCGCCCCGCCGCTGGCGTGCCCAGCGCCGGCAGGTGCAGGTAGCCGATGCCGGCCTCGGCCAGCGCCGCCGACAACGCGCGCTTCGCGAAGCCCGGGCGGCGGCTGTTGGCCAGCGCGCGCACATCCACCAGCAGCGCCACGCCCGCGCCGCGCAGCGCCTCCGTCAGGCGCGGCGGGGTCGCGGCCTCGTAGCCGATGGTGAAGACGGGCGGGCCGCCGCTCACTTCGGGATGGCGGCGTGCGCGGCCAGGCAGGCGATGTCCAGGATCTGGTTCACCCCCGCCTCCATCCCCACGATCTGCACCGGCGCGGAGAGGCCGATCAGCAGCGGCCCGATGGTCTGCGCGCTGGTGAGCCGCGGCACCGCCTTGGTCAGGATATGCGCGGTATGCAGCCCCGGCATCACCAGCACGTTCGCCGGGCCGGTGATGCGGCAGAAGCGATAGAGCTGCGCGCGCAGCGCCGGATCCAGCGCGACATCGGCGGCCATCTCGCCGTCGTATTCGAAGTCGACGCCGCGCTGGTCGAGCAGCTTCACCGCATCGCGGATGCTGCCGGGGATGCTGCCCTTCGGGTCGCCGAAGGTGGAGAAGGACAGGAAGGCGACGCGCGGTTCCTGGCCGAGGCGCCGCGCGGCGGCGGCGGCGCGGATCGCGATCTCGGCCAGCGTCGCGGCATCAGGGCGTTCGTGGATCGCGGTGTCGGCGACCAGCACGGTGCCCGAACGCCGCGCCAGCATGATGGTCAGGCCGAACAGCACGGCGTCGGGCTCCGGGTCGATGGCCAGCCGCACGCCTTCCAGCGCGGCGGCGAAGCTGCGCGTCACGCCGGTGACCATCGCATCCGCATCGCCCATCGCCACCATGCAGGCGCCGAAGACGTTGCGGTCCTGGTTCACCAGGCGGATGCAGTCGCGCAGCAGGAAGCCTTCCCGCTGCTTGCGTGCGTAGAGCCATTCGGCATAGGCGCGGTTGCGGTCCGACAGCCGCGCGTTGAGGATCTCGATCCCGTGCGGCAGCGGGATGCCGAGCGAGGCGACGGTGGCGTGCACCCGGTCCTCCCGCCCCACCAGGACGGGCGTGCCGTAGCCCGCCTGGCGGAAGGCGATGGCGGCGCGGATGACCTTCTCCTCCTCGCCCTCGGCGAAGACCACGCGGCGGGGGCTGGCCTGCACGCGCTCGGCGATGGCTTCCATCGCGCCGGCGGTGGCGTCCAGGCGGTTGGTCAGCTCGCGCGCATAGCGGCCGAGGTCGGTGATCGGCCGGCGCGCCACGCCGCTGTCCATCGCCGCCTTGGCCACCGCGGGGGGGATGCGGCTGATCAGGCGCGGGTCGAAGGCGTTGGGGATGATGTACTCGGGCCCGAAGCGCAGCGACTTGCCGGCGCCGGCGCCGGCCACCTCCTCCGGCACGTCCTCCCGCGCCAGCATGGCCAGCGCCTCGGCGGCGGCCACCTTCATCTGGTCGTTGATGGTGCTGGCCCGCACGTCGAGGGCGCCGCGGAAGATGAAGGGGAAGCCGAGCACGTTGTTGACCTGGTTCGGGTAGTCCGACCGGCCGGTGGCGATGATGCAGTCGGGGCGGGCGGCGCGTGCCTCGTCCGGCGTGATCTCGGGGTCGGGGTTGGCCATGGCGAAGATCACCGGGCTCGGCGCCATGGCGCGCACCATCTCCTGCGTCACCGCGCCCTTGACCGACAGGCCCATGAAGCAGTCGGCGCCGTCCAGCGCCTCGGCCAGCGTCCGCGCCGTGGTCTCCACCGCATGCGCCGACTTCCACTGGTTCATGCCCGTGGTGCGGCCGCGCCAGATCACGCCCTTGGTGTCGGCCAGGATCACGTTCTGCGGGCGCAGGCCCATGGCCTTCACGAGTTCCGCGCAGGCCACCGCCGCGGCGCCGGCGCCGTTGATCACCAGCTTCACCTCGCGCAGGTCGCGCCCGGTCAGGTGGCAGGCATTGATCAGGCCCGCGGCGGCGACGATCGCGGTGCCGTGCTGGTCGTCATGGAAGACCGGGATGTCCATCAGCTCGCGCAGGCGCTGCTCGATGACGAAGCATTCCGGCGCCTTGATGTCCTCGAGGTTGATGCCGCCGAAGCTGGGGCCGAGGAAGCGCACCGCGTTGACGAATTCGTCCACGTCTTCCGTGCCGACGCAGAGGTCGATGGAATCGACGTCCGCGAAGCGCTTGAACAGCGCCGCCTTGCCTTCCATCACCGGCTTGGAGGCGAGTGCGCCGAGATTGCCCAGGCCCAGCACGGCGGTGCCGTTGCTGATCACCGCGACGAAATTGCCCTTCGAGGTGTAGTCATAGGCCAGCGACGGGTCGCGGTGGATGTGCAGGCAGGGCTCGGCGACGCCGGGGGAATACGCGAGCGAAAGGTCGCGGGCCGTGGTCAGCGGCTTGGTCAGCCGGATCTCGAGCTTGCCGGGGCGGCCTTCGGAGTGCAGCGCCAGCGCCTCCTCGGCGGTGATGCGGGCGGTGCGGGTGTCGCCCATCGCCTCGGCGGTCGTCTTGCGCGCGTCGTCCATGATGGCCAGAAACCTCCCCGATCGTCCCGCCCCTTATGCGGCGCGAGGGCCGAGGGGGGAAGCGGGGGGTTTTGCGGCTGCGAGAGCGGCGCGCGTCAGGCCCGCCGCGAGACGTGTCAGCTGCGCCTGACATTCCATGGATAGGGCGAGCTGCCGGCCAGGATGCCGGTGATGTCGCGGCGGAAGGCGGTGCGGATGACGAATTGCCCGAGCGGGACGAAGGCCGCCTCGTCCAGCGCCAGCCGGCCGAGCTCGCTGGCCAGCGCGCGCTGGCGGCCCTCGTCGGGCGCGTTGAGCCAGGCCTCGGCCAGCTCCTCGGCGCGGCTGCTGCCCCACCAGCCGAACCAGCCCTGCGCGCCCTGGCCGCGCACCAGGAAGGAGGTGGCGGGGTTGGCCCAGGCGGTGGCGCCGCCGGTGGTGTGCAGGATGGACCAGCCGCCGCGCTCCACCGGCTCGCGGTTGGCGCGGCGCTGCACCACCGTGCCCCAGTCGCTTTCCGCCAGCTCCACGTTCATGCCGATGCGCTTGAGGCGGTCGGCGGTGACATGGCCGAGCGGGCCGATGTCCGGGAAGTCGGTCGGGTTGATCACGACCACGCGCTGGCCGGCATAGCCGGCTTCGCGCAGCGCGGCGCGGGCGCGGTCCAGGTCGCCGGGCATCATCGCCTCGCCCAGGTCCTCGAAATAGGGCGTGTGGCGCGGCCAGAGGCTGCGGCCCACGGCCCAGTCCGAGCGGTCGTCGCCGCGGGAGGCGCGCATGTAGTCCTCCTGCGCCACCGAAAGCCGGACGGCGCGGCGGATGCGCACGTCGTCGAAGGGCGGCTGGAGGTTGTTCATCCGCAGCACCGCCATGCGGCCGGTGGGGTCTGAGACCTCGCGCCGGATGTCGCGCGACCGCGCCAGCAGCGGCTGCAGGTCCGGGTGGGGGCGTTCCCACCAATCCACCTCGCCGGCCTGCAGCGCGGCGGCGGCGGTCGCGGGGTCGGGCAGGATGTGCCACTCGATCCGGCGGAAATGCGCGACCTTGCCGCCGGAGGTCCAGGCCGGCGGTTCCTGGCGCGGCACGTAGCCGTCGAACCTTTCATAGACCACGCGGCTGCCGGAATTGAACTCGGCGGCGACGAAGCGATAGGGGCCGGAGCCCACCATCTCCGTCACGCCGCGGCTCGGGTCGGTCTGCGCCAGCCGCTCCGGCATGATGAAGGGGACGGAGGCGTCGGGCTTGGCCAGCGCGTCCAGCAGGAGCGGGAAGGGGCGGTGCAGGCGGATCAGCAGCGTGCGGTCATCCGCCGCCTGCCATTCGGCCACCGCACGCGCCAGCAGCTGCCCGAAGGGTTCCCGCGCGCACCAGCGGCGGAGGGATGCGATGCAGTCCGCGGCGCGCACCGGCGTGTTGTCGTGGAAGCGCAGGCCTTCGCGCAGGCGGATCCGCCAGGTGAGGCCATCGGCCGAGACCTCGTGGCCCTCGGCCATCTGCGGGCGCGGACGGAATTCGGCATCCACGCCGTAGAGCGTGTCGAAGACGCAGAAGCCGTGGTTGCCGGTGACGGTCGCGGTGGTGAAGACCGGGTCGAGCACGCTGAGATTGGCCTGCGGCACCATGCGCAGCGTGGCCGCGCGGGTGTTCTGGGCCACGGCGGGCCGGGCGGGGCCGGCGGCGGCCAGGGCGGCGGCGCCGGCGGCCAGCAGGTGGCGGCGGTGCAGGCTCATCTTCCGGGCGTCCTCGAACCTTCGGGCGGATCGCATCGTCCGCCTGGCCGTCAGGCTATGCGCCGGTTGGCCCTTGCATCAAGCGCCTGCGCATTCGACAGCGCGCGGCACCCGCCCTAGGAAGAGGGGGATGGACCGCCTTCCCGCCCAGCCCGTGGGGATGCCGCGCGCCGGCGCCCTGCCGGGCGGGGCCGGCGGCGTCCCGCCCGCCGAAGGCGGCCGCATCCCGCCCGCCGAAGGCAGCCGCATCCCGCCCGCCGAAGGCGCGACCCCCGCGATGGCGCAGTGGTTCGCCGCGAAGGCCGCGCATCCCGACACGCTCGTCTTCTTCCGCATGGGCGACTTCTTCGAACTGTTCTTCGCCGATGCCGAGGAGGCCGCCGCGCTGCTCGACATCGCCGTCAGCCACCGCGGCGAGCATCGCGGCCAGCCCGTGCCGATGGCCGGGGTGCCGGCGCATGCGCTCGATGCCTATCTCGCCAAGGCGATCCGCGCCGGCCGGCGCGTGGCGATCTGCGACCAGATGGAAACGCCGGAGGAGGCGAAGCGCCGCCGCGCCCCCACCATCCGGCGCGAGGTGGTCCGCGTCGTCACCCCCGCGACCGTCACCGAGGACGGGCTGCTCGACGCCACGCGCCCGGCCTGGCTGCTGGCGCTGGCCGAGGGCGAGGAGGGTCTCGGCGCCGCCTGGCTCGATGTCTCGACCGGCGGCTTCATGACCGCGGCGCTGCCGCGCGCGGACCTCGGCGCGCTCCTGGCGCGGATCGAGCCGGTGGAGGCGGTCGCGCCGCCCGCGCTCGCCGAGGCGCCGGAACTCGCCCAGCGCCTGGCCGGCCGCATCGCCCACCGCGCCGCCCCGCGCGACCCGGCGCGGGAACTGCGGGACGCCTTCGCCGTCGCGACCCTCGACGGCTTCGGGCGCTTCGAAACGCCGGAGCTCGCCGCCGCCGCGCTGGCCATCGCCTATGTGCGGGAGACTCAGGCCGGCGCGCTGCCGCGGCTCGATCCGCCGCGGCCGCAATCGGGCGCGTCCGGCGTGCTGGCGCTGGATGCAGCGACGCGGCGCAGCCTGGAGATCCTGCGGGACCAGCGCGGCGGGTCGGAGGCCACCCTGCTCGCCGCCGTGGACCGCACGCTGACGGCGGCCGGGGCGCGGGAGCTGGCGGCGCGGCTGGCCTGCCCGCTGGCCGAGGCCGCGCCGATCGCCGCGCGCCACGACGCCGTGGGGTTCCTGGCCGGTGCCGAGACGCTGCGCGCCACGATCCGGGCCGCGCTGAAGGGCGCGCCCGACATCGCCCGCGCGCTGGCGCGCCTCGCGCTCGACCGGCACATGCCGCGCGACCTGGCGGCGCTGCGCCTGGGGATGGAGGCGGCACAGCGCCTGGCGGAGGCGGTGTCCGCCACGCCGCTGCCGCCGCCGGCCCTGCTGGCGGAAGCCACCGCCGCGCTGCGGCTGGACCCGGCCCTGCCCGCGGAACTCGCCCGCGCCCTGCCGGATCGCCTGCCCGCCCGCTTCGAAGATGGCGGCGCCATCGCGCCCGGCTTCGACGGGGAGCTGGACGCGCTGCGCCGCCTGCGCGACGGGGCGCGGGAGCAGATCGCGGCGCTGCAGATGGACCTCGCCCAGGCCTGGGGCGTGGCGAGCCTCAAGATCCGCCACCACCAGCAATTCGGCTTCCTGGCGGAGCTGCCGGCGGCGCCGGCGGAGAAGCTGCTGCGCGACCCGCCGAAAGGGATCGGCAAGGACCACGCCCCCATCCATCGCCAGACCATGGCGAATGCCGTCCGCTTCACCTGTGCCGCCCTGGCGGAGCTCGACCGCCGCGTCGCCGAGGCCGGCGACCGCGCGGCGGAGCGCGAGCGCGCCTGCCTGCGGCACCTGCGCAAGCTGCTGCTGCAGGCCGGCCCGGCGCTGTCGGAGGCCGCGCAGGCGCTGGCGGAACTCGACGTGCAGGCCGCCGCCGCCGAGCTGGCCGCCACCGAGGGCTGGTGCCGGCCGGAGATGGCCGACCGGCCCGATTTCCGCATCGAGGCCGGCCGCCACCCGGTGGTGGAGGCCGCGCTGCGCCGCGCGCGCGGCCCGGCCTTCGTGCCGAACGATGCGGACCTGTCGCCCGGGCGGCGGCTGTGTCTGCTGACGGGGCCGAACATGGCAGGCAAGTCCACCTTCCTGCGGCAGAACGCGCTGTTCGTGGTGCTGGCCCAGGCCGGGCTGTTCGTGCCGGCGGCCGCGGCGCGGATCGGGCTGGTGGACCGGCTGTTCTCGCGCGTGGGGGGCGGCGACGACATCGCCGGCGGGCGATCGACCTTCATGGTCGAGATGGCGGAGACGGCGGCGATCCTGAACCAGGCCACGCCACGCTCGCTGGTGGTGCTGGACGAGGTCGGGCGCGGCACCGCGACCTGGGATGGGCTGGCGATCGCCTGGGCGGTGCTGGAGGCGCTGCACGACCGCATCCGCTGCCGCGCCATCTTCGCCACCCATTTCCACGAGCTGACCGCGCTGGCCGGCCGGCTGCCGGAGCTGCGGCTGGCCTCGATGCGGGTGCGCGAATGGCGCGGCGAGGTGGTGTTCCAGCACCTGGTCGGCGAGGGCGCGGCGGAGAAGAGCTGGGGCGTGCATGTCGCGCGCCTGGCGGGCGTGCCGAAGCCGGTGCTGGCCCGCGCCGCGCAAGTGCTGGCCGCGCTGGAAGCCCGGGCGCGAACCGGCGGGCGCGATGCGCTGGCCGAGGAGTTGCCGCTTTTCGCGGCACCGGCCGCCCCGCCCGCCCCGGCCGAGGCGACGCTGGCGGCGGCGCTGGAGGGCCTGGACATTGACGCGATGTCACCCCGCGAGGCGCTGGATGCCCTCTACCGGTTGAAAACCCTGGCACAGAAAGTTGCTGCGCCGCAGCAACACAAAGCTGTTGCTCGTGGCGACGAGGCGATACTGTGACGGAAATGCCAGCACGCCTTGCCCATGCGCCGGACGCGGCCACCATCGTGCCCATGCCCGATGCGCCGGAGGTCCTGCCCGATCTCCTCGCCGCCCTGTTCGAAGCGGGGCGGCCGGTGCCGCGCGACCTGGCGCTCGGCCAGCTGCGCCGGCAGCTCGGCCGGGTGCAGGGCCGCGTCCAGCGCGCCTTCGAGGCGCATGAACTGTCGGGCCTGGCCGCCGCGCGCTGGCTGGCGGCGCTGACGGACGGGATCGTCGGCACGATCCATACCTACACGCTGGCGATGGTGCCGCCGGCCGCGGACGGCGCGGCCGAGCCGCCCTTCGCGCTGATCGCCACCGGCGGCTATGGCCGCGGCGTGCTGGCGCCCTATTCGGACATCGACCTGCTGTTCCTCTCGGACGCGCCGCTCGGGCCGCAGGGGCGCCGCGCGGTGGAGTTCATGCTCTACCTGCTCTGGGATCTCGGGCTGAAGGTCGGGCACGCCACGCGCTGCGCGCAGGAATGCATGGAGGATGCGCGCGGCGACGTCACCATCCAGACCGCGCTGATCGATGCCCGCTTCCTGGCCGGGGAGCGGCCGGTGTTCGCGCGCTTCGAGGCCACCTTCGCATCCTTCCGCGCGCAGGGCGGGCTGGCGCCCTTCCTGGCCGCCAAGCGCGCCGAGCGCACCGCCCGGCATGCGCGCTACGGCGAAAGCCCGTTCCTGGTGGAGCCGCATGTCAAGGAAGGCCGCGGCGGCCTGCGCGACCTGCAGACGCTCTATTGGCTGGCGCGTCACGCCTTCGGCGTGCAGCGCATGCCGGAGCTGGTCGGCCCCGACAGCCCCGGCGGCGGGCTGCTGATGCCGCAGGAGGCGCGCGCCATCCGCCGCGCCTGGAATTTCCTGTGGACCGTGCGATTCCACCTGCACTACGTCACCGGCCGCGCCGAGGAACGCCTGACCTTCGACCTGCAGCCGGTGGTCGGCGCCCGCATGGGCTACACGCGGCACGGCGTGCAGGACGGCGTCGAGCGCTTCATGAAGCACCTGTTCCTGACGGCGCGCGACGTGGTGCGGCTGACGCGGCTGCTGGAACCGGCGATCGAGCGCGCGGCGCTCGGCCCGCCCGCGGTGCTGCCGGCGGGCGATGCCGCGCTGGCGCAGGCCGGCGTGGCGCTGGCCGATGGCAAGGTGCTGTTCGCGCCCGATCGCGCGGTGGCCGAGGATCCGGCCATCATGCTGCGCCTGGTGCGCGCCGCGCGCGACCGCGGGCTCGACCTGCATCCGCTGGCGCATCGCGCGCTGGTGCGCAACGCGCGCTACGCGGTCAGGCTGCGCGACGACAAGGCGGCGGCCGCGCTGTTCCTCGACGTGCTGTCGGGGCGCGACGCGGCGCGCTGGCTGCGCACGCTGAACGAGGTGGGGTTCCTCTCGCGCTTCATCCCGGACTGGGCCCGCATCGTCGGGCTGATGCAGTTCGACACCTATCACGTCTTCACGGTGGAGGAGCACACGATCGAGGCGATCGGCGTGCTGACCCAGCTGGAGCGCGGCGAGCTGCGCGAGATCGCGCCCGTGGCGTCGGAGCTGATCGGGCAGGTGCAGTCGCGCCGCGCGCTCTATGTCGCGGTGCTGCTGCACGACATCGCCAAGGGCCGCGGCGGCGACCATTCGGAGAACGGCGCGCAGGTGGCGCTGGAGCTATGCCCCAGGCTCGGCCTGACGCCGGAGGAGACGGAGACCGTCTCCTGGCTCGTGCTGAACCATCTGCTGGTCAGCCAGACCGCCTTCAAGCGCGACATCGACGACCCCAAGACCATCCTCGACATCGCCGAGACGGTGCAGTCGCCGGAACGCCTGAGGCTGCTGCTGGTGCTGACGGTCGCCGACATGCGCGCCGTGGGCCCCAAGGTGTGGAACGGCTGGAAGGCGACGCTGCTGCGCGAGCTCTACTGGCGGGTCGCCGAGGTGCTGGCCGGCGGGCTTTCGGTGCCGGAACGCGACACGCGCGTGGCGCGCGCCCGCACCGCCGCCGCGCTGCTGCTGGCCGACCGTCCGAAGGAGGAGGTGGAGCGCTTCCTGGGCCTCGGCTATCCCGGCTACTGGCTGTCATTCGACCCGGACACGCATGCCCGCCACGCCGCCATGGTGCGCGACGCGGAGGCCGATGCGGCGCCGCTGACGGTGCGCTCGCGCGTGATCGAGGCCCGCGCGGTCACCGAGGTGACGGTCTACTGCACCGACCATCCGGGCCTGTTCAGCCGCATCGCCGGTGCGCTGGCGGTGGCCGGCGCCAGCATCGTGGATGCGCGCATCCACACCATGACGAACGGCATGGCGCTCGACACCTTCTGGGTGCAGGACGCGGCGGGCGGGGCCTTCGACGCGCCGCATCGCCTGGCGCGGCTGGCGGTGCTGATCGAGCAGGCGCTGTCGGGCCGGCTGCGCCTGGACGCCGAGATCGGCAAGCTGCGGCGCGAGCCGGCGCGGCTGCGCGCGGTGCAGATCCCGCCCCGCGTGGTGATCGACAACCATGCCTCCAACACCCACACGGTGATCGAGGTGAACGGGCGCGACCGGCCGGGGCTGCTGCACGACGTGGGTGCTGCCATCAGCGACCACGGGCTGCAGATCGGCTCGGCCCACATCACCACCTATGGCGTGCGGGCGGTGGACGTCTTCTACGTGAAGGACGTGTTCGGCCTGAAGGTGGAGAACGAGCGCAAGCTGGCGGCGCTGCGCGCCGCGCTGCTGGCGGCGCTCGGCGGCGAGGCCGCGGCCACCGAGGAGAGCGAGTCCCGCAGCGTCTGAACCGCCTTGCCGCGGCGCCGGTGGCAGGCCGGGCCGGATGGCCTGCGACGCCGCTTCCGTGCCGTCGGCGGGCGCGCCGGATCGCGGGAGCGGCCGGTCGTCGCCGGGCCAGGCCGGCCTGCCGAAGCCGACCCGCCCGGGACATCGTCGCCGCGGAAGCAGTGCCGGGGCGGCTGGCGCCGTGGTCGATGGGCCGCCACGTAGGGTCGGCCAAGACAAGGGGAACTGCACCGCGTGCGACACTGGCCAGTGCGTGTTGTGCGCGCTGCCCGGCAGCGCCGCGAGCCGTCGGGATCGGCCGCCGTGCTGGCGTGGCGCGTCAGCCCCTGCCTGAAACCCGCTGGCGGGAGAGGCTGGCCGGCGGCGGGGAACAGGCCGCGCCGGCAGGGCAGAGCGAGATCGGCGGTTCCCCCAGGCTCATGCAGATGCCCCAGCACCGCGCCACCGGCGCCGGTGCCTCGCTTCGTCGGCCGGGGCCGACGGGACTCGACGCCGCCAATCCAACCGGCCTCCCCGCAAGGGGACGTGGACGCCAAGGCGCCCGCGTGACCGATGGGGCGCGCAATGACGAGGGGGTCGTGCGACAGTCCGGTGCTATGGGGTTCTGCGACATCGCGGCGGCCCGCTTGTCGAACCCGCGGCGCGCAGAGCCCGCCTGCTGAGTTCGTTGACGCGCCGGGAGGCCTGGTTGGGGCGCCAGGATTCGAACCTGGGAATGGCGGTACCAAAAACCGCTGCCTTACCGCTTGGCGACGCCCCAGCCGGGCATTCGGTAGCCCGGCGCGCGGCTTCGCACAACGGCCCTGCCGTTCACCGGCTCTTCACGCTCATCGCGGCATTCTGAGACCACGCGGGGCGCACCGACGCACGGCCCCGCGCAAGCCCCGCAACAGGTGGAGGGCAGGCCGGATGGCGCATCGCGGCGGGCACGCTCCGCTCCGATGACACGTCATCTCGCCACAGCGTCGGCCGCGCTGCGGACTGGACATGTGCTGGCTGTGCTGGTCGCCCGACGGGTCCGTGGCGACGTTCCCGGAAACCTCGTCGCGCTTCCAGGCCGAGATGGTGCAGCCCACCGCGCCGCGGCTGTTCCTCGCCACCTCGGGCAATCCGAACCTCGATGGGCTGTTCAGCGGCTTCGCCTGGACGCTGGGCGATCCCGTCTCCTTCGCCTTCCCGGACAGCCCGTCCGACTACGAGCCGTTCTACGGCTCGAACGAACCCTCGCGCGGCTTCGCGCAGATCGGCCCGGCGATGCGCGACGTGGTGCGGAAGCTGCTGGTCGGGGAAGCCGCGGGCATCGTGGGCGGCGTCGGCAGTCCCGGCGCCGCGGTCACCGCCTTCACCAACCTGCAGATCTTCGAAAGCCCGCAGGACAGCGAGGCCGACATCCGGATCGCCCGATCCTCCGCGCCCTTCACCGCCTGGGCGTACTATCCGAACGGGCGAGAGGGCGGCGATGTCTGGTTCGGCAACCGGCACGCCTTCGACACGCCGCGCCTCGGCACCTACCAGTTCATGGTGGCCACCCATGAGCTGGGCCACGCCCTCGGCCTGAAGCATCCGCACGAGACCTCGAACGGCTTCGCCGCGCTGCCGCTCGACCGCGACGGCATGGAATTCACCGTCATGTCCTACCGGTCGAAGATCGGCGGCACGACGACCTCCGGCTACACCAACGCCACCTTCGACTACGCGCAGAGCTGGATGATGCTCGACATCGCCGCGCTGCAGGCGATGTATGGCGCCGATTACGGCTGGCGCCCGGCGGCCACGCGCTACCGGTGGGACCCGCTGACCGGCGAGACGTTCATCGACGGCATCGGCCAGGGCGCGCCGGGCGATGGCGCGGGCGGCACCGCAAACCGCGTCTTCCTCACCATCTGGGATGGCGGCGGCATCGACACCTACGACCTCTCGAACTACGCCACCGGCGTGCTGGCCGACCTGGCGCCGGGCGGCTGGTCGGTGCTGTCAGCGGCGCAGCTCGCCACGCTCGACACGCGCGATGGCACCAAGGCCCGCGGCAACGTCTTCAACGCGCTGCTGCACCAGGGCAACACGGCGTCGCTGATCGAGAACGCGATCGGCGGCGTCGGCGCCGATACGCTGCTCGGCAACCAGGCCGCGAACCGCCTTGAAGGCCGGGCCGGCGCCGACAGGCTGGAGGGCGGCGCCGGCAGCGACGTACTGATCGGCGGCAGCGGGGCCGACACCGTGCTCGGCGGCACGGGTGACGACCTGTTCGTGGTGGACGATGCCGGCGACCTCGTCACCGAAACCCCGGGCGAAGGCCTGGACGCCATCATCGCGGAGCGAAACGGACTTGTCGCGCTGCCCGGCCATGTCGAGATGCTGCTGCTGGGCCTGCAGGGACAGCACGGGCGCGGCAACGACCTCGCCAACCTGCTGATCGGCAATCCGTTCGCGAACCGGCTGGAAGGCGGCGCGGGGGCCGACGTGCTGCAGGGCGGGCGCGGCAATGACACGCTGAACGGCGGACCGGGTGCCGACCAGTTCGTGCTGCGCCGCCATGACGGCATCGACCGCATCGAGGACTTCGAGCCGGGCGCCGATCGCCTGATCCTGACCGGGTTCGGCCTGTCGGCGGCCGAGCTGCTTGTCCGCACGGTCGCGCAGGCGGGCGGCAGCTTCGTGGATCTGGGGGGCGGCGACGGGTTGCTGCTGGTCGGCATCGAGCCCGCGCAACTTCTGGCACGGGACCTCATCCTGTAGCGCGCGGCCCCGGCGACGTGTCCGGGCCTGCGGCCGGGATGCGTCGCGTGCCCGCGCCCGGTGAATTCAGCCGCGCCGACGCACCAGATCGTTCGCCAGGCGCCGCTGCTGCCTCTCCTGCTGCGCTTCGCGCTGGCGTTCCTGCCGAAGCGCCCGCATCTGCGCCGGCGGCACGGGCTGTCCGGCCTGCACCTGCGGCGGCGGCAGGTGCTGGCGTGGCAGGGTCTGTGCCGCAGCGCCGCCCGCGCCGAGCATGGCGACGACGGCGGCAAGCAGGGCACGAAGAGGACGCATCATCAGGCGGTTGCTCCGCTTCCGGGAATAGGGTGCCACCGGGCGCGCCGCGGGGGAAGCCGGTTGACCCATGCGCCGGTGCTACCTACCTTTTGCGAAGAGAATCAGGCTGGTCCGGGAAAACGGCGATGGGTCCGATGACGCGACCTCCGCGCCCGCCCAGGGCGCCTGCGATGAGCCAACCGATCCTGCCCGTCGGCGGACCGAGGCTGCCCGCCGGGCTGGACGATCGGGGCGCGGCGATCCTGCGCGAGCTGGTGGAGATCTACGTCGCCACCGGCGAGCCTGTCGGCAGCCGCACCCTGTCGCGCCGCCTGCCGCAGGTGCTCTCGCCCGCCACCATCCGCAACGTCATGGCCGACCTGGAGGAGGCGGGGCTGCTCTATGCGCCGCACACCTCGGCGGGCCGGCTGCCCACCGATCGCGGGCTGCGGCTGTTCGTGGACGGTCTGCTGCAGGTCGGCGCGCTGAACGAGGAGGAGCGGGACGCCATCGCCGCCCGCTGCGCCGCCGGCGGCCGCTCGCTGCAGGACACGCTGGCGGAGGCCGGGCAGATGCTGTCGGGCCTGGCCGGCGCGGCGGGCCTGGTCGTCGCGCCGAAAAGCGAGGCCCCGCTGCGCCACATCGAGTTCGTGGCGCTCGGCCCGGGCCGGGCGCTGGTGGTGCTGGTCACCGGCGACGGCCAGGTGGAGAACCGCATCATCGAGGTGCCGGCCGGCCTGCCGCCCTCGGCCCTCGTCCAGGCCGGCAACTACCTGAACGCCCGCCTGTCCGGCCGCACGCTGGAGGAGGCGCGATCCGCCGTGCAGGGCGAGATCGCGGCGAACCGCACGGCGCTCGACGTGCTGACCCAGCAGGTGATCGCGGCGGGGCTGGCGACCTGGTCCGGTGGCGTCGGCGGCACGCTGATCCTGCGCGGCCATGCCAGGCTGCTGGAGAACCTCGACCAGCTCCACCGCGTGCACGAGATCCAGGCGCTGTTCGAGCGGCTGGAGACGCAGGAGACCATGCTGCGCCTGCTGGAGCTGGCGAAGGTCGGCGAAGGCGTCCAGATCTTCATCGGCGCCGAGAGCGGGCTGTTCGACTCCACCGGCCTGTCGATGGTGGTCGCGCCCTTCCGCAACGGGCAGGAGAAGATCGTCGGCGCGATCGGCGTGGTGGGCCCGACGCGCATCAACTACGGGCGGATCGTGCCGGTGGTGGACTACACGGCGCGGGTGATCGGCCGGCTGCTCGGCTGACCGGTCGGCCCGGCCGCCTGCCAACGGCTACTCGCGGTGACCGCCGGCACCCGCGTCCGGCGCGCAGGGGCGCCGGGCGCCGCTTGCGGCCGCCTGGCCCGCCGCGGCGACCGGAGGCCCTGCGGTGCGGCCGGTGGCATCAGTCGCCCGAGGTGCCGCGCAGCGGCGGCGCATCCCGCGCGGGGCCGGAGGCCCCCTTCGCCTCCTCTTCCGTCATCTCGCTGCCCGGCTTGCGCGCGGGGGCGCGCACCGGCCGCGCGCCCGGCCCGGTCGGCTGTTCGGCCGCCGCCGCGTTGTTGCGTGCGATCTCGGCGCCATAGCCGTCCTCCGGGCGGATGCCGGGGTTGGCGGGATCCTCCTGGTGGTCGCGCGCATGGTGGGGGCCGACACTTGTCGGCCGGGCCGTCTTCGTCCGGCCATCCTGTCCCCAGGGAAAGGATTTGCCGCCCTTCCGTGGCCTTTCCTCCGCCATCCCGCTCTCTCCGCGCTGCAAGTTCGACGAGGTCGGCAGCGCGTCGATGGCCCGCGCGATCCTCGCGCGCGCTACACGTTCCCGGCAGCCCGGCGGGTGCGAGGGGGCGCCATTGGCCGGACGGCAGGCCCCGCCGGTGAGGAAGCCGCCGTGCGCCAGCCCGCTGGACGACGCAGGAGCAGGCGGGGCTGCGAAGGCCGATCGAGGTCCGTCCCGCGTCAAGCCGGGCCGGGGCGCCGGTGACGCGACGGGACGCGGTGCATGTGCCGGCCCGCCCGGTGGCCGCGGACGAGACGGCCCGGCTGCCTATGGTCGTTGTCACGAGATTTTCTGACGTCCGTCATAATTCTGAACTCGGTATAAACTTCACGAGACTTCAACACTTCGCGCTTCGGTACGCCTGCTACTCGCTCCGCCTCTGCGATGCTCATGGGCGGGACCTTCGGGGTGATAAGATCGGCTTGTGGAGGCGCGGGCGCCCGACAGGCGCTTCGCGGCATGTGGTGCGCCCGCATGCTGCCCCTCGCCGCGCTGGTCTCGGCCGGCCTCATGCCCGTGTTCGGCGCCGGACGCGTCGACGCGCAGCAGCCGGCCGCATCGCCGCGCTTCGCCATCCTCGAATACCGGGTGGTCGGGAACAGCTCCCTGCCGCCGCTGGCGGTCGAGGAGGCGGTCTATCCGCATCTCGGCCCCGGTCGCACGGTGGCGGACATCGAGCGCGCGCGGGCCGCGCTCGAGGAAGCCTATGCCCAGGCGGGCTTCGCCACCGTGTCGGTCGAGTTGCCGCAGCAGCGCGTGGACGACGGCGTGGTGACGCTGCGGGTGGTGGAGCGGCCGGTCGGGCGGCTGCGCGTGGTCGGCGCCGAATGGACGGTGCCAAGCCAGGTGCGCCGCCAGGCGCCCTCGGTCGCCGAGGGCACGGTGCCGAACCTCGGCGCGGTGCAGCGCGACGTCATCGCCCTGAACCGCTCGCCCGACCGCCGCGTGACGCCGGAGCTGCGCGCCGGCGCGGCGCCGGACACGGTGGATGTCGACCTCCGCGTCGAGGACCGGCTGCCGCTGCGCGCCAGCGCCGAGCTCAACAACCGCCGCAGCGCCAACACAGAGCCGCTGCGCCTGTCGGGCAATGTCCGCTACGACAACCTCTGGCAGCGCGGCGATTCGGTCAGCTTCGGCTTCCAGACCGCGCCGCAGGACACGCGCAACGCCGCGGTCTATTCCGGCTCCTACCTCTGGCGCATCCCCGGCAGCGCCAGCGGCGCCGGGCTGCTGGTCTCCGCCGTGCGCTCCGACAGCAACGTCGCCGCGGTCGGCGGCACCTCCGTTGTCGGGCGCGGCACCATCGTCGGCTTGCGCGGCCTGCTGCCGCTCGGCGCCGAGCCGGGGTTCAACCACAGCCTGGTGTTCGGCATCGACCGCAAGGCCTTCGAGGAAGGCCTGATCCAGGGCGCCGACCGCACCGACGTGCCCGTCACCTACTACCCGGTCACTGCCGCCTGGCAGGCCGCCTGGGGCGGCGAGCAGACCCTCACCCAGGCTTCCGCCTCGCTGACCGCGGGGCTGCGCGGCTTCGGCAGCGACACGGCGGAGTTCGAGCAGAAGCGCGCCTTCGCCTCGGCCAGCTGGACGCATCTGCGCGCCGAAGGCTCGCACCTGCGCCGCTTCGCCAACGACATGCAGCTCTACGGCGCGACGCAGGGCCAGCTGGCGCGCGACCCGCTGATCAGCAACGAGCAGTTCGGCGCCGGCGGCGTGGACAGCGTACGGGGCTACTACGAGGTCGAGACGCTGGGCGATTTCGGCGCGGCCGCGCAGCTCGAGATCCGCAGCCCCTCCTATGCGCGCCTCATCGGCCCGCGGGCGGACGAGGTGCGCGTGCACGCGTTCCTCGACGCCGCCTCCCTCGGCATCCATCGGCCGCTGCCGCAGCAATCCGCCGGCAGCCAGCTGCTCTCGGCCGGCGTCGGCACGCGCGTGCAGCTGTTCGGCGGGCTGCACGGCTCGCTCGAAGGCGCGGCGACGCTGCTCGACGGGCCGCTGACGCCGGCCGGTACGTTCCGCACCCTGTTCCGCATTCGCGGCGAGTTCTGATCCTCATGACACGACGCCTCGTCTTCGCACTCGCGCTCCTGCTAGGCCTCGGGGTCCTGCCCGGGGCGGCGCAGGCATGGTGGAACGCCGACTGGGCCTATCGCATGCGCATCGTGGTCGGCGCCGACCCGCAGGGCGCTGAGGCGACGCCGCCGCGCAGCGCCGGCCGCACGCTGGTGCTCGTTCGCCTGCATGGCGGCGTCTTCAACTTCAACAACGCGAAGGAAGACGGCACCGACCTGCGCTTCGTCGCCGGCGACGACCGCACGCCGCTGCGCTTCCACGTCGAGCGCTACGACAGCCTGCTGGAGCAGGTCGGCCTGTTCTGGGTCAGCATCCCGGACCTGCGGATGGGCGCCGAGGGCACGCCGATCTACGTCTACTGGGGCAACAGGAACGCCCCGCCCGCCGGCAACGCGCGCGAGAGCTTCGACCCTGAGACCGTGCTGGCGCTGAACTTCGGCGAGGAAGGCGGGCAGCTCCGCGACCTGACCGGCTATGGCAACAACCCCGCCGCCCCGGCCGGCGGGCGGCGCGACGACGGGCTGGTGGCCTCCGGCCAGGCGCTGTCGGGGACCGACCTGATCCAGCTGAACGACAGCCCGACGCTCGGCTGGCGGGCCGGTGAGACCATGACCTGGTCGATCTGGGTGCGCCCCGATGCCGCGGCGGCCGAGGGCGTGCTCTACCAGGCGCGGCTGGCCGATGGCGGGCTGCTGACGCTCGGCCTCTCGCAGGGCGCGCCCTTCGCCAGCCTCGCCGCGGCGGGGGCGGAGCCGGTGCGGATCGCCGGCGCCACGGCGATCCCCGCGGAGTCCTGGCGCCACGTCGCGCTCGTCGCGGCGGGCGGGCGGCTGCGGCTGTTCCTCGATGGCCGTCCGCAGGCGGAGGCGCCGGCGGCGCTGCCCGCCGCAGCCGGCGCCGCGGCGCTCGGCGGGCCGCTGCCCGACGCCGCCACGCCTTCGCCCCTGCCGGGCTTCGCCGGCCGCATCGACGTGGTGCGCATCGCCAAGGCGGACCGCAGCGGCGCCTTCCTGGAAGCCGCGGCGCGCGGCGAGGGGCCGCGCGGCGACCTGCTGCGCTTCGACGTGCCGGAGGAAGGCTCCATCTTCGGCACCGGCTACCTGGCGATCATCGTGCGCAACCTGACGATCGATGCCTGGATCGTCATGGGCATCTGCGCGGTGATCGCGCCCATCACCTGGTTGATCTTCGCGGCCAAGGCGCTCTACATCGGCGCCTCCGCCAAGGCGAACCGCGCCTTCCGCCGCGCCTTCCGCGAGGCGCTGGCGAAGGCCGGCCCGCGCGGCATCGCCGGCGTCGAGGGGCTGTCGGACCCGCTGGCGCATCGCCGCTACCGGAAATCCCCGCTCTACCGCATGTGGCAGACCGGGCTCGAGGAGTTGGACACGCGCGGCGGCATCGCGCGCGCGGGCAACCTCTCCGCCGCCTCGCTCGCCTCGATCCGCGCCTCGGTGGACCGGGAGATCACGGTGGAGGGGCAGAAGCTCAGCAGCGGGATCGTGATGCTGACCATCGCGATCTCGGGCGGCCCCTTCATCGGCCTGCTCGGCACGGTGGTCGGCGTGATGATCGTCTTCGCCGCGGTGGCCGCGGCGGGCGATGTGAACGTGAACGCGATCGCCCCCGGCGTCGCCGCCGCGCTGGCGGCGACCGTCGCGGGGCTGGCCGTCGCGATCCCGGCGCTGTTCGCCTACAACTACCTGCTGACGCGCATCCGCGACCTGAACGCCGACATGCGCATCTTCTCCGACGAACTGGTCACCCGCATCGGCGAGGGCGGCATCGCGCCCGACGCGCCGAAGCTGCGCGCGGCGGCGGAGTGATGCCGATGCGCGCCCTTCCCCTGCCTCTCCCGCGCCGCGGAGCCTGACGCGATGGCCAAGGTCCAGGACGAAGACAAGCCCTACGACGACATCAACATCACGCCGATGCTCGACCTCGCCTACGTGCTGATGGTGATTTTCATCCTGATGACGACGGCCTCGGTGCAGGGCATGCGGGTGGATCTGCCGACCGCCTCCTCCGCCACCAGCCTCGCGGTGCCGCGGACCAAGGTGATCAGCGTGTCGGAGAACGGCGCGGTCTCGATCGACGCCATCCCCGTCTCGCTCGCCGAGCTGGAGCAGCGGCTGCGCGACCTGAAGGCCACCCAGCCCGACCTGCCCGTGGTGCTGCGCGGCGAGCGCACCGCGCACTACGAAAAGGTGATGGCGGTGCTCGACATCTGCGCGCGCGTCGGCATCCAGTCCATCGGGCTGGCAGCGCAGCGCGTCGTGGCGCGCTGAGCGGGACGGGCCGGGCGCACATGGCGGACGGCGCGGATCGCGGCGCGGGCGGGCTGGCGGAGGCGGAGCGCCCGGCGGCGACGCCCGCCGCCGCGCCGGCTGCCGCGTCCGCAGAGGACAGCTTCGCCGCACTCATCGCCGCCGAGGAAGCGGAGGAGCGCCGCGCAGCCCGCCGCCGCCTGGGCCTGTCCGTCGTCGGCCTTCTGCTTCTCGGCGGCGCCGGCTATCTCGGCTGGACGCTGCTCGAAGCGGATGGCCACCACCAGCAGCGCCAGGTGGTCACCACGGTCACGCGCGTGCAGCTTCCACCGCCCCCGCCGCCCCCGCCGCCGCAGGAACGCCCCGACCCGCCGCCGGAGCCGGCGATCCAGCCGCGCGTGCAGGACCAGCCCCTGCAGCGGGTGGAGCCGCAGCCCCAGCCGGCGCCTCAGCCCCAGGCGCCCGCGCCGCCGGCCGGGCTCGGCCTGCCGACCGGCCCGGGCGGCGCCAATCCCTTCGGCCTGCCGGGCGGCAGCGCAACAGGGGTGATCGGCGGCACCGGCACGGGCCCGGGCGGCGGCGCCGGCTCCCGCTTCGGCGGCTATGCCGCCGTCGCCTCCGCCGCCCTGCAGCGCTGCCTGCAGCAGAACGAGCGGACGCGCGTCGGCACCTACCAGGTGACGGCGCGGCTCTGGATCGAACCGAACGGCAGGCCGAGCCGGGTGCAGCTGGTCGGCACGACGGGCGACCAGGGCCGCGACGCTGCCGTCATCGAGGTCTATCGCAATTGCCAGCTGCAGCCGCCGGCAGCGGACCTGCCGCAGCCCATGGTGGCGCGCGTCGCGGCGCGCGGATGACGCGGCCGCGGCACACATCGAAGTCGGAGACGGATCGCATGGCTCGGAACGGAACGCGTCGGCTGCCGGTGGCGCTCATCGCCGCCCTAGGCGCGCTCTTCGCCGCGGATGCGGCGGGCAACGCCGCGGCCGCCAACACCACGGTGCGGCTGATCGAGATCCTGATCCAGAACGGCGTGCTGACGCGCGACCAGGCCGATGCGCTGCTGCGCCAGGCGGAGGCCGAGGCGACGGCCCAGCGGGCCGCCCGCCCGGCGGCCGTCGTGCCGGCCCCGGCAGCGGCACGGCCGGCGACGCGCCCTTCGGCACCGGCCGATGCGGTCGCCCCGGCGGAGGTGCCGGTTGGAACGGTGCGCGTGACCTTCGTGCCCGAGACCGTGCGCCGCCAGATCCGCGAGGAAGTGCGCCGCGACGTGATGGCCGAACTGCGCCCGCAGGGCGCCGCCGCCGCTGCCACGCCTGCCGCGCCGCAATGGACCGACCGCATCAGGCCGTCGGGCGATGTGCGGCTGCGCGCGGAATTCACGCACTTCCCGTCGGGCAATGCCCCGTCCAGCCAGTTCCCGAACTTCCAGTCGATCAACAACGGCTCCGCCTTCGACCTGAACGGCACCGCCAACGCGCCGCTGCTGAACACGGAGGAGGAACGCACCCGCTACCGCCTGCGCGCGCGCCTCGGCGTGCAGGCCGACATCGACAGCTGGATCAGCGCCGAGTTCCGGCTGGCGACCGGCAATGATTCGAGCCCTGTCTCGACCAACCAGACCTTCGGCGCCGTCTCCTCCTCCGCCGGGCAGTTCGGCAGCTTCTCGAAATACGCGATCTGGCTCGACCGCGCCTTCCTTCGGATGACGCCTCTCGACGGGCTGACGGTGAATGCCGGGCGCATGCCGAACCCCTTCGTCTCGACCGATCTCCTGTACGACGAGGATCTCGGCTTCGACGGCATTGCCGCGCGCTACCGGCGCGAGCTGGCGCGAGGGCTGAGCGGCTACGTGACGGCGGGCGCCTTCCCCTATTTCAACACCGACTTCAACTTCAGCTCGACCGAGGTGGAGAAGTTCCGCTCCCGCGACCGCTACCTGCTCGGCCTGCAGGCCGGCGGCGACTGGCGCTTCGCGCGCGACTGGAACATCGGCCTCAACGCCGGCTACTACAACTTCGTCGGCGCACAGGGCTCCGTCTCCTCGCCCTGCGCGGTGCCGTCTGCGGCCGATGCCTGCGACACCGACGTCACGCGCGCCTTCTTCACGCAAAACACCAACACGCTTCGCCCGCTGCGCAACCTGACGCCGCGGCCGGCGACCGACCCGCAGCCGCAGTATTTCGGCCTCGCCTCGCCCTTCGAGATCCTCGATCTCTACGCGCGGCTCGACTACACCGGCTTCGCGCCCTACCGCGTCACGGCGGAAGGCAACTACGTCAACAACATCGGCTTCGACCGCGCCCGGCTGCTGTCGCGCGGCGTGTTCGGCACCGCATCCCCGAACGGGGTCATCAACAACATCGGCCCCGGCAGCACCTTCGCCGGCGGCAGCGAGGGCTACCTGCTGCGCCTCTCGCTCGGCCACGCCGACGTGGACAGCGCGCTGAGCTGGCAGGTCTCCTTCGCCTACCGCTACCTTGAATCCGACGCGGTGCTCGACGCGTTCACCGACAGCGACTTCCGTCTGGGCGGGACGAATTCCAAGGGCTTCATCATCGGCGGTGCGCTCGGCATCGCGCACAACACCGCGCTTCGGCTGCGCTACATGTCGGGCGAGGAGATCGCCGGCCCGGCCTACAAGGCCGATGTCATCCAGCTCGACCTCACCGCGCGGTTCTGACCATGCGACGCCACGCCCTGCCCGCCCTCGCGCTGCTCGCCGCCCTCCTCCCCGCGGCGCCCGCGCTCTCCCAGGCCGACCAGGAAGCGCGGCTGCGCGAGGCGCTGCGGCGCGCCACCGCCGACCTGCGCAGCCTGCAGGACGCCCAGGCCCGCCTGCAGGCCGAGGCGACGGAGGCGCGCGCCCAGCGCGACGCGATGCAGCGCGACCTGGCGGCGGCGCGCGCCCGCGTCACGGAGCTCGAGAACCGCGGCCCGCCCGGCCCGCCGCCCGAGATGGTGCAGGAGATCGAGCGGCTGCGCGGCCTGGCCCGCGCCCAGGCCGAGCAGTCGGCCGCCCAGCAGCAGGCGCTCGGGCGTTTTGCGGGCGCCCAGGCCGAGGCGCTGCAGCTGGCGCGCCAGAAGGAGGCCGAGCGCGCCGCGACCGAGGCCGCGCTGACCCGCGCCCGCGCCGCCATCGATGCCTGCGAGGTGAAGAACACCGAGCTGTTCCGCACCGCGACCGAGATCCTGAACCTGTACCAGACGCCGGACTTCCAGTCCCTCCTCACCCGCAGCCGCGAGCCGCTGCTGGGCATCTGGCGCACCCGGCTCGAGAACATCGTGCAGGAGCACGAGGACCGCATCCGCGACGGGCGCTTCCACCGCGCGGGCTTCCCGATCCCGCCGGTGCCGCCCGCCACGCCCCTGCCGCCGGCGGCGCAGGAACGGCCGCGGCGCGGCACGAACTGAGAATGCGCATCGTCCTGCTGCCGCCGCTCCTGCTCGCGCTGGCGGCGAGCCCGGCGGCCGCGCAGGCGCCCGCGCCGGGCGCGTCCGCCACCCCCGCGCCGCTGGTCGCCCGCCGCGGCGCCACGACGCTGACCGAGGCGCAGCTGCGCGAGATCCTGGCGCGCGAGCCCGCCGAGACGCGAGAGGCGCTGCGGCGCGACCCCCAGGCGCTGGCGCAGTTCGTGCGCGCGCGCATGCTGCGCATGGCGCTGGTCGAGGAGGCGCGGGCGCAGCGCTTCGAACAGCGGCCCGATGTCGCCGCGCGGCTCGAACAGGCGCGGCTCGACGCGCTGGCCGAGGCCTATCTCGACGCGATGTCGGATCCGCCCGCCGCCTTCCCGTCGGAGGCGGAGATCCAGGCCGCCTACGACGCCAACCGCACGCGCTTCATGCAGCCGCGCCAGTTCCGCGTCTCCCAGCTCTTCATGGCCGTGCCGCAGGGCGCCCCTCGCGAGCAGGACGAGGCGGCGCAGCGCCGCCTGCGCGAGCTGCGCGCGCAGGCCACGGCGCCGGCCAATGCGCGCAACCGCGCCGACTTCGCCGAACTCGCCCGCCGCCATTCCGAGGACCGCGCCTCCGCCCCTCGTGGCGGCGCGCTCGACTGGGTGGCCGAGGACCGCGTGGTCGAGCCGATCCGCGCCGCGCTGTCCGGCCTGGAGGAGGGCGGGATCAGCGAGCCGGTGCGCAGCGAGACCGGCTGGCACCTGCTGCGCCTGGACGCGACCCGCCCGGCCGCGCCGGCGCCACTGGCCGAGGTGCGCGACCGCCTGGTCGCCGCGCTGCGGCAGGCCCGCGCGCAGGAACTCTCGCGCCTGGCGGTGGCCGACCTGCTGCGGCGCGAGCCGATCCAGATCGACGAGATCCAGCTCGGCCGCGTCGCGGCGGGCAGCGCCTCCGCCCGATAGGAAGGCCGGCGCCGCCGCCAGGCGACAGGCGGGCCGGCGCTGCGCCGCGGCCGGTGCGGGCCGGGCCGCGCGGCGCGAAACCTCGCGCCGCCCCGGACCGTCGCCGCACGCATCCTATTGCGACAGCTGCTGGGCCTCCTGCTCCGAACCGCCGAAGCCCAGGATCTCCACGGTGATGACCGCGGGCGCCGCCTGGGCCGGCGTCGTCGCCGCCGGCTGGGTCGCCTGCCGCGCCACATCCGCCGCCGCGGCGGAAGCGGAGCCGGCGCTCGCCGCCGCAGAGACCGCCGCCCCGACGTTCGGCGCGGCCACCACCGGCACGCCGGTGGTCGAGCCGCCGGCGGCGATGTTGGCCGCGTTGGCCACCGCCTGCGCGGCGACCACGATGTTGCCCGCCGCCGCGCTGATGCCCGCGTCGCCGGCATCGACGGTGCCGATCGGCGCGATCAGCGTGATGCCGGGCCGGGTGCGGCGCCGCCGCTCCTCGGCCTGCGCCGCCGCCTCGGCCGGCGTCGCCGGCGTCCGCAGCAGGGCCGCCACCGTGTCCGGGTCGGTGAAGGGCGTGTAGGCCGAGATGCCCGACCCGGTGACCAGGCCGGCCCGGTCCGGCAGCCGCGTGCCGTCCGACAGGTAGGTCACCCGGAAGGGCGGCACGAAGCGCGCCGTACGGGCGCCGAGGCCGGCATTGATGTCGGCGCTCGACGACCACATCAGGATGTCGCCGCCATCGGCGGTGATCACGCGGCTCTGCCCGGCCAGAATGTCCCCCTGGCCGAAGATGTTGATGTTGCCGTAGGCCAGCGTCAGCAGGCCGACGCGGTCGGGGAAGCGGTCCGCTGTGCCGGAGATGGCGCCGAGCAGGAAGTCGCCGCCCGGCCCGAGCACGTTGATGTCGCCGCCCTGCTCCGTGCGGATGTAGGTGGATTGCAGGTTCAGGTTGCCGGCGTAGAGCGGGCGGCCGACCAGCTCGCCGCGGCCCCGCTCGGCGTCCCAGCGCCAGCCCGGGCTGTCGGGGAACAGCGCGCCAATCGCCGCGTAGCCGCGCGTGTAGGGATCGGCGCGCTCTGCCGAAAGCGAGGAGCGCGTGTCGGCGCCGCTCGCGGCGAGCTCCCGCATCAGCAGGTCGGCCGAAAGGGCGATCCGCTCGGCGATCGGCAGCCCGCGGATGCGGGCCAGCGTGGCGGCATCGGTGCCGGCCGGGGCCTTGGCCTGGATCACCCAGGTGACGCCACCATTCGCGGTGTCCGTCAGCTCCACGCGGTAGAGCTGGCGCGTGTTGCCCGGCCCGAGCACGCGGTCGAGGAAGCCGAGCGTGTCCATGCCCCGTGGCGAGGCGATGCCGTAGAGCACGTCGATCCCGGCGCCGCCCTCCGGCCAGGCCGGGTTCGCGGCATTGCCGGTGGTGCGGATGCCGTTGTCGGCCGCGATCGCCCCGAGGCTGGGGCTGGCGACGTTGCTCGCCGGGCGGATCGCGGCGATGTTGCCGCCCGCGAGAAGCTGCAGGCGGCCCGGTCCGCGCAGCTCGATCGCGTTGCCGAAGATGCTGCCGGCCAGGGCGGGGTCCTCGACCGTCCCGATATCCGCGCCCGCCCAGACGAAGGAGATGTCGCCGGGCAGCGCGTGCTGCACGGTCAGCGTCATGTCGAAGATGTCGCCGCCGCTGCGCATGCCGATGCGCTTGGCCGATTCGACCTGCGGCCGGCTGATGTCGCCCTCCACCGCGTAGATCAGCGCCCGTTCGGGATCGAGGCCGCGCCGCGGCCCGTCCAGCACCGGGTCGGGCGTCGAATTGCGCAGCAGCTCGCGCCCGTCGGCGCCGCGGCGCCCGCTGACGTTGATGGTCTCCGGCTCGTAGAAGGGACGGAGCGGCCGGGCCAGCGCGCCCGGGGCGGCATCCGCCAGCTGCACGGCCGGCCGCAGGATGCTGCCGCCGGCGAGCAGCTCGAAGCGGCCGCTCGCCGCGGGATCCGGCGCCAGCAGGATGCTGCGCCCCTCGGATGGCGCGCCGGCGCGCTGGAAGCCGAGGTCGCCGCCATAGGCGGCCAGCGTCACATTGGCCGGCAGCGCCTGCCGGCTGACCTCGCCGTCGCCGTCGGTCAGCGCGTTGGTGCGCGTCTCGTAGACCGATTCGAGCACCAGGCCCCGGTACAGCAGGGTGCGGGACCGGCCGATGCTGCGCGGCGCCGCGCGCAGCGCGGTCACCGCCCCCATCGGCTCGGCCGAGTTGGTCGCCCCGATCAGCTCGATGTTCCCGCCGAGCGCGGCGAGCGCGATGGAGGATGCCGGCGTCATGGCGCTGAAGCTGCCGACCGCGCTGGTGCCGCCGAAGGTCCAGGCGTCGGAGATCGACTGCGAACGGCCCGCCGGCGCGAGCAGCGGGTCGTAGACCGAGGCCGCCATCGAGCCGCCGGCGGTCACGCTCAGCCGCGCATCGCCGAGCGCGAAGACGCTGCCGACATCGGCGCGCACGACCGAGAACCCGAAGGTCTTGTCGATGGCGCCGACCGATGCCTCGCGCAGCGACCCGCCGGCGCGGATCGTGCCCTCGCCGCGGCCGAGCAGGAACTGGCTGGCCGCGCCCACGTCGCGCCCGGCGACCAGCACCAGGTCGCCGCCGCCATCCACGCTCAGCACCGCCGGGCCGGTGCCGCGCGGCGTGGTGCCGGACAGCACGCGGACCGGGCTGCCCGCGGTGGTCTGGCGATAGGCCAGGCTGTAGCTCGGCGCCAGCCCGCCGCCGACGCGGCCGGTGGTCGGGATCGAGACCGAGCCCTGGAAGTCGCGGCCGGCGCGCAGCGTCGCGTCGCCGCCGCCGAGCAGCCCGAAATTCTGGTTGAAGCGGCTGAAGTTGATCCACCAACTGGTCTGGCTGCTGCGCTCCCCCACCGCCGGCAGGCTGCCGCTGGCGTCCAGCATCTGCCACGTCTCGGTGATCGCGGGGCGGTAGATGAATAGCCCGGTCTCGGCGTCCACCGCGCCCTGGCGGTACAGCCAGGCGCTGGCCACCTGGCCGGCATTGTTGCCGCCGGCGTCGAGCACTGTGGCGCGGATGTCGCGCCCGGCGGCGATGCGCAGGTCGCCGCCCTCGACCGGATAGCCGGCCGGATAGGCGCGGTCGTTCTCGGGCACCGAGGGGTCGGTGAAGATGTCGGCCAGGCTCGGCGCGGCGGCGGCGTAGGTCGGCGCGACCGGGTCGAAGAAATGGCCCGTCACCGTCGTGCCGTCCGGGCCGGTGGCGGTGACGGTGTTGCGCTCGGCGACCGGCCGGCCGGCGGTGTAGACCGTGGCGTCCGGGTCGCGCAGCAGCACGTCGCCCGCCGCGCCGATGTCGATGCTGCCGGTGCCGGTCCGCACCGTCACCGGCGCCGTCGCCGGGTTGCCGGCGTTGTTGCTGACGAAGCGGGTGAGGTCGAAGGTCCAGGGCCGGCCGACCAGCACGCTGCCGCCCGCGCCAGGCGCCGCCGAGCGCGTCGCCATCGGGTTGGCGCTGGCCAGGTCCGCGCCGGCGACCAGCCGGTAGGACCAGGACCGGCCGGCGGCGTGCAGCGCGTTCGGCGCGGCGGCGGCGAAGCCGTCGCTGATCGAGGCCAGCAGTTCGAGGTCGCCGGCGGCGCGCAGCGTCAGCACGCCCGGATCCCCCGCCGCGCTGCGCAGGGCCGCGAGGTTGAGCGCCGCGGCGAGCGAGACCGGGCCGTCCACGCGCAGCTCGAGGCCGGGCGTCACCCGCCAGCCGGCTGGCCTGTCCGCCAGGTACAGGCCGCGGACATCGACGGCCGCCGCGGCGTTGAAGGCGGCGTTGAAGGCGCTCTGGCCCAGCTGGGCGGTGGTGATCTGCCGGAACGGCTCGACCTCCACGCGGCGCGCGCCCGCGACCACCACGCCGAAGCCGCTTCCGGCCAGCGCGGCCTCCGGCAGGCGCAGCCGCACCAGGCTGCCGCGCAGCGGGTCGTTGCCGGTGACGTCGATCGTCGCGCCGTCGAGGCGGAGCGCGCCCAGCGCGGTGCCGATCTCCACCGTACCGCCCGGCCGGCCGGCTTCCGTGCCGCGCGCCTCGATGCGGGCGCCGGGCGCCAGCTCGACCTGGTCGCGGGCATACAGCGCCACGCGGCCGCCACGCGCGCCGCTGGCGTCGAGCGTGCCGCCCACCAGCAGGCTGCCGCCATCGGCAGTGAGCCCGATCTCCGCGGCGCGGAACACGCTGCCGGCACCAAGCACGAGGTCGCCGGTTCGGCTGTGCACCACGCGGCGGCCGAAGAAGCCGGCGGCGTCGAGCCGCGCATCGAGCGCGCCGAGGTCGACCGCCCCGCCGGTGTCGAGCAGGAAGCCGCCGCCGGCCTGCGCCGGCCCGGCCGCGCCGAGCAGCACCGCACCGCCGACCTCCACCGCGCCGCGCTGGGCCAGCAGGGCGATCTCGCCCGCCTCGCCGCCCGCCGCCGCCGAGACGTCGATCCGCGCGCCGGCCTCGGCCAGCACCGAGCCACCGACGGAGCGCAGCGTCACCATGCCGCCGGGCGCGGTCTTCACCGCGTCGAAGAAGGCCCGCTCGGCGCCGCGCGCGTCGATCGCCGCCGCCGCGCCCAGCCGGACGTCGCCCGTGCCGGCGGCCAGCACCACCGTGCCGCCGGGCAAGGCCAGGTTGGTGTCCAGCGTGATCCCGCCGCCCGCCTCGACCGCCAGCCGCGCGCCGAGCCCGGCCTGCGGCAACGCGGGCGCGGCGCTCGCCGGCCGGGCGAAGGCGGCGTCCCCGGGCAGCAGCAGGGTAAGGTCGGCGCCCGGCGCGCCGGCGAGGAGCGCCGCCTGCGCCTGCAGCGCGCCCGGCAGCGCCAGGCTGCCGGTGCCGGCGGCGACCAGCGCCCCCGGCGTCTCCAGCCGCGTCGTCCCGAAGCCCGACACCGCCACCGCGCCGCCGCCGAGCCGGATCTCCTCCGCCGCCGCGAGCGCCAGCGTGCCGGCGCCCGCCGGCGCCGCGCCGGCCGCGGCGGCGCCGGAGTTGCGCAGGCCCGCCACCCGCGCGGCGGTGACGGACAGGCTGGCGTCGCCGAAGCCGCGCAGCGCCGCGGCGTCGATCAGCACGGTGCCGCCCGACAGCGCCACCTGGCCGTGGACGTCGATCGCGCCGCGGCTGCGCAGCGTGAGCGATTCGATGCCGGCGAGGCCCGCCAGCACCTGGTTGCCGAGCCCGATGCCGCCCGTGGCCGTGCCGGAAGGCGGATCGCCCAGCACCAGCGACGCGCCGCCGAGATCGAGCGCCGCGGCGGCGATGCGGGTGTCCCCCGCCACGGTCGAGGCGCCGGTCACGTCGAGCAGCACGCTGCCAGCCTCGAGCCGCGCCGCGGCGCCGAGCACCACGCCGGTGCCGGTCCCGGTGCCGGCATTCTCGCGCAGCAGCGCGCCGCCGGGGGCGCCGGTCAGCCGCAGCACGGCCCCCGCGCCGGACAGGCCGGCATCGAACAGGTTCTGCGGCACGCGGCCGAGCAGCAGATCGGTCCCGCCGCCGGCGCCCTCGGCCGAAAGTTCCGCGCCGGCGCCGATGGTGATGCCGTCCCCGGGCCGCGCCGCGCTGCCGGCAGGGCGCCGGGCCAGCAGCAGCAGGTCGGGCGCGCTGAGCCGCGCCCCCTCGCCGATCGCCACCGCGGCGGCCCGGATGTCGAGCCGCTGGCCCGTCGCCTCCGCCTGCCGCAGGCCGCCGATGGTCACCGACTCAGCGCCCAGGGCATCGATCGTGGCGTCCGACACCGCGAAATAGGCGATGCCGTCCGCCGAATAGGGCGCGCCGTCGCGGGTGACGGCGATGCGGTCGCCGGAGATCTCCACCTCGCCGCCGCGGCCCCCGGGGCCGCGCCCGAACAGCGACGTGCCGTCCAGCACCAGGGCGTTGCGCGCGACCAGGGTCAGCCGTCCGCCATCCACCGGCCGGACCGGCAGCGCCTCGTCCAGCGCGGCGGCGCGGGCGGCGAAGAACGCGGTGGCGGCCGTGACGGTCAGGTCGGAATAGCGCCGCCAGGTCGAGGCGGGCGCGATCTCCGCCACCCGCCAGCGATCCTCGACCAGCGCGCTGCCGGCGACCGCGCGGCTGACGCCGACCTGCCAGCTGCCATCGGGGCGCGCCACCGGCGCCACCTCGGCGCGCGCCACCGCCGGCCCGGCCTGGCCGGGCGAGAGCACCACGCGGTACGCACCGGGCAGGATCGCGTAGCGGCCGGGCAGCAGCGTGTAGCTGCCCGCCGGCAGGCCGGGGATGCCGCCCGGGACGCGGATCTGGTCGCCGATGGTCGGCAGCAGGCCGCTGACCTGCTGGCCATAGACGTTGCGGTTCCCGACCGGCAGGTCGGCCGTCACGTCGCCGCGGCCGAGCGAGGTGCCGCTGTCCACGATGTAGGGCGAGACCGGCGCCGCCCCCGGCTGCACGCCGGGCAGGATGGCGAAGACGTCGCGGCGGTCGGCGAACTGGTAGTTCGACAGCACCGGGTCGCCGCCCGGGCCGACCGTCACCGTGGCACGTGCGAGCACGTCGCGCGAGCCGCCGGGGCCGCTGACGAAGCGGACGCCGAGCAGCTCGCCGCCACCGGAGACGTCGAGCACCGCGCCGGCGGCGGCCTGGACCTCCCGCGTGTCGATCTCGATGGCGCGCGGCGGCGGGGCCGCGATCCCGCCGCTGCCCACGGCCAGCGGGCCGAAGCTGGCCGGAGTGAGCGCCACGCCGAGCGCACCCTGGTCGGAGACGAGTTCGCCATAGGGGACCGCGCGGCCCTCGGCCGAGACCGAGGTCAGGCTGCCCGGCAGCAGGTCGAGCCGTTCCGCCGGCCGCAGGCGCAGCAGGCCCTGCGGCGCGCGCAGCACGCCGGCCTGCTCGATGCGGGCGGCCGTCACCGTCAGGATGGAGCCGGCCGACAGCGGCGCCGCGGGCGGCGCGCCGCCCGGCCCCTCGATCCGGATCGTCCGGGCCGCTTCGCCCGGCGCGCCGATGGCGTTCACCTGGAACGCCGTCCCCGTCGCGGTGTAGACCTGCGCGGCGCGCAGCGTCAGGTCGCCCTGGCTGTCGAGCGCCCCGCGCACGCGGCCGAACCCGCGGTCCGTCACGTCCGGCACCGTGCCGACCAGGCGGATGTCGTTGGCGGAACCGAGCGTCACCGAAGCGGCGCCGCGCAGCGCGACGCCGCCGAGCACGTCGATCCAGCCCGCGGCCAGTTCCAGCGTGCCGCTGGCCGGCGCGGTGGCCCGCAGCGGCTCCACGATCGCGCCGTTCAGCAGGATGTAGCCGGCCGAGAGGCGGATGTCCGGGGCCGCGCCGCCGAGCGGCCCCGCCTCGATCTGCGCCGCCTCGATCTGCAACGCCCGTGGCAGGGAGAGCGTCACGGCGCCCTCGAAGCGGACCGGGTGGTTGACGCCGGCCAGGTAGAGCCTGTCGATGCCGCTGCCGTCCAGGCCCGAGGCGGCCAGGAAGGCCTGGCCGGTCAGCGCCCCGCCCGACCAGGCGATGGCGCCGCTGCGCACCAGGCTCGCATCGATGCGGTCGCCGAAGCCGAGCCCCGCGGGCAGGAACGACCCGGCCTGGCGCACCACGATCCCGGTGAAGCCGGTCAGGTTGAAGGGCACGCTGATGGTGGGCGTCGGGAAGGCGAGCGTGGCCGTCTCGATGAAGACCGGGACGGGCGAGCGCAGCACCAGCGTGCCGCCGCGCGCCGTCGGCCCGCCAGCCTCGCCGCGCAGCGTGCCGTCCAGGAAGGCGCCGCGCGCGCCGGACAGCGTGATCGACCCGGCATCGCCCGACAGGGCCAGGCTGCCGCCGGCGTCGGGCGGCAGCGCGCCGGTCAGCAGCGTGGTCCGGCCCGCCACGCCGGAGACGTCGATCAGCGCGCCCTGCTCGATCACCAGGTAGCCGCGGCTCTCCTGGAGCGTCACGCTGCCGCCGGCGCGGACCCCGCCGGCGACCAGCCCGGCCGAGGTCGTCACGCTGTCCGCCACGCCGGGCGCCAGCAGCCGCGCGGTCGGCGCCAGCCAGAGCGCGTGGCCGAGCGAGAACTCGCCGCCGCGCACCTCGCGCAGGATCGAATCGCCGCTGATCACGCCGTAGATGCCGGACGGCCCGGTGCCGGTGACCTCGATCGCGCCGGCCGGCGCTTCCAGCGTGCCGCGCAGCAGCATCGGTTGCGCGGCGGCCAGGCTGACCAGCGCGGCGCTGTCGGGGCGCGCAGCGCCGGGATCGGCGGCGATCCGCGTCGCCGCGTCGCCGGCCGACAGGGTGGAGCCGGCGTGGAAGCTCAGCCGCATCGGCGCGCGGTCCTCGCGCGCCGCCACGCCGGTGCGGCTCCACGCCTCGGCCGCCGCGCCGGTCGGCGCGGCGCGGCTGTCAGCGGACAGGATGCGGCTCGCCGCCAGCGGCGCGATCTCGGCGCCGTCGGCGATGACGATGCGCCCGGCCGGCAGGCCCTGGAAAGGCACGCGCCCGGCGATCGGGGCGGACAGGCGCAGGTCGCTGAAGCCGGCGGCCGCCAGCGCGTCGAGGTCGACCCGGCGCGTCCCCTGCGCCGCCTCCGCCTCCGTCGGCGCGCGGCCGACGACCAGGGACGGCGCGGCCAGCGCGAAGACGCCGCCCAGCCCGTTCGCCGCGCCGCCGCCCTCCCGCCCCGTGCCGAAGCCGCGCAGCACCGCCCCGGCATCGGCGACGCCCGCATGGGCGCCGGCGATGTAGTAGCCGACCAGGCCCTCCGCGATGGCGCCGGCGACCAGCGGCGCGCCGGTCGGGCTCGCGGCACGGCCGGCATGGGTGGCCAGCGTCAGCGTGCCGCCCCGCGCGCCGGTCAGCGTCCGGCCGTTCGACGCGATCCGCCCGCCGCCCGAGACGTCGAGCAGCGCCCCCTCGCCGAGCCGGATCTCCCGCCCCGTGACCGCCACGGCCAGGCTGTCCACCACCGCGCCGGCAGGCAGCGGCGGGATCTCGCTCGGCGTCTGCCCGCGCTGCGGGCGCAACGGCGCGAAGCGCGTCTGCAGGGTGATGCTGCCGCCCGACAGGAAGGCCGGCCCCGACGGCGCCCCACCCTCGCTCGCGGCCAGGAAGTCGTTCACCCAGAGCCCCGCCACCGACAGCACCGCGCCCGCGGCGATCTCGATCGCGCCGTCCATCGGCCCGGCCGGCGCGCCTTCCGGCATCCGGTTCAGGGCGGGCGCCGCCAGCGTCTCCGCCGCGGCAGTCACCCGGTCTCCGGCATTGGCGGCGATGGCGATGGCGCCCGCAGGCGCGGCAATGCTGCCGGCGATGCTCGCGCTCCAGCTGTTCAGGCCGAACCGGGCGCCGGCGGGCAGCGAGATGGCGACGCCTTCGGCCAGCGTGGCGCGGCCATCCGCCTCGATCGTCACGGCGGACCAGCCGCGGTTGATCACGTCGCGCGTCGAAAGCTGCGTGTCGAAGCGCTCGACCGGCAGCGGGTCGCCGATCAGGCGCAGGCGCCGGTCGGCGGCATTGATCGAAGCCGGGCCGTCCAGCCGCGTGCCGAGATCGGCGGGCAGCGGCGTCTCGACCGCGGTGACGAAGGTCGGGTTGACGAGGCCGCCGATGCCGCTGGTGCGGGTCACCGGCAGATCGGTCGAGTCGACCGGCCGGAAGCCGAGGAACGACAGCGCGCCGCCGGAGGGCAGGTCCGTGGTGGTGATCGGGTTGGCGTCGTTCGCGCGCCCGGCGCTGGCCTGGCGCGTCCCGGTGAAGGCGCCGCCCTGGACCACGCCGTCGCCGTAGAAGCGGCCGCTGATGCTGACCGAGCCGGCGTCCAAGCCCTCGACATAGCCGGCTTCGGTCTCCCGCCGCTGCGCCTGGACGGGCGCGGCGAAGCTCTGGCGCACGCCCCAGCGCGGCTGCGTCGCGGCATGGTCGCCGGCGCGGCCCACATACTCGACATCGGCCGAGGCGTCGCTGATCCGGTAGACCCGGCCATCCGCGCCGAGCAGGCGGGTCTGCGCCGCGCGCTCGCCGCCCTGCCAGGTCATCAGCCCGCCCGACACGTCGAGCCGCGAGCCCTGCAGGGCGAACACGCGCTCCGCCGCGATCTCGATGGAGCCGCCGGTTCCCTGGCGCTCCGCCACGCTGACCGGAATGCCATTGGCGACGGGCTGCCAGTCCAGGATGGCGCTGCCGAGCCGGGTATCGACGGTCACCCGCTCGCCGCGCTGGCCGAACGAATAGAGCCAGCCCTCGCGCTGCAGCGGCGCGTCGCGCAGTTCGTTGCGCAGCGGCTGCACCTCGATCATGTTGCGCGACACCGGCGCCGTCAGGTCCTTCAGGCCGCCGACATCGATCACCGAGCCGGCTTCCATCAGCAGCGTCTGCAGCCGCCCGCCGCTGGTGGCGTTGCCGAACAGCCGCTGCGGCAGGTCGCCGGCGATCCGGATGCCGCCCGCCGGTGCCCGCACCACCGCATCGGCTTCCATCCGCACCGCGGCCCCGATCAGGTACAGGCGAGACTGCTCGAAGGGCGTGGTGGCGGTGTTGAAGACCACCTGGTCCGCGCCGGTCTCGGCCGTCACGGTGACCAGGCTGCCCTGGCCGAGGGTCGCCACGCCGAAGCGGAACCCCTGGACGGTGGTGGGGCTGCCGCTGGTGTTGGCCGATGCGGCGCCGCCGAAATCGCGCGCCTGGATGGTGATGGAGCCGGGCCGGTTGCTCGCCGTGGTGGCCGAGAGCACCGCGCCCGGCGCGTTGGTGGCGAGATAGCCGGCAAGCGTGACGTTGCCGCTCGGCGCGGAGAGCAGGCCTTCGTTGCGCGCTTCGAAGGGATAGGCGTCGAGGCGGCTCGTGTCGGTCCCCTCGCCGCGGCGCAGCGGTTCCGCCACCAGCCCGATGCGCGCACCGAAGCGGGATACAGGCGGCGTGTCGAGCCGCAGTCCGGCGCCCGCGGCCAGCATCACCTGTCCGCGCGGCGCCGTGATGCTGCCCGCGTTGACCACCACCGGCGCGGCCAGGATCGCCGATCCCTCCTCGCGCAGGGTGATGCGCGCGCCGGCCTCCACCTCCACTGCGATCCGGCGCGGGGAATTGCCGTCGCGCAGCCGTGCCGGCATGTCGTGCGACAGCGTCGGCGCCAGATTGCCGGCCTGGTTCGGCGCCGTCAGCAACCCGTCGAGGAAGCGCTGGTCGCGGAGTTGCACCGCATCCCCCCAGCCGCCGAGATCGAGCGCCGAGGCGATCAGCGTCGAGACATTGACCTGGGAGGCGCCGCCGAACACCACCCCGTTGCGGTTGATCACCAGGACCTGACCCTCGGCGGTGATCGAGCCGAGGATGCGGCTGGGCTGCGCGGTCGGGTCCTCCACGCGGTTCAGCACCGCCCATTCGCGCGCCCGCGTCCCGCCGGCGGACTGGTCGAAGCGCAGATCGGTCTCTCGCCCGACGTTGAAGCTCTGCCATGTCAGGATGGCGCGGGATTCGGTCTGGCGCACCGTCACGCGGATCCGGTCGGCGGCGCTGCCGGCGCCCTGCACCGGCGCCTCCGCCCCGCGCCAGGTGGAGGCGCCGGTCTGCGGCACCAGACCGCCCGCCTCGAGCCCGTTCGGCACGGTGACGGCGGCCGATTGCGCCGCGGCGCGCGCCGCCGCCTGCAGGCCGGCCATCGCCGCCTGGGTCTGCGCGGCGCGCGCAAAGACCTGCAGCGCGGCCTGCGCGTGCTGCTGGGCGGCTGCGGCTTCCTGCGCCTGCACCTGAAGGTTGCGCGCCGCGGCGGCCGCCGGGTCCGCCGCCGCGCCGCGCCGGGCGAAGGGCCCGGACTGCGCCACGGCGGGGCTGGCCGCCGACAGCGCGAGGAGGCTCACGGAGGCGAGCAGCAGCAGGCGGCGGCCGATGGCGGGGTTGGGCAGGCTGGACGGGGCGGACATGTGCACTGCAGGTTGGAGGTTCGGAAGGCAGCCCTTGTTCCACGACCAGCCTCGCCGATCCCTCCCGCCGGGGCGTCAGCGGCGAATTTCACCGTCCCGTCATCACCCGTCCCACCGGAGCGGCGCCCTGCATGGACCCGATCAGTCTCGGCACCCTGGCAGCGGCGCCTTTCATCGGGAGCTTCCTCGGCACGCTGGTGCTGCGCCTGCCGGAGGGCCGGCCGGTCGGCTTCGCCCGTTCGGCCTGCCCGGCCTGCGGCCATGCCCTGTCGGCGCGCGACATGCTGCCGCTGGTCGGCCGCGCGCTGCTCGGCGCGCGCTGCCGGCACTGCGCGGCGCCGATCCCGCGCTTCTATCCGGCGATGGAACTGGCCGCGCTCGGCGTCGCGCTCTGGGCCTGGACGGAGGCTTCGGGCGCCGCGCTGCTGGCCTCATGCCTGCTCGGCTGGGGGCTGCTGGCCCTGGCGCTGATCGATCGCCGGCATTTCCTGCTGCCAGACGCGCTGACGCTGCCGATGATCGGCCTCGGCCTCGGCGCGACGGCGCTGCTCGACCCGGCGGGCCTGGTGGCGCATGCGCTGGCGGCGGCGGCGGGCTGGGCCTGCTTCGCGGGGCTGGCGCTGCTCTACCGCCGGCTGCGCGGGCGGGAGGGGCTCGGTCTTGGCGATGCCAAGCTGCTGGCCGCCGGCGGCGCCTGGCTCGGCCCGGCGGGGTTGCCGGGGGCAGTGCTGGCGGCGGCGCTTCTCGGCCTGGCGGAGGCGCTGGCGGTGCGGCTGGCGGGCGGTGCGCCGCTCGAGGCCGGGCAGCGGATCGCCTTCGGCACCTGGCTGGCCGCCGGGATCTGGCTGGTCTGGCTCTACGGACCGCCGGTGGCCCCGTAGCGCCAGATCCGGGACGGCGCATTCGCCCCGGGCGACGCATCGAACGCCGGACCAACGGCCGGGGCGTGCCTTGCGAACCCGCTACCGATATTCCTGTATCCAGTAGGGATCGGCCGGGTCCCCGGTGATCCGCACCACCGCGCTCAGCCGCCGCCGCGCGCCCGGCCGCTCGGCCAGCACCGTGATCCGGTAGGCGCGGCCGATCACCGGCGGGTCGCGCAACTCGGCCGGGGTCGCGGCCCGGCCGGCCCCGGCTGGTGGCCGCGGCGCACCTGCCATGACGCGCTGCACGGCGGGCGGCGCCACCTCGCGGTCCGGCTCCGCCCGGCGGCCATGCACGGTCAGCAGCGGCTCTGCGCGGGCCAGCAGCGCCGGGGTCATGCCCATCACATGCGCCAGCTCCGCCACCGAGCGGAAGCCGCCGTCCCGCGGCGGCACCCCGAGCCCGGCGGCGCGGTACTCGTTCGCCTCGGCGCCGCCCGGGCGCGGCTGGTCGTCCTCGTCCCGCCAGTCGAGGATGGCGGCGGCGAGCAGCTCCGCCGCCGGGCCCGGCACCTCGAGCGCGCGGAACAGGGCGCCGAGCAGGGCGGGCTGCACCTCGTTCAGGTCGATCTTGCCGGCCTCGTCCTCGACGCGGATCAGAAGGCGCGTGCCGTCGAAGACCAGTTCCCGCGCCGGCGCCTCGGGATGGCCCGGCGGGCGGCCGGGACGCCCGGACGCGGCCAGCAGGTCGTGGATGCCGAGCGCGAGGCCGGCATCCGCCGCGGCCGCCATCCGTGCCCGGACGGCAAGGTCCTGCGCCATCCGGTCCTCCTGCCGGGCGATGGCCAGCACGTCGAGGCCCATGACCGCCAGCAGCGCGACAACCCACACCACCGCGACCAGCGCGACGCCGCGCTGGCCGGCGGCGGCACGCGGCGGCCGGCGCACCGGGGCGCTCAGAACCGCGGCGCGCCGTCGCGCAGCCGGCCGGAGCCGGGGGCGCGCGGGAAGGGCTCGCTGATCGGGGTCAGGTTGCGCATCCGCGCGCGCAGCTCTTCCGTCGCCGCCAGCGCATCGCCCTGGCTTCGCACCACGCGCGGCGTCAGCAGCACCAGCAGCTCCGTGCGCTCCATCTGGTCCGAGGCGCGGCCGAACAGGTAGCCGAGGACCGGCACGTCCGCGAGGCCGGGCACGCCGCCGCGGTTGCGGCTCCGCCCGTCGCGGATCAGGCCGCCGAGCGCGATCGTCTGCCCATCCTGCACGGCGATGCTGCTGGCGATGCGGCGCTGCTGGATGGTGGGCGAGAGCTGCGCGCTGACCGTGCTGTTCTGCGAATCCACCACCGCGCTCACCTCCTGCGCGACGTCGAGCAGTACGAGCCCGCTCTCGTTCACCCGCGGCGTGACGCGCAGGATCACGCCGGTGTCGCGGTACTCGATCGCGCTGACCAGCGGGGCGCCGGGGGAGACGACGGACTGCGCCGACTGCGTCTGCACCGGCACCTGGTCGCCCACCTGCAGCGAGGCGGTCTGGTTGTTCAGCACGAGAAGCTGCGGTGCCGAGAGCACGTTGACGCTGGTCACCGCGTCCAGCGCCTCCAGCACGACCGTGATGGAGGGCGCGGAATAGACGTAGGAGAAGTTCGGATAGCTCGGCACCGGCACGGCGGCGTTCAGCACCTGCGGCAGCAGCGCGCCGCGCAACGCGTTGAGCGCTGCCGAGCCGCCGGTGCCGCTGCCCTGCGTGGCCGGATCGAGCGTGCGGCGGTTGAAGACCGCGGTGCTCTGACCGGAGTTCAGCGCCCATTGCAGGCCGAAGCGAAGGTCGTTGGAGAGCGAGACCTCGGCCACCGCCGCCTCGATCACCACCTGCAGGGGCAGCACGTCGAGCTGGCGCAGCGCCGCCTGCAGCAATTCGTACTGGCGGGGCGTGGCGACGATGACCAGCGCGTTGTTGCCCTCGTCGTTGGTGATGGCGATGCCGGCCGCCGGGCCGGCGGCGGCGGCACCAGGCAGCGGGCCGGCCAGCGCCGGCGGGATGCCGCCCGGCGCCGGCTCGAAGGGCGCCGCCTCCGGCGGCAGCCCGCCCGCTGCCTGCAGCGGCACCGCTTCCTGCGCGAATGCGCCCTGCGACAGTGGCCGCGCGGCGCCGCCGAGCCCGCCGAGCCCCGGCACCCCGCCGCGCCCGCCGGCGCCGCCGAACAGCCCGCCCGGCCCCGCCCCGGCCTGCCCGCCACGCTGCGCCGCGTCCTGCGCTCCGCCGCCGCCGCCGCCGAAGGCCCGCGTCAGCACGCGCGCCAGGTCGGCGGCGCGGCCGTTCTGCACGCGGTAGACGAAGACCTGCCGCTCGTCGCCCTGGCCCTCGGCGTCCAGCCGCTCGGCCCAGACCTGCACCTGCTGGATGTAGCGCAGCTGCGGCGAGATGGTCAGCACGGCGTTCAGCCGTTCCAGCGGCACGATGCGCACCAGCCCGGCCAGCGCCGCGCCCTCACCGCCGATCAGCTGGTTGAGGTCGGCGGCCAGCCGCCGCGCCTGCACGTGGCGCGCCGCGTAGAGCGCGAAGGACATCCCGCGCATCCAGTCCACGTCGAACTGCGCCACCATCTCGCGCACCGCGCGGCGCTCCGGCTCCGTGCCGGTCACCAGCAGGATGTTGCGCGACGGGTCGGAATTGGCGATGGCGCCTTCCCGGAGGACGGGTTCGAGCAGCCGGCGCAGCTGCGCCACGCCGACGAAGCGCGGCACCAGCACCTCGGTGCCGAAGCCGCGCTGGCCGCGCCCCAGCAGCCCGCCGCGCACGGCGTTCGGCAGCGGCTGGATGGTGAAGACGCCGCCCTGGTCCGACAGGCCGAAGCCGGTCAGGCGCAGCGCCGATTCGAGGGCGGGCAGCACCTGCTCGCGCGGGATCGGCCCGGCGGTCTCCAGCGTGATCTCCCCGGTCGCGCTGGAATCGACCGCAAACGGCAGGCCGAGGAGGTCGCCGAGCACCGCGCGGGCGATGTCGCGGATGTCGACGTTGTCGAAGCTCAGCTCCACCTCCCCGCCGCGGGCGCGCACGCCACCGGCGCGCGCCGCGGCGGCCACGGGCTGCTGGCCCACCACCGGGCCGGCGGCGGGGAAGACGGCGCTGCGCAGCCGCGGCGCGGCCGGCGCGGCGGCGATCGGGGCGGCGGGTGCCGGGGCGGGTGTTGCGGCGCGCGCCGCCCGCTCGGCCAGCGCGCCCTGCGCCAGCTGCGCGGCGTCGGGCAGCGGCGCGTCTGAGGCGGGCCGGCCGCAGGCGCCGAGCAGCGCCAGCAGCGTGAGGGGAAGCGCAAGGCTGCGGGCGGCGCGGCGGCGCGGGGTGGGGATCATTCGTCGCTTTCGGACTGGCCCGGATCGGAGGAGGCTGCCGGCCCGGCGGGCGTGCCGGCCGGCATTTCGAGGATCTGCCGCTCGCCCTCGCGCTCGAACAGCAGGGCGCGCCGCCCGGCGGCACCGGCCAGCGTCCAGCCCTGCAGCGCCTCGCCACGGCGCAGCCGGTGCAGCGCGCGGCTGTGCGTCTCGCGCAGCAGTGCCGCCACCTCCTCCCCCGACTGCACGATGCCGAGCAGCACGAAGCCTTGCGACAGCGGCGGGTCCTCGGCCGGCGGCGGCGGGGGCGGCGGGGCGGCCTGCGCCTCGGCGATCGGCAGCACCCGCCGGCGGGATGGGGCGAAGACCGGCCGTTCCAGGATCTCGTCCAGGCTGGCCGTGGCCGGGCGCGGCGCGGGCGAGGGCGCGGCCGCGGGCGGGCGCACCGGCATGGCGACGCCGCCCGGCGCCTCCTCCTCGAGCCCGGCGGCGAGCTGGAAGGCCGCCAGCCCCGCCAGCGTCGCGGCGAGCAGCCCGAGCATCAGGATCTCCCGCCGGGCGCGGGCGGCCAGCGGGTCACGCATTCCGCTCGCCCCCGATGCGCGCCGGGGCCATCACGTCGATCCGGACGGCGAGCGGCGGCCCGCCGGGTCCGGCCGCGGCCGCGCCGTCGCGCGGCGCCGCGACCAGCGCCTCGCGCACCAGCAGGAAGGGCCGGTGCGCCTCCAGCGCCGCCAGGATGCGCGACAGCGTCGCGTGGTCGGTCCGCAGTTCGAGGCGCAGCGCCACCTGCACCAGCCCGGCCGCCTCGGCCGGCGCGGCGCCGCGCGGGGCGGCGGGGCGCGGCGCGGCGAAGGCGCCCGTCGCCGCG
>JAIYDD010000062.1 GCA_027487675.1 Acetobacteraceae bacterium | reverse complement strand
ATGCCGATCGGCTCCAGGTTGCGGGCGAAGATCTCGCCGTAGTTGCCGACGCCGCGGATGATGTTGGCCATCCAGGCATTGTCCACGCCGAGCATGCGGCCGAGGTCGCCGTTGCGGCCGAGCATGCGCTGCACCTCCGGCCGCGCATCGCCCTGCGCCGCCTGCTGCACGTTGGCCGCCGTGATGCCCAGTTCCTCGGCGCCGATCAGCCCGAAATGCAGCCAGCGCAGCAGGTCGGCGAAGCGCTGGTCGCCATGGCGCACCAGCGGGCCGAGCGGCTCCTTCGAGATCACGTCGGGCAGGATGGTGTGCTCGCGCGGGTTGGGCTGGGCGGAGCGCGTGGCGGCCAGCCCGGAGACGTCGGTGGTGTAGGCGTCGCAGCGGCCGGCCACATAGGCCTGCACCACTTCCTCCAGCCGCTCGATCACCACGGGGGTGAAGCGGATGCGGTTGGCGCGCGCCCAGTCGGTCAGGTTCTGCTCGGTCGTCGTGCCGGGCTGCACGCAGATCGTCGCCCCTTCCAGCTCCCGCGCGTTGCGCACGCCGGCATTGGCCTTCACCATGAAGCCCTGGCCGTCATAGAAGTTGATGCCGGTGAAGTCGAAGCCGAGCGAGGTGTCGCGCGACAGCGTCCAGGTCGTGTTGCGCGACAGCATGTCCACCTCGCCCGACTGCAGCGCGGTGAAGCGGTTCTGCGCGGTGGTCGGCACGTAGCGCACGCGGTTGGCGTCGTTGAACAGCGCGATCGCGACCGCGCGGCAATAGTCCACGTCGAAGCCGCGCCAGACGCCCTGGCTGTCGGGCTGGGCGAAGCCTGCCAGGCCCGTGTTCACGCCGCAGATCAGCGTGCCGCGGGCGCGGATCGCATCCAGCGTCGCCGCGGCGCCGGCGGCGGACTGCGCCTGCTGCGCGAAGCCGGGCACCGCCAGCGTCGCCGCCAGCGCGGCGCCGCCGAGCAGCCGGGTCAAGCCAAGGCGCAGGGTTGTCATGCGTGTCTCTCCTTCCCGTGGGTCGGCGCCCCCGGGGGGCTGCCAGGCCGGCGCGAAGTCTCGGGGCGGCGCCGCGCCCGTGTCAAATCACCCCCTTTCCCGGCGCCCGGGTCGATGCGACAGGGAATTGCCGGCGGGACGGAGAAGAGGCATGCGCAACCTGGACGCGGAACAGATCCGGGCGCGCCTGCCCTGGGACCGGCTGGAGGCCGCGCTGGCCGCGATGTTCCGCGACGGCTGCGAGGCGCCGCTGCGCCACCGCCACGCGATCGCGCAGTCCGAAGGCCCGGATGCGATGCTGCTGCTGATGCCGGCCTGGCAGCCGCCGCGCCCGGGGCAGCGCCAGCATGCCGGGGTGAAGCTGGTGCAGGTGGCGCCGGGCAATGCCGCGCGCGGCCTGCCGGCGGTGCAGGCCAGCTACATCCTCTCCGATGCCGCGACCGGCCTGCCGCTGGCGATGCTGGATGGCGGCGAGCTGACCGATCGCCGCACGGCCGCGGCCAGCACGCTGGCCGGCCGCTTCCTGGCGCGCCCCGACAGCCGCCGCCACCTGGTGCTGGGCGCCGGCCGCGTCGCCGCCGCGCTGGCCGAGGCCTGGGCGGCGCGCTTCCCGATCGAGGACGTCGCGATCTGGGCGCGTCGCCCCGACCAGGCCGCGGCGCTCGCCGCGCGGCTGGCCGCGCATGGCCTGCCCGCCCGCGCCGCCGCCAGCCCCGATCCGCGCGGCTTCGACGTGGTCAGCGCCGCGACGCTCTCCGCCGCGCCGCTGCTGCGCGGGGCGGATATCGACCTCGGCACGCATGTCGACCTCGTCGGCGCCTATCGGCCCGACATGCGGGAGGCCGATGCGGCGCTGGTCGCGCGGGCGACGCTGGTGGTGGACACCCGCGCCGGCGCGCTGGCGGAAGCCGGCGACATCGCCCAGGCGGTGGCGGAAGGCGCGATCATGCCGGCGCATGTCGCCGCCGAGCTGGCGGAGCTGTGCCGCGGCCAGCATCCGGGCCGGCGCGACGCGGCGGAGGTGACGCTGTTCAAGTCGGTCGGCTGGGCGGGGGAGGATCTGGCGGCGGCGATCCTGGCCCTGGGCGAGGGCTGACAGGCTGCGGAACACCGTCCGAGCCGGGCGAGCGGAAAGGTCGAGGGGCGCCGCCCCATGGGCACCCCGGCAGGACCACTTAGCTTTTTGATTGGATGGCCTGTTCCGGGAAGGTCGAGGAAACCCGGTTTCTTGGCGGGAGGGTGCGGGAGGGCAGCGCCCTCCTGCCGCCTGCCCGCCATTCGAGGGTTTCCGCGGCCTGCCGGCTCACCCCCCCGCCGTCACCCGCGGCCAGACCAGGCCGATGCCGTCCGCCGTGCGTTCCAGCCGCCCGCCGGTGGCCGTCGCCGCGGCGACCAGCAGCCGGGCCGTCTCGGCATGCGGCTCGGCGCCCGAGGGCAGGGTCAGGCCCAGCACCACCTCCGCCGTGCCCGCCGGCACCTCGACCCAGGCGACGATGCGCGCGCCCTGCGCCATCCGCCCCGCCGCGTCGCGCGCCAGCGACAGCAGCGCGAGATCCAGCCGCGCGCGGTCCAGCGCGGCCTCCGCCATGCTGGGCTCGGGCGCGATGTCGAAGCCGTTGCGCGCGCCGAGCAGCACGCGCAGCAGCGGCGCCAGCTGGCGCAGCGCCGCCGCCGGCGGGATCACCGCCACCTCGCTCGCCTCCCGCCGCGCGGCGTCGAGATAGGCGCGCATCATCTCGTCCAGCCGCCGCGCCGCCTGCTGGGCACGGTCGAGTTGCCGGCGCGGCGCGCCTTCCGCCACCGACCGGGCCAGCAGTTCGAGGTTCGAGGTCAGCACCATCAGCGCGTTGTTGATCTCGTGCTGCACCGCCGGGGCGCTGCGGCGCAGCCGGTCGTGCCGGATCGCCAGAAGCTCCGGCGTCGCCTCCGGCCCGGGGCCGCCCTGCTGGTCGTCCAACCCGTCCTCCTCCTCATCGGCCCAGGGATGCGGCGCGCGGCTCGGCGATGCCTTCCAGGATGTCCCGGAACAGCCGGGCCGGCAGGGTGCCGCCGCGCACCTCCAACATCGGGGACCCGTCATCGTTGCCCAACCAAATCCCGATCGCGAGGGGTCCCGCCGCGCCGCCCGCCGTCAGGCCGATGAACCAGGCGTCGCGGAAATCCTGGGTCGTTCCGGTCTTGCCGGCCACCGGCCGCGCGCCCGGCGGCTGGGCGGCGCGCCCGGTGCCGCGCGCCACCGCCGCTTCCAGCATCCGCCGCATCGCCGCCGCCTGCGCGGGGTCGGCCACGCGGGTCGCCGCCGGCGGGGCGAGCGGCACCGGCCGCCCATCCGCGCGCGCCGCGGCCAGCCCGCGCGGCGCCGGCCGCAGCCCGCCGGTGGCAAAGGCCGCATAGGCCGCCGTCAGGTCGAGCAGCGTCGCCTCCCCCGTCCCCAGCGCGATCGTCGCATCGTTCGGGAAGGGACCGGGCAGGCCGAAGCGGCGGGCCAGCGCCGCCACCTCCCGCGCCCCGCCGGCGCGGGCGAGCGTCCGCACCGCGGCGGTGTTGACGCTGTGCGCCAGCGCATCCTCCAGGCTGATCTCGCCGCGCGCGCGCCATTCGCCATTGCCCGGCGACCAGCCGCCGAGGCTGATCGGCCCGTCCGCCACCGCATCGCCCGGCTGCGCGCCGCGTTCCATGGCGGCGAGGAAGACGAAGGGCTTGAACACCGATCCGGGCTGGCGGCGGGCCTGGGTGGCGCGGTTGAACTGGCTCGTCCGCCAGTCCCGCCCGCCAGCCATGGCGAGCACGTTGCCCGTGCCCGCCTCCATCACCACCACCGCGCCCTGGCCGGCGCGGGCGCGCGCGCCCGCGCCGGCCAGCAGCGCCTCCAGCCGCTGCTCCACCACGGCCTGGATGCGGAGATCGAGCGTGCTGCGCAGCACCAGGTCGGCATTGCCGGGGAAGCGCTCGGCCAGGTCGTCCATCGCCCAGTCGGCGAACCAGCCGGCATCGCGGGACGGGCGCGGGGGGATGCGGATGGCCTCGGCCGCCGCGGCGGCCTGGCGGGGGGTGATGGCCCCCGTCTCGGCCATGGCGTTCAGCACCTCCGCCGCCCGCCCCGCCGCGGCGTCGGCCGAGGCGCGCGGGTTGAAGCGCGACGGCGCCTTGGGCAGGCCGGCCAGCACCGCCGCCTGCCACAGGTTCAGCCGCGTGGCCGGCACCCCGAAATAGAGCCGCGCCGCGGCATCCACGCCATGGGCGCCGGCGCCGAGATAGACGCGGTTCAGGTAGATCTCGAGCAGCTCGTCCTTGGTGAAGCGCCATTCCAGCCACAGCGCCAGCAGCGCTTCCTGCGCCTTGCGGTGCAGGCTGCGCTCCGGCGTCAGGAACAGGTTTTTTGCGAGTTGCTGCGTCAGGGTCGAGCCGCCCTGCACCACGCGGCCGCTGGTCCAGTTCGCCCAGGCAGCGCGGGCGATGCCGATGGGATCGAGGCCGGGATGGTCCCGGAAGCGCCGGTCCTCGATGGCGATGATGGCGGTCGGCAGGTGGGCGGGCAGGTCGCGCAGCCGGACGATCTCGCCATGCACGTCGCCCGAGGTCGCGATGACGCGGCCATCGGCGGCTTCCAGCGTGACGCCGGCGCGGCGGGTCTGGGCGAGCGCCAGGTCGGTGCGCGGCAGGTCCCAGGTCAGCGCCAGCACCGCCCCCGCCAGCGCCACGCCGCCCCAGATGCCGAGCAGCAGCAGCACGCGCAGCCAGCGCCAGCCGCGCCGGCGGGGCGGCGGTGGCGGCGCGAGGCGCGCGGCGGCCAGGCGCGGCGGTGGCGGGGCGGCGGGGCGGGGCATGCGTGGGGTCGGGTCTAGCACGCGGGATGGGGCGCGGCGGTGGCGCGGTTGCGGCGCGGCGACGACGCCGCCCCGCCGGCCGGGCGCGGCGCCGTGTCCGACGCCCGCGCCGGCCGGACGGGCCGCCGCGGCGGCGCCCGCACGCGCCCTCCTCGCGGTCCCGCTTGCAAGCCCGGCGCGGTGCTTGCATGTGCTGCCGCGCAGGCCCGCAGAAGGCCGCGGCTTCACACCCGGGACACCCAAGACCATGACCCAGCTTTCCCGCCGGCACGCGATCCTCGCCGCCGCCGGCCTGATCCCCGCCGCCCGCGCCGCCGCGCAGGACTGGACCCCGCCCGGGCCGGTGCGGCTGATCAACCCCTTCGCGCCAGGCGGATCGCCCGACATCCTGGCGCGCGTCATGGCCCCGCACATGCAGGGCTTCCTCGGCCAGCCCATGGTGGTGGAGAACCGCCCGGGCGCGGGGGCGGCCGTCGGCACGCGGTCCGTGGCGCGCGCCGCGCCCGACGGCACCACCGTGCTGCTGGCCCCGATCTCCTCGGTCATCGCGCCCTTCATGATGCGCGAGCCGGGCTACGAGCTGTCGGATTTCCGCCCGCTGAGCTGGCTGGCCACCACGCCCTTCGTGCTGGTAGTCCGCCCCGGCCGCTTCGCCGACATCGCGGAGTTCGACCGCTTCGCCAAGGCGAATCCGGGCCGGCTGACGGGGGCCACCGGCGGGTCCGGCACGCCGCACCAGCTGGCCGCCGAGCTGTATCGCCAGGCCTCGGGCACCGACTTCACGCTGGTGGCCTATCGCGGCACCGCGCCGGCGCTGACCGACCTGCGCGCGGGCACGGTGGACTTCATGTTCGCCGACATGCCGGCCGCCCTCGGGCAGATCCGCCAGGGCGGGCTGCAGGCGCTGGCGGTCTGCACCCTCGCGCGCGTGCCCGCCCTGCCCGACACGCCGACCATGGCCGAGAGCGTCGCGCCCGGCTTCGACGCCAATTCCTGGGTGATGTGGTGGGTGCCCGCCGCGACGCCCGATCCCGTCGCGCGGCGCCTGGCCGCCGCGGCGCTGCACGGCCTGGCGCAGCCCGATGTCCGCGCCCGCGCGGCGGAAGTGGGCTTCGTGCTCGCCGGCTCCGACATGGCGGGCGCCGAGGCCCATATGCGCAGCGAGGTCGCGAAATGGAGCGGCCTGATCCGCGCCCGCGGCCTGCGCTTCGAGGAGGGCTGACCCCGCGCCCGGCCATGATCCGCGCCGGTTCGGGCGCGGATCATGGCCCCGTCCCCGGCCCCTGCCCTTGGCCCGCCGGCGTCGCGAAGCCCGCGCGCTATTCCGCCACCACCGGCACCGGCCCCACCTCCCGCGCCACCGCCATCAGGGTGCGGCGCAGCCAGGCATGGCCGGCATCGGCCTCGAACCGCCGGTGGAAGACCAGCGAGAGCCTGGTGTGGCGGATCTCCACCGGGCAGGGGCGCAGCACCAGCCCATGCGCCTCCGCCATCTTCTGCGCGAGGCGGGAGGACAGCGTCATCACCATGTCCGTCCGCCGCAATATGTCCGGCACCGCGCCGAGATGCGCGACCACGGCCCCCAGCCGGCGCGGGAACCCGGCCTCCCGCAGGGGCTCGTCCAGCGCGCCGTCGCGCGAGCCGTTCGGCGAATGCAGCAGGTGGGGGAAGGAGGTGAAACGCTCCAGCGTCAGCGGCCCCTCGGCCAGCGGATGGCCGGCCCGCATCAGCGTCAGGAACACCTCCGGCAGCAGGCGCACGCGGGTGTAGAGGGCGGGCGGCTCGGGCAGCACGGCGACCGCCAGCTCCGCCTCCCCGCTCTCCAGCTTCTCCAGCGCATTCGTGCGGTCGGCATGGCCGATCGCGACCAGGGCCCGCGGCGCCTCCTTCGCCACCACCTCCAGCAGCGGCGGGCCCAGCACGGATTCGGCATATTCGCTGAAGGCGATGGCGAAGACGCGGTCCGTGGTCGCCGGGTCGAAGGGCGCATGGGCGGTCAGCGTCACCCGCAGCCGGTCCAGCACCTCGGCCACCGGCGCGGCAAGCGAGAGCGCCAGCGCGGTCGGCTCCACGCCCCCCGGGCGGCGCAGGAACAGCTCGTCGTTCAGCGCCGTGCGCAGCCGGGCGAGCGCGTTCGAGACCGCCGGCTGCGACAGGTTCAGCTTCTCCGCCGCCCGCGTCACATGCCTCTCCCGCGCCACCGCGTCGAAGACGCGCAGCAGGTTCAGGTCGAGCGTCTGCAGGTCGGCCAAGGGCACCCCACCATCATTTCCTGGCGTGATGATGGGTGTTCCGATCCGCGGTTGGAAGGGCGGCACCCGGGGCGGCCATAACCCGCCCATCGGGACGGCGCGGCCGCCCCATCCGACAGGAGACCCCGACCATGACCTTCGACGAGAAGACCACCACCCCCTACGCCGCGCTGCTGCTGCGCGTGACGATGGGCGCCATGTTCCTGGCCCACGGCCTGCTGCTGAAGGTGATGACCTTCGGCCTGCCCGGCACGATGGGCTTCTTCGGCTCGCTCGGCTATCCGCCGGTCTTCGGCGCGATCGTCGCCATCGCGGAGATCGCGGGCGGCATCGCCCTGATCCTCGGCGTCTGGACCCGCCTGGTCAGCCTGCTGTTCCTGCCGATCATGATCGGCGCGACCATCCAGCACCTGCCCGCCGGCTGGCTGTTCTCCGCCCAGGGCGGCGGCTGGGAATTCCCGGCCTTCTGGACCCTGGCGCTGGTCGTCCAGGCGGGCCTCGGCGCCGGCGCCCATGCGCTGGACGTCAACCGCCTGCTCGGCCGGAGCGCGACGACGGAAGCACGGGCCTGAGAAGGGCGCGGCGCCCCCGCGAAGGGGCGCCGCCCGGGCCGGACGGCGGGGAGCGCTGCGCTCCCCGCACACCCGCCTCGACCGCAGGCGGCGCGCCACGACCGCCGGCGGCATCGCGGTCAGAGCGCGATGTCGGACTGAACGAAGGCGATCAGGCCGACGAAGCCGAGCACGAAGTCGGGCACGAGATCGCCGTCCCGGTGCCCCTCCAGGAAGGTCCTGTCGAGCGCGGCATCCTGGCGCCACCGCACCTGTCCGGCGCCGGTCGCCTGCGCGCTGCCGCGGAAGACGAAGGCCTCGTTCGCCTCGGTGAGCGGCAGCGGATCGAGGCGCGAGAGGTCCACGCGGTCGCCGCGCCTGAAGTCGGCGATCAGGTCGCCCGGCAGGCCGCCGGCGCCGCCGATCTCCTCGAAGCTGCGATAGATGAAGCGGTCATTGCCGGCCCCGCCGAACAGCGTGTCCGCGCCGAGCCCGCCCTCCAGCGAATCGGTCCCGTCGTCGCCGCGCAGCACGTCCGCGCCGTCCAGCCCGTAGAGCTGGTCGCTCCCCCCGCCGCCGGAGAGGAGGTTGTTGCCGGCATTGCCGTCCATCCGGTTCGCCTCGGCATTGCCGGTGGCGCCGATGTTGCCGGTCCCGAGCAGGGACACGCGCTCGATCGCCGCGGCCAGGACGTGGTCGAACCAGGTCTGCACCCAGTCCGTGCCCTCGCCCGGCCGTTCCACGACGACGTCGTTCGGATGGTCGATGGTGTAGCGGTCGTCGCCGGTGCCGCCGATCATCACGTCGGCGCCCTCCCCGCCGTCGAGGGAATCGTTCCCCGCACCGCCATGCAGGGTGTCGGCCCCCTCGCGCCCGCTCAGGCGGTTGTGGCCGGCATTGCCGGTGACGACGTTGTCCTCGAGGTTGCCCGATCCCGTCAGGTCGGCCGTGCCGGCCAGGACCAGCTCCTCGACATTGCTCTTGAGCGTGAGCGAGACGGAGGAGATGACGATGTCGTAGCCCTCGCCCGGGCGCTCGAAGGCGATGTCGAGCGGGTCGTCGACATAGTAGATGTCGTCGCCCGTGCCGCCGTCCAGGCGGTCGGCGCCGGCGCCGCCGTTGAGGATGTCCGAACCCGAGCCGCCGCGGATCGTGTCGGCGAGGGAACCGCCGACGACCACGTCGTCGCCGCTGCCGGCATCGAAGGGCGTCAGCGGATCGTAGCCGGCGAGCAGCGCGGCGGCGAGGTCGAGCGGCAGGTAGACCTCGTCGTTCCCGCCGCCGGCGTCGTACAGCCCGGTCGGCGAGAAATCCCCGGCACGGATCACCGCGAAGTCGGCATAGTCGGCGGAGCCCGAGAACAGCATCGGCAGGCTGGCGCCGCGCGGGTCGATGGTGACGTCGGCGAAGCGCAGCGCCTCCACCCCGAACAGCAGGTCGTGGCCGTCATCGCCATCCGTCAGGTCGATGTCCCACACCTGCACCGAGCTGCCGCTCGACAGCACGGCATAGCCGGCGCGCAGGCCGGCGTAGACGACGACGTCGATCCCGCCCCCGCCATGGACCAGGTCGTTGCCCGCCCCGCCCGCGATCTCGTCGTCGCCGTCGTCGCCCCAGATCTCGTCGGCGCCGTCGCCGCCGCGGATCGTGTCGGCGCCCGCCCCGCCGGACAGCACGTCGTCCCCGCTGCCGCCGTCCAGCAGGTCGTCGCCGGAATCGCCGCGGAGGATGTCGAGCCCGTCGCCGCCGAGCACCGTGTCCCGGCCGGCGCCGCCGAGCAGCACGTCGCTGCCCCCGCCGCCATCCAGGCTGTCGTCGCCGGCCAGGCCGCGCAGCTCGTCGCGGCCCGCGCCCGCGACACGGACATCGCCGGCGGCCGCGTCGTCGGCACCGGACCAGAGCGCGCGCGCGATGTCCACCCCGTCGAGCGCGAGCGCGGCGATCAGCATCCGGTCGGCCGCCAGGGTGCGCGACGCGCCGCTGAGATGGATGCCGTCCTCGATGGTGTTGAGATCGGTCGTGAGCGCGCCGATCGAGACCTCGGCCAGCGCCTGCGCCACCTGGTGCTGCGCCGCGCGGACGCCGTCATACTTGCCGTCATCCGAACCGCGCGGGCCGATCTCCTGGATCAGCACCTGCCCGACGCGGAAATCCGCGGCGACGCGCTGGAGGAAGACCTGCAGCGCGGCGGCGTAGGTGGCGGCGGGGATGCCGCCGGAGGCATCGGTCTCGCCCTGGCCCCACAGCACGATCTCGGCGGAGCCGCCGACGCTCTGCAGCATCGACAGCACGTTCGCGTAGAGGGAGCCGGGGGCGGTGGACGTCCAGTTGCCGTTGCCCTTGTCGGCCTCGGGCAGCAGCGCCGTGCCGCCCTTCGCGCCTTCCACCATCAGCACGGGCGCGCCGAGGCCTTCGGCGAAGCCGCGGGCGAAGTGCAGCGCCGCGCCGCCGTCGACGGTCCCGATCTGGCCGTTCCAGTCCATGGCGTAGATCGAGGCGCCGGTGGGGCCTTCCGGCGGGGGGTCGAACCAGCGCTGGATGTTCGACTGGCCCAGCACGAAGACGACGGCGCCGATCGCGAGCTCCGTGCTCGCGATGCTGGAGCCGGTCCGCACCTGCAGCGTGTAGCCATCGCCCTGCGGCACGCCGGGGATGGCGGAGCCGGTGGTCCAGTCGACCACGACGTTCCCGCCGCGATCCAGGATGCGGGCCGCGTCGCCGGCGAAGGGCACGGTCCCGACCGTTCCGGCGCGCTGGATGAAGATCATTCCGCGTCCTCCCTCGGCGCAGGGCAGGCACCGACCCGCTTCGACAGGTCCGGCGCCGGCTTGCGTCGCTGTCATGTAACGGGAGATCCGGGACGATGCGCCCGGAGACTGGTCCGGAGTGGAGTGTGGTCCCGCCCGGTCAGGCGTTCCGGCCCGCGGCGGTCACGATCAGAGGCGCCAGAGATCGATGCCTGCGGGCATCCGCGCGCGATCGAGGCAGCCCTTCACGTCCAGCACCGCCCCGCATCCGTCAACGAGGCAGCGCTGCACGAGCGGCCATCCCGCCGCCGCGAAGGCGCGATGCGCGACGGCCAGGATGACCGCGCCGCCAGGCCGCAGATCGGCGGCGGCGGCGGGCGCGAGGCCGGCCTGCGCCAGCACCTCCGCCGGGTCGGCCAGCGGATCCGCCAGCTGCACGTCGAGGCCGTGCAGCCTCAGCTCGCGCAGGATCTCGAAGGAGGGGGCGTTGCGAAGGTCCGCCACGTCCTCCTTGAAGGTCAGGCCGAGCAGCGTGACGCGGCGCGACGCGCCGCCGCCGCGCATCAGCATCTGCACGCAGCGGCGGGCGACCAGGCGCGGCATCGCGTCGTTCACGCGCCGGCCCGTCAGCACGAGCTCGGCCTGGTGCCCCGCCTCCCGCGCACGATGGGCGAGGTAGAGCGGGTCCACGCCGACGCAATGGCCGCCGACGAGGCCCGGCTGGAAGCGCAGGAAGTTCCACTTGGTGGCGGCCGCGTCCAGCACGTCGCGCGTGTCGAGGCCGAGCTCGCCGAGGATGCACGCCATCTCGTTGACGAAGGCGATGTTCACGTCGCGCTGCGCGTTCTCGATCACCTTCGCGGCCTCGGCGATGCGGATGGAGGCGACGCGATGCACCCCGGCGGGGACGATGCGGGCGTAGAGCGAAGCGACCTCCTCCAGCACCTCCGGCTGTTGCGCCGCCACCAGCTTGGTGACGGATTCGAGCCCGTGCGCCGGGTCGCCGGGGTTGATCCGCTCCGGACTGTAGGCGATGGCGAAGTCGCGGCCGCCGCGCAAGCCGGAGACGGCCTCCAGCCGGGGAAGGCAGATCTCCTCCGTCGCGCCGGGATGGACCGTGGATTCGTAGATGACGAGCGCGCCCTTGCGCAGGGCGCGGCCGACGGTCTCGGTTGCGCGCAGCAGCGGGCCGAAATCCGGCTGGCGGGCGGATGTCAGCGGCGTCGGCACGGTCACGACGAAGGCATCCGCCTCGCCCAGCTCGGACGGATCCGCGGTGCAGCGCAGCGCCGCGGCGCGGAGCGCCTCGGCGCGGACCTCCCGCGTGCGGTCGAGGCCCTGGTTGAGCTCCTCGACACGGCGCGCGTCGATGTCGAAGCCGATCACCCGCAGCCCGGCCCGCCGGAAGGCGAGGGCGACGGGAAGGCCGACATAGCCGAGGCCGACGACGCCGACGACGCGGCCGGACGGCGGCGTGGCGAGCGGCGCCGCCGCCGGCTCCGTGACCCGCATGGGCGATGCGAGCCCGTCCATGCGCGATCCTCCTGCGCTGTGCCGGGCTGCAGGCTGGCGCGCCGCCGCGTCCGCTACAAAAGCCAACTGACCCGTTGTGACACCGATCCGGCGCGACCGGCGCATGGGCGCCCCGGCGCGCCAGGCCGGGGGCGCCCCGCGGCGCCGCCGGACCGGGCGGCGCGCCATCCTTCCCGAAGACGTCGCAAGACGGCATGGACCGACGCGCCGTAACGACGTGCCGGTTGCCGCATGCCGGGCGCAAAGCGGGACGTTGCCGAAGGAACGCGCCGGCGCATCCGGTCGCACCACTTCGCCTGTGCCCCGATCCCATGCGCCGATCCCTGCCGGGCGCCGCCCAGGCGCCGCCGGCACTCAACCTTGTGGATCGGACGGGGCGCGAATTCATCCGATCTGGTGATGCAAGCCCGGACGCAAGTTCAAAGGCCAGGCGGCGAAACACAACTTTCGATTGAAATCGTATGCAATGTCTTGATGCCTCGGGATGCATATCGTATATCGGAGACGCTAATCTCACGGCGCCGTGATGTCGGGGATGGGCCTGCCGGACCAGCCGCCAGGGGGTGGGCCGACCGGCGGGCGGTTGGAGCAGCCACGTCGCAATCGGAGAGGGACTCAATGACAGGCAACCTCGCCTACGGCTTCGCCGCCATGCAGGGCGGCACATCCGGCGGTGCCGGGGGCAAGACCATCACGGTCACGACGGGTGCGCAGCTGCAGGCCGCGATCAACGGCGCCTCCGGCCCCCTGACGATCGTGGTGGACGGCAGGATCACCGCCGCCAACAGCGGCGCCAGCGAGATCGCCATCGATGGCCGCAGCAACATCTCGATCATCGGCGCCGGCGCCGGGGCCGAGTTCGACGGCATCGGCATCCGCGTCACGGACGGATCCTCCAACCTCATCATCCGCAACCTGAAGATCCACGATGTCGCCGGCGGCTCCGGCGACGCGATCGGGATCGAGGGCCCGTCGCGGAACATCTGGATCGACTCCAACGAGCTGTACAGCACGATGGACGTTGCGAAGGACCACTTCGACGGCCTTCTCGACATCAAGCGCGGCGCCGAATACATCACCGTCTCGAACAACCATTTCCATGACCACCACAAGGTCTCGCTCGTCGGCTACTCCGATTCCGACACGGGCGGGCGCTACATCACCTACGCGCACAACCTCTTCGAGAACATCGGCTCCCGCGCGCCGAGCGTGCGCGACGGCTACGTCCACATCTACGAGAACCACTTCAAGGACGTCTCCACCTCCGCGATCAACGTGCGGATGGGCGCGGTCGCCCTGATCGAGAACAACGTCTTCGAGAGGGTGCGCGACCCGGTCGTCAGCCTCGACAGCGCCGAGATCGGCTACTGGACCATGCGCGGCAACGTCTTCCGCGACGTCACCTGGTCGAGGCCGGGCAGCAACGAGGCGATCGCCGGCACCGGCAACGCCTCCACCGCCAGCTACAGCGTGCCCTACGCCTACAGCCTGCTCGGCACGTCGAACCTGCCCGCGCAGCTGCAGGACCGCGCCGGCACCGGGAACCTCGGCGCGCCGCCCGCGGGCAGCGGGACGCCGCCCTCCTCCGGTGGCGGGACGCCGCCGGCCGAACCCCCGGTCGAGCCGCCCAAGCCGCCGCCGACCACGGAGCCCGCGCCCGGCACCACGACGACGCGCGCGACATCCGGCGCCGACAACCTGGCAGGCGGCGACGGCAACGACACGATCGATGCGGCCGGCGGCGCGGATGCCGTCCGCGGCGGCGCCGGCAACGACAGCCTGTCCGGCGGAAGCGCTGGTGACACGCTGCTCGGCGACGCCGGCAACGACACCCTGCTGGGCGGCGAGGGCAGGGACAGCCTCTCCGGCGGCCTGGGCATCGACCAGCTCTCCGGCGGCGCCAGCGCCGACGTGCTGGACGGCGGCGGCGGCCAGGACAGGCTCCTCGGCGAGGATGGCAACGACGTGCTGCGCGGCGAGGCGGAAGGCGACACGCTGGACGGCGGCGCCGGCAGCGACAGCCTGTCCGGCGGCGCGGGCGACGACGTGCTGATCGCAGGCGACGCGGCCGACACGCTGTCCGGCGACGCCGGGCGCGACGTGCTGACGGGCGGCGGCAATGACGACCTGTTCGTCTTCGCCGCGACGGCGGACAGCGCTGTCGGCGCCGGCCGCGACGTCATCAAGGATTTCGGCGACGGCGACCGCATCGACCTGTCGCGGATCGACGCCTCGACGCGCGCCGGCGGCGACCAGGCCTTCGCCTTCATCGGCGAACGCGCCTTCGGCGGCCGCGCCGGCGAATTGCACCTGGTCATGGCGGATGGCCGGACGATCGTCGAGGGCGACATCGACGGCGACCGCAAGGCCGACTTCCAGATCGAGCTCGAAGGGCTGCACCGGCTGACGCCCGACGACTTCGTCCTGTAGCGTCCTGCCCCTTCCTTCGTCGGCCCTGCCGGCGAAGGAAGGGGACAGGCACGCCACCGAAGACAACGGCGCATGTCCCGGCCACGATCGCGCCGGGCCTGCGCGCGAGGGGCGGTCAGGACGGCGGGCCGGGGACGGGAGTTGCGCCGGCGACGGTCGGGGCGGCTCCGCCATCCCGCCCTGGCGCCGGCGTTCGCCGGCGATGCGAGGCATCGCGGGGTCGGGCGGGCGGCAGCCCTGCGCCCATCTTGATCCCGCGGGCTTCCGCGTGGCCATCGATCATGCCATCGCCATCGCTCCGCCCGCAGCGGCCGGCCCCGCCGCATGCGCGGGGAGGCCGGCGGCGGATGACGCCGATCGCGCCGGCAGCGCGCATCCGACAGGCCGGCACGCCCGGCGCCTTCGCGGCATGCGCACCGGGCCGGACGGCAGCCGCGCGACGGTCGTCCCCTCGCGCGGCGGGCCGCTTCAGTCCGCGACCTCGGCGTAGAAGCGCAACTCTTCCTGCACCATCGCGTTGACCATGGCAGCCGCCTCGTCCGTCAGCGCCACGCAGACCCGTCGCCTGTCGCTGCCATGCAGGTAGCGCCGCACCAGGTTCGCCGCTTCCAGCGCCGAGAGCTTGCGCAACGCCGTGCTCTGCGGAGCGCCCGACGAGATGCAGAGGGCGGAGACGGACACATGCCCGCCTTCCGCGCGCACCACCGCGAGGTCGAGAAGCATGTCCCAGCTCGGCCAGTCGAGGAACTGGCCGAAGGCGCGCCGGCGGCGCTGCGCACGCAATTGCAGCAGGCGCTTCATGTCGCGCGGGGCGAGCGGCCGCCGCGGGCCTGCGGCGCGCGGCGCGTTCGTCGCTGGTGCCATCCCGAGGCTCTGCGCGACCACCGACAGCCGCTCCGCGGCCTCCTGCAGCTCCTTCATCAGCGCATTGTCCAGGGTCACGCCCCTTCGCTGCCGCTCGTCGATCTCAAGATCCATGAAGCCTCCTCGCGCGATGCGGACCAGATGAGCGCGCGCCGTCGCCGCCGCAGCATCCACCGCCGGCGCGCCGCCACTGCCTTCCTGATCGTGTCCCCGCCCGCACCGGTTGGTCGCACAGGTTGAGCGATCTGGTTGAGTAACTTGTCCGCGCGGCTGACGAACTGACCCGCATCCCACACAACCACAATGCGTGAGAGCACCGTTTCCCGCGCTGTCTTGCGGTAGTGGAACAACGCCGCGCCGTGCCGTTCCGTCCGCCTCGGAATCGCGTGACTCCACTGCGGAGAGCGGACAACGCGCCGTGTCAGCCTGCGCGCCGCGCGCCGCGCGGGCATCGCCGGCATGCCAGCGCGATCGTGATCGCACGGCGGAATCGGCGGCTCGCCGCGCGACGCGAACCACGCGCGCGTCGGTTGAACGGACTGCACGATTTCGCGCGGATTGCGTGCTGATCAACATGGAAGCCGAAGCGGTTCCGCTTTCGCTGTCGCAGCGCAGCAGACGCCCATAGCCTTCGCGACGTCAGTGCGGCGTGCCGCGCGCAACTCGGCGAAGGGTGGCCATGTCGATCGAGCAAGTCGGAACGCAACACGTCGATCTCCGCGCCGGCGCCGGCGCGCCGGCCATTGTGTCGATCACGACGATCGGCACCTGCCGCCTCGCCGATCCGATCGGCGCCGTCGCGGGACGCCTGCCGCTGAGCAGGAATGCCGTGGGCATCTACGGTTTCGTCCACACCTCGAAGGAGGTGCTGCAGCAGATCGACGTGCTCGAGGGGCGGGAGCTGCCGGCGGAGCTCCGCCGCTTCATCTGCTCCGCGACCTACGAGACGCCGCGCGAGCGCGGCGGGACGGACCTCTTCCTCGTCGAGGTCTCCTCCCAGAAGGAGATCCATTTCCGCGGCCACCTGCTGCAGATCAACTGCATGGACCGCGTCTTCCAGGACCGCCGCGAGCTGTTCGACGCGCTGTTCCGCCACAAGCATGCGCATGAGCGCGATGCGCGCGCCCGCGCCCTCGGCCAGCTGCCCAGCTTCGCCGCGGCCGACGAGACGGAGCGCGCGGTGCTGCTCGAAGCCGTGGTGCATGTGACGCGGCGGGAGGAGCTGGAGGCGGACCTGCACGCCATCGCCGCGCGCCTGCCGGGCCCCGTGGTCTTCGCCTGCCACATCGACGTGCCCGACGCGGCGGGGCGGACCATCGAGAGCCGCGCGCGGCTCTGCGGCTGGATGCGCGAGCTCTGCGCCGCGCACGGCTACGCGCTGTTCGATCCCGCCCCGCAGGTCGCCGCCTTCGGCCGCGCCCGCGCGCTCGCCGAGGACGGGCGCGACGTGAACCACTATGCGGCCGAATTCCAGCCGGTGGTGGGCCGGCTGCTCCACGAGACCTTCGCGCTGCCGCTGCTCGGCGGGCCGCCGGCGCCCGAGGCGCCGCGCCGCCTTGCCGTCGTGCCGGCCGCGCCAATCGCTGCGGCGCCCGAAGCCGCGCCGCCGGCACCCGCGCCGGCCGCGGCGGCGCCGCCCCCCCCCGCGCAAGCCGCCGCGGCGACGCCGGACGACGTGCGCGCCGTCCTCGCCGAGGCGAAGGCGCGCGTGACCCGTGGCGAGGTGGACGAGGCCGAGATGCTGCTGCGCGGCGCCGCGATCGACCATCCCGGCGCGGCCGAGCTGTTCGCGATGCTCGGCTCGGTCGCGCATCACCGCGGCGACGAGACCTCCGCGCTCGCCAGCCTCCAGCGCGCGCTGCACCTCGACCCGCGCGCGGTCGAGCCGCGCATGCTGCTGGTGCGGATCGCGCAGCGCCTGAACCGGACCGAGGAGGCCTGCACCCACGCGCTCGAGCTCGTCGGCAACGCGCCGGACAACCACAAGGCGCTCTCCGTCGCGGCGAAGGCGCTGCTGAAGGCGAAGCGCTTCCACGAGGCGGCCTCGATCTGGCGGCGCATCGCCATGCTGCGGCCGGGCGAGCCGGCGCCGCTGGTCGAGGTGGCGCGCTGCGAGCTCAAGGGGCGCAACCCGGAGGAGGCGGTGCGTGCCGCCGACGCCGCGCTGCTGCGCAGCGCCGCCGACGTCGCCGCGCTGACGCTGAAGGCGGAGGCGCTGCAGCGCCTGAAGCGCATGGCCGACCTGGCCGAGGTGGCGATGCAGCTGGCCCGCTTCGACCCGGCCGCCGCCATCGCGCTGGTGCCCGCCCTCGTCGCTGCCGCGCACCAGGAACACGCCGCGGCGGTGATCGCCGCGGTGCGCGCCCAGGGCCACGGGATCGGCGCCGATCCGGTGCTGCAGGCCGGCCTCATCCGGTCGCTGACGCAGCGCGCGCGCGCCGCCGCGGAACGCGGCGAGGCACCGGCCGCCGCGCATGCCTGGCGCGCCGTGCTGCTGCTGGAGCCGGGCCATGCGCGCGCGCTCTCCGGCCTGCGCAAGCTGCTCTCCCCGGCGCGGCGCGAGGTCCGCGCGCGCACCGCCGCCGGCGACCTGCCGGCGGCGCTGGCCGCCTGCCGCCACGGGCTCGCGCTCGGCCCGGACGATCCGCAGCTGCTGCGCGACCATGCGCAGCTGCTGGAGCGGCGGGAGGACTGGGCCGCGGCGGCGCAGGCCTGGGAGCGGCTGGCGTTCACCGGGACCGGCACGCCGGACCACCTGCGCCGCGCGGCGAAGGCGGCGACGCGCGCGGGCGCGCTGACCGACGCGCTGCGCCTCTACGCGGCGCTGCCGGAGGAGGAGCGCAGCGGCGTCGCCAGCAAGGTCGGCTCGCTCACGCGCAAGCTGATCTCCTCGATGCGGCTGGACTTCGCCGCCGGGCGGATCCGGGAAGCGGTGGCCCAGGCCGCGGTCATCCGGCTGCGCGACCCGCGCAACACCGCGGCGGCGCGCCTGCTCGGCAAGGCGGTGTCGAGCTACCGCAAGCTGCTGAAGGTCGCATCGGCCGATGGCGACCTCGTGGCGCAGGAAGCGCTGTGCCGCGAGATCCTCGCGATCGATCCGAACCGCGCCGACGCACTCAAGCCGCTGGTCAAGCTGCACCTCGCCGCGCGCCGCTGGCCGGAGGCGATCGACACCCTCGAGCGGCTGACGCGGCTGGAGCCCGAGGAGGCGAGGCACTGGCACAAGCTGGCCAGCGCCTGCCGCTCCGCGCGGCGCTTCGACCGCGGCGTGGCGGCGGCGCTGAAGGCGGTGGAGCTGGAGCCCGGCAACACGCGCGGCCTCGAAAGGCTGAGCGACATGCTCAACCGCCAGGCCCTCGCGGCCTGACGGCAGGGCCCTGGCCATGTCCTTCCTCGCCGGCCACCTGTCCCCGCAGACCGCCGACACGGCACCCGCGCTCGCCGCGCGCCGCGTGCGGATGCAGCTCGCCCCGCGCGGCGCGGCGGAAGCGGCCTGGGCGTTCGAGCCCTCGGCGCGCGGCCGCGTGCTGCTGCTCTCCCCGGCGACGCGCCGGGGGGCGCGGCTGCTGCTCGGCTTCGACGGCCAACTCTCCGACCGAAGCGACCTGGAGCAGCGGCTGCGCGCCGAAGGCCACGCCCCGCGCGGCGCCGACGATGCCGACCTCGTCCTGGCCGCCTGGGAGGCGTGGGGAGACGCGGCGCTGCCGCTGCTGGACGGCGCCTTCGCCCTGGCCGTGCACGATGCGCGACGGGGCACGCTGACGCTCGCGCGCGACCGCTTCGGGCGGCGGCCGCTGCTCTATGCGCTGCCGGCCGCGGGCGGCCTCGCCTTCGCCACCGGCCTCGGCGCGCTGATGGCCTGGCCGGGCCTGGCGGCCGCGGCGGATGCCGACGTGCTGGGCCACGTGCTCGGCTTCGGCCACGCGCCGGTCGGGCGCAGCCCGATGGCGGGCGTGCGCCGCCTCGGCCCCGGCGCCATGCTCACCCTGTCCGCCGCCGGCGCCCCGCCGATGGAGGTGCCATGGTGCCCGGCGCCGGCGGAGCGACCGGCGAGACTGCCGGCCGCCGCCGTCACGGAACGCATCGTCGCGCAGCTGCGCGCGGCGCTGCGCGACGGCCCCGCCGCACTGCCGGCGGCCGCCGACGGCGCGGCGCTGCTCGCGGCCTGCCTGCCGGCCGGGGCGACGCTTGCGCTGCCGCCGCCCGCGCCGGATGCGGGCCTGCTGGAGCGCGCCGTCGCGGTGCAGGGGGAGCCGCCGGCGATGGATGCGCTGCTGCCCGCGCTGGCGGCGCCGGCGGGCGGCCTGCTGCTGGCGCCGGCCGGCGGGGTGGAGCTGCTGCTCGCCCATCGCCGCTACCGGATCTTCGCGCGCGATGCCGCGCGGCTGCGCGACCGCGCCGGCCCGCCGATGCGGCGCCGCGACGGCGGGCTGCACGAATCGCCCCTCACCGCGCGCGACCTCTGGCACGAAGCGAGCGGCGGCATGGCGGAGGCCGAGCGACTGCTGCTCTGCGGCCCGGCGCTGATCCACACGCTGACGCGCGCCATGCCGGACGCTTACGGCCTGTCGCTGGAGGAGGCCGGGCCGCAGGACTGCATGGCGCGCGCCGCGCGGCTCGACCTCGCCCTGCGGCTGCCGGCGCGGGATCTGCCCGCGCTGGACACCGCCGCGGTGCTGGCCGGCGCCCGCGTGGCGCTGCCCTTCCTCGAAGGCGGGCTGCCGGCGCTGCTCTCCGGCCTGCCCGACGCGGCGCGGCGCTGGCTTCTGCCGGTCGCGGGCGGCGCCGAGGCGGACCTCTCGGCCTGGCATCCGCTCGGCCCCGCGCTGCGCGAGATGACGACGGACCTGCTGCTCGGCGGCCGCTGCGGCGCGCGCGACCTGTTCAGCCGCGGGCGGCTGGAGGCGGCGCTGAACCCCCGCCGACCAAGCGCCGGCCTCGGCGCGACGACGCTCTGGACGCTGCTCGGCATCGAGCTCTGGTGCCGCGCCTTCCTCGACGCGCCGGCCGCCCTGCCCGCCCCGGCGCCGGACCTCGGCCTGGAAGCCATCCTCGCGCCGGTGCGGGAGGCGGCATGAGCGGCCTGGCGCCCGCGCCCGCCGCCGCCGCCGCCGCGCCCTGGCAGGCGCGCCTGCGGCAGGGCCGCGCCTGCCTGCGCGCCGGCGCGGCGGAGGATGCGGTGGCGATCCTGACCTCGCTGCTCGAGGAGGCGCCCGGCGCGCGCGAGGCGAAGCCGCTGCTCGCCCAGGCCTTCGAGGCAGCGGGCCGCCGGCACTCCGCCCGGCTGCTCTGGCAGGAGATCGCGCGCGAATCGGGCGCGCAGCAGGACCCGAAGCACCTGTGGCGCCTGGCGTGCCACGCCGCAGAGCGCGGCGAGCATGCGGAAGCGGAGCGCCTGCTCTGCGCCGTGCTCGCCGCCGTGCCGGGCGACCTCGCCGCGGCGGAGCTGCTGCTGGAAACCCGGCTCGCGCTCGCCGCGGATGCCGCCGACCGGCGCGCGGTCCTGCAGCGCCACGGCCTGCTGTGGCCGGAGACCGCCTTCTCGCTCGCCGTGACGGCGGCCGAGGCGCTCGGCTCGGACAGCCCGCAGGCGGCGCGCGCGGCGGTGGCGCGCGCCGAGGCGCTGTGGGCCGGCGCCATCGATGCCGCCCTGCGCATCGCCGATTGCCGGGAGGCGCTCGGCGACTTCGCCGAGGCCTTCGCGATGCTGGACCGCGCCATCGCCGTCCACCCGCATGCCGCCGCCCTGTTCCGGGCGCGGCTGAAGGTGCAGCAGGCCTCCGGCGCGTCGAAGCGCGAGCTGTTCGAGACGGCAGCGCGGCTCGTGGAGCTCGATCCGGGCAGGCCCGGTCCGCAGGTCACGCTCGCGCGGCTTTGCGCGCAGTTCAAGGACTGGGCGGGCGCGGCCGCCGCGTGGCGCCGCGCGCTCGACCTCGACCGCGCCTCGCCCGAGCACTGGCGCGGCCTGCTCGTCGCGCTCGGCAACCTCGAGCGCAACGCCGCGATGGAGCAGCTGCTCGCGGAGGCGCGCATCTGGTTCCGCGGCCGCGGCGCGGAAGGCATGGTGGACCTCGCCGGGCTCGAGAGCGTCTGCGGCTGGCACGACCGCGCGGTGGCGCAGGCCACGGCCGCCATGTCGAACCCGCGGGTCCGCGCGCGGGCCCGCGACACGGCGGCGCAGGCGCTGCTGAAGGCCGGCCAGTACATGCGCGCCTGGTCCTATCTCTCGGCCGCGGTGCAGGAGGGCAACGCCCCGCCCGAGACGCTGCGCCTCGCGGCGCGCTGCGCGGCGGCGCTGCGCCTGCCGGCGCCAGGCGACGGCGTGCCGGCCTTCCCGGACACGCTGTTCGAGCGCGCCCTGCTGCATCCGCCGCCCCGCCCGCTGATCGCGCCGACGCCGACCTTCATGCTCGTCACCTCCTCGCTCGGCGCGGGCGGCGCGGAACGGCAGGTGGCGCTCTCCGCCGCCGGCGCGGCACGCGCGCTCGCGCAGGCCGGCCGCGGGCGCACGGTGCTGGTCGGCCAGGACCTCAGCCCCGACCGCGGGCGTGCCGTGATGCGCCCGGTGGCCGAGACCCCCGGGCTGCTCATCGAGGACCTCGGCCCGGTGGACGAGGCCGAGACCTTCCGGCGCATCGCCGCCGCCGATCCGGCGGCGCAGGCCGCGCTCGACCTCATCGCGGCGCTGCCGGCGAAGGTCTCGCGCGACGTGGTCAAGCTCTACGACTGCTTCCGCCGCCACCGGCCGGAGACGGTGCATCTGTGGCAGGACGGCGTGATCACCTCGGGCTCGGTCGCCGCGGTGCTGGCGGGCGTGCCGCGCATCGTCGCCTCGATGCGCAACGTGGTCGCGACGGAGAGCGACCGTCGCCGCTACCGCCGCTACCTCGCCGCCATGTACGGCGCGCTGGCGCGGCGGCCGGAGGTGCGCTTCACCGCGAACTCCGCCGCCGGCGCGGCGGATTACGAACGCTGGCTGGCGCTGCGGCCGGGCACCATCCAGGTGCTGCGCAACGGGCTGGAGCTCGGCGCGGTGCGCGCCCGCGCGCCCGCCGCGGCGCGGCAGGCGGCGCGCGAGGAACTCGGCCTGGCGCCGGACGAGCTGCTGGTCGGCGGCACCTTCCGCCTCGCCCCGGCCAAGCGGCCGCACCTGTGGATCGCGGTGGCCGAGCAGGTCGCGGCGCGCCTGCCGCGCAGCCGCTTCGTCATCGTCGGCGACGGCGCGCTGCGCGCCGAGCTGGAAGCGCTGATCGCCGCGCGCGGCCTCGCCGGCCGGATCGTGCTGGCCGGCCGCAAGAGCCCCGTCGAGCCCTGGATCGGGGCGATGGACGTCATGCTGCTGGCCAGCGAGGTCGAGGGCCTGCCGAACGTGCTGCTGGAAGCGCAGGCGCTCGGCGTGCCCGTGGTGACGACGGATGCGGGCGGCTCCGCCGAGGCGGTGCTGAACGGCATCACGGGCCTGCTGGTGCAGGAGGATTCCGTGCACACGCTCGCCGCCGCGGTGGAGCGGGTGCTGCGGGACGAGGCGATGCGGGCGCGGGCGCGCGTCGGCGCGCCGGCCTTCATCGAACAGAGGTTCGGGCTTGCGCGGATGATCTCCGACACGCTCGCGGCCTATGGCGTTGGCAACCTGTCTGAAGGTGGGACCGCATGAAGATCGCGATGATCGGCGCAGGCTATGTCGGACTTGTCACCGGCGCCTGCCTGGCCGACTTCGGCCACAATGTCCGCGTCGTCGACAAGGACCCGCGCAAGGTGGAGGCCCTGCGCGCGGGCCGCATCCCGATCTACGAGCCGGGGCTCGCCGAGCTGGTCGCGAAGAACGCGGCGGAGGAACGGCTGTCCTTCGACACCAGCCTCGCCTGGGCCGTCGCCGGCGCGCAGGCCGTGTTCATCGCGGTCGGCACGCCGTCGCGCCGCGGCGACGGCCATGCCGACCTCAGCTACGTGTTCCAGGCCGCGCAGGACGTGGCCAAGGAACTGACCAGCTACGCCGTGATCGTCCTCAAATCGACCGTTCCGGTCGGCACCGGCGACGAGGTGGAGCGGATCATCCGCGCGGCGCGGCCCGACCTGCACTTCTCCGTGGTCTCCAACCCGGAGTTCCTGCGCGAGGGCGCGGCCATCGACGACTTCAAGCGGCCGGACCGCATCGTGGTCGGCACCGACGACGACCAGGCGCGGGAAGTGATGGCGGAGGTCTACCGTCCGCTGTCGCTGAACCAGCCGCCGCTGATGTACACCGACCGCCGCAGCTCCGAGCTGACCAAGTACGCGGCCAATGCCTTCCTGGCCACCAAGATCACCTTCATCAACGAGATCGCCGATCTCTGCGAGGCGGCCGGGGCGGACGTGCAGGACGTCGCGCGCGGCATCGGCCTCGACCGCCGCATCGGCCCGAAGTTCCTGCATGCAGGCCCGGGCTTCGGCGGGTCCTGCTTCCCGAAGGACGTGAACGCCCTGATCAAGACGGCGCACGACCACGGCGCGACTCTCGCGATCGCGGAGGCCGTCTCCGCCGTGAACGATCGCCGCAAGCGCGCGGTCGCGCGGAAGGTGATCCGCGCCTGCGGCGGGGACGTGCGCGGCAAGACCATCGCGCTGCTCGGCCTGACCTTCAAGCCGAACACCGACGACATGCGAGAGGCGCCCTCGATCGCGATCGTCCAGGCGCTGCAGGACGCCGGGGCCTGGGTGCGCGCCTACGATCCGGCGGGCATGGAGCAGGCGCAGGCCGTGCTGCGCGAGGTCGAGTACTGCAGCGGCGCCTACGCGGCGGCGGAAGGCGTCGACGCGGTGGTGATCGTCACCGAATGGGACATGTTCCGCGCGCTCGACCTCGACCGCCTGCGCGCGGCGATGCGCTCGCCGATCATGGTCGACCTGCGCAACGTCTATCCGCGCGGCGAGGCGGAGGCGCGCGGCTTCCTCTATGTCGGCATCGGCCGCGGGATGCCGCCGCGGAAGTCGATCCTCGCCGACCTCGATCCCGCGCTGGAGCAGGCCTGATGACCCGCGCCGCGCCCCGGCGGAGCCTGGACGCGGCGCTTCGCATCGCGTCCGCCCTGCTGCTGCCCGGCGCCGCGCAGGCGGCGGCCGACGTGCCGGCGGTGGCGTTCCTGCCGGCGGCGCTGCGCGCGGCGGAGCGGCTGCCCGCGCCGCCCGGTTGCACGCCGCCGGCCGTCGACACGGCCGGCCGCGTGCGCGCAAGCCCCCTCCCCGCGCGCATCCCGGGCGAGGCCGCCGGGGCCACCGGCGGGCTCGGCCGCCCGTTGCTCGTCGTGCGCAGCGCGCTCGACGGGCCGGAACGCGCGCCGCCGCCGGGCAGCCTGCGCGCCGCCCTGCACGCGGCGCGGGAGGATGGCGGGTGGATCGTCTTTGCGCCCGCGCTCGCCGGCGCGACGATCCGGCTCGAGGCGGGGCTTCGCCTGCCGTCCCGCACCACGCTCGATGGCGGCTGCGGCGGCGTGACCCTGCTCGCCCCCGCCGCGGCGACGACGCTGCTGCTGCGCGACGCGACGGACGTGATCGTGAGCGGCCTGGCCTTCGCGAAGCATCCCTACGCCGAGCCCGGCGAGCGGATCGGCGACGCCATCGGCCTTGCCGGCGACTTCGACCGGGTCGCGATCCTCCACAACGCCTTCGCGCGCTGCGGCGACGGCTGCGTGGACATCGTGCGGCGCGACGCCTCCGCCGCGCCGGGCCGGGTGAGCGTCGCGTTCAACCGCTTCGCCGACCACAACAAGGCGATGCTCGTCGGCTCGCTGGCCTGCGCGGAAGGCCGCGCCCTGCCCGCCTGCGCGGAGCCGCTGCGGCACCTGTCCGGCACGCTGCGGCCGACCATCCGGCTGAGCCTCGCCGGCAACGTCTTCCTCGGCACCAGCCAGCGCCACCCGAAGGCGGTGGCGACGGCCTTCGTCCACTCGGCCAACAACCTCGTCGTGCTGGCGCCGACCCGCTACGCGGATGGCCGGATGAGCGCGGTCTATGGCGGCGTCGCCGCCAGCGGCGGCATCCTGGTGAGCGAGGGCGACATCGTCGTGAACCCCGGGGCCGGGGAGCGGCTCTCCGCCGGCCCGGTCTCGGCGCAGTCCGAGGCGGGCCGCGCGCGCGAAGCCGACGGCGCGGTCGCGGTGCTGCGCCAGGCGGCCGTCGGCGAACTCCGCGTGCGCGAGACGGCGCGGGAGGTCGCGCTCGCCGAGCTCGCGCCCGCGGCCCGCGTGCCGGCATCGGATCCCCGCGGGGACACGCTCGCCGCTGCGGCGTGCCTGCTGCGCCACGCCGGTCCCGCCGGCGCCGGCGGCGCGGGGCCCGCCGCCTGCCTCGCCGCGCAATCCGCCGCCGATCGCACCGCGACGGCATCCAGTCAGGACCAGTCGGCGCGTGCCCGCGCCGCGGTGCGCCACTAGGGTCGGCGCATGCACGCAACGACGCATCAGCAGGCGCCCGGCGCCGGCCAACGTTCCGGCGGATACCCGGAACCTGGCCTGCTCCACGCGCTGGCGCGGCGGCGGCGGATGATCGGCGCGCTGCTGCTGCGCGAATCGCAGACGCGCTTCGGCCGCACGCGCATCGGCTATCTCTGGGCGCTGGTCGAGCCGATCTCGCACGTCGCCGTCATGTCGCTCGTCTACTGGGCCATCAACCGCCAGGCGCCGGTGGGTGCCAGCGTCATCATGTTCTTCGCCACCGGCGTGCTGCCCTTCCTGCTGTTCCACCGCATGGCGCTGCAGCTCGGCGCCGCGGTGCGCGGCAGCCAGAAGGTGCTGCGGCTGCCCTTCGTCGCGCCGATCGACATCCTCGTCGCGCGCGCCATCCTCGAGGGCCTGACCTGGGTCGCGGTCACCACCATCGTGTTCACCGCGCTCGTGGCGATGGAGCTGGCGGAACCGCCGGACCAGCCCTTCGTCGTCGCCGCCGCGGCGCTCGCGACCTTCGGCCTCGGCGCCGGCATCGGCCTGGTGAACGCCACGACGATGACGCTGTGGGCCTCGTCCGTGCACACCTACCGCGCGCTCACGCGGCCGCTCTACATCTTCTCCGCCATCTTCTTCTCCATCGACCAGGTGCCGAGCTACCTGCAGTACTGGCTGTCCTGGAACCCGGTGCTGCACGCCGTGCTGTGGTTCCGCGCCGGCTTCCGCGCGGACTACGCCAGCCACGTGCTCGACGAGACCTACCTGCTCGGCTGGGTGGTCGGCTCGCTGTTCCTGGGCCTCTGTCTGTTGCGCGTGGCGCGGACAAGGCTGCCCTACGCATGATCGAGCTGCATCGCGTGACCAAGGCCTATGGCCGCGGCGCGAACCACCGGATCGTCTGCGCGGGGATCGACGCCGTGTTCGACGGCCGGGCGGATGTCGGCATCCTCGGCACCAACGGCTCCGGCAAGTCGACGCTGCTGCGGCTGATCGCCGGGATGGAGCGGCCCGACAGCGGCCAGGTCGTCCGCCGCGCCCGCGTCTCCTTCCCCATCAGCTACAGCGGCGGCTTCCACCCGCACCTGTCGGCGCGCGACAACACGCGCTTCATCGCGCGGATGTACGGCGCCGACACCGAGGCGGTGATCCGCTTCGCGCGGGACTTCTCCGAGCTCGGCGCGCATTTCGACGAGCCGCTCTGCACCTATTCCAACACGATGCGCTCCCGCGTCACCTTCGCGGCGTCCATCGCCTTCGAGTTCGACGTCTACCTGGTCGACGAGATCACCTCGGTCGGCGACGTTGCGTTCAAGCGCAAATGCCTCGCCGCGCTCGCCGAACGGCGCCGGCACGCCCGCATCATCATGGTCTCGCAGAGCGCCCACACGATCGGCCGCATGTGCAGCGTGGGCGGCATCCTCGACAACGGCCTGCTGCACGCCTTCCCGACGATGGCGGAGGCGATGCGCGTCTACCAGGACAACTTCGCGGTGACCGATGCCTGACACCCCGCTCGCCGACGCCGGCGCCGCCGGCCTCCGCTCCCGCCCCGCCCCCGTCGGCGACATGCCGCCGGATGCGCCGCAGATCGGGCTGATGGCGCTGCCGCGCTTCCCGCCGCCGCCGCGGCGGCGCAGGCTGCGCCTGCCCTTCCTGCTGTGCGTGGTCCTGCCGACGCTGCTCGGCGCGATCTACTACGGCTTCGTCGCCGCCCCGCAATACGTCACCAGCGCCGTCTTCGCCCTGCGCGTCGGGGAGGAGCTGGGCGACCGCGGGGCGGGCGGGCCGAACGCGCTGGTCGGCGCGCTCGGCCCGACCACCGCCGGCGCGCCGATCACCCAGTCCTACGGCCTGGTGCACTACGTCGGCTCCGCATCGGCGATGCAGGACGTCGCCGGCGCCGGGCTCGACCTGGCCGCGATCCTCGGCCATCCGGCAGCCGACCCGCTGACGCGGCTGCCGCCCGACCCGCCGCCCGACCAGCTGCTGCGCGCCTGGCGCGCGGCCGTCGGCGCGCAGTTCGAGCTGACGCGCGGCGTCGTGACGCTGCGGACGCGGGCCTACACGCCGGAGGATTCGCTCGCCCTGGCCGAGGCGCTGCTGGCCGCCAGCGAGCGGCTGGCGAACCAGATGTCGCGCCGGATGCAGGACGACGTGGTGCGGGTGGCGGAGGAGCAGGCGGCGGAGGCGGAAAGCCGCCTGCTCGCCGCGCGCGCGGAGCTGCAGCTCTACCGCGCCACCTCCGGCGTGCTCGACCCGGGCCGCGCCTCCTCGGCCGGCATCGAGATCGAGATGCGGCTGCGGCAGGAACTCGCCGCGGCGGAGGCGCAGGCCGAGAGCCTGCGCGCGTCGGGCGGCCAGGGCGGGCCGATGCTGGCCGCCGCGGTGGCGCGCGCGCGCGCGCTGCGGACGCAGCTCGGCGACGCGGACCGGGAAGCCAGCCGCAGCTCGGGCGACCGCAACGGCACGTCCTGGGCGGAGATCCTCGCGCGGCACGAGGCGCTCGCCTCCGCGGTGCGGATCAGCGAGCAGCACTACACCCAGGCGCTGGACGCGATGCAGCGCGCGCGCGCGGAGGCGGCGCGGCAGCGCACCTACCTGCTGACCTTCGTCCGCCCGGTGCTGCCCGGCGCGCCGACCTTTCCCGACCGCGGGCTGTCGATCCTGATCGTGGCCGGCAGCGCCCTGCTGATCTGGGCCATGGCCACGCTCATCCACCGCGCCATCACCGACCAGGCATGAGGCACCCACCGATGCGCTACTTCGTCACGGGCACCGCCGGCTTCATCGGCTTCCATCTCGCCGCGCGGCTGCTGCGGGACGGGCACGAGGTGACCGGCTTCGACGGCATGACCGACTACTACGACGTCGCGCTGAAGCGCCGCCGCCACGCCATGCTCGCCGAATGGCGCGGCTTCGCGGCGCATGAGGCGATGCTGGAGGAGGAGGAGAAGCTGCACGCGGCGATGGAGGCGTGCCAGCCCGACATCATCGTCCACCTCGCCGCGCAGGCCGGCGTCCGCTACAGCCTGGAGAACCCGCGCGCCTACGTCTCGGCGAACCTGGTCGGCACCTTCAACGTCCTGGAGCAGGCGCGGCTGCGCAAGGTGGGGCACCTGCTGTTCGCCTCCACCTCCTCCGTCTACGGCGCCAACACCGAGCTGCCCTTCGCCGAGGACCACCGCGCGGACCATCCGCTGACGCTCTACGCCGCGACGAAGAAGGCGGGCGAGGGCATGGCGCATTCCTACGCGCATCTCTGGGACCTGCCGACCACCGCCTTCCGCTTCTTCACGGTCTACGGGCCCTGGGGCCGGCCGGACATGGCGCTGTTCAAGTTCACCGACGCCGTGCTGAAGGACCGTCCGCTCGACGTCTACAACCACGGGCGCATGGAGCGCGACTTCACCTACATCGACGACCTCGTCGAGGCGATCGCGCGCCTGGCCACGATGCCGCCGCGCCAGCCGGACGGCAGCCCGCGCCAGCCCGGCGAGAGCCCGGCCGCGCCCTTCCGCGTCGTCAACATCGGCAACAGCGAGCCGGTGAACCTGATGGAGTTCATCGAGGCGATCGAGGAGGCGACGGAGCGCAAGGCGCAGCGCAACTACCTGCCGATGCAGCCGGGCGACGTGCCGCGGACCTGGGCGGACACGCGCGCGCTCGGCCGGCTGACGGGCTTCTCGCCGGCGACGCCGGTGCGCCGCGGCGTCCGTTCCTTCGCGGCCTGGTACCGCGACTACCACGGGGTCTGACGCGGCATGCCGCTCGACGAGCCCGCCCGGGCCGCCGACGTGACGGACCCCGTCTCCGACGCGGTCGCGCGCGCCGTCCTGCCCGCCGGGCGGGACGCGGACGCGGTCGCGGCGGCGGAGGCCTGCTTCGCCGACGCGTCGCTGCCCGAAGCGGCCGCGCTCGCCGCCATGCTGGACCTGGTCGCGCGCGACCCGGCGTCGGAACGGATCCAGCTGCTGGCGGCGCGGCTGGTCGAGCGGTTGGAGGGGCGCGCGGGGTCCATGCCGGCCTGGCGCGGCGTGCTCTCGCGCTTCCCGCGCTGCGCGGAGGCGATGATGGTCTGCCTGCGCTGGACGCAGCGGCACGAGGGGCCCGGCCGCGCCGCGATGCTGCTGGCGCAGGCTTTCCCGGACCCGCCGGAGACGCCGGCGGAGATGCTGCTGCTCGCCCGCGCGCTCGACGAGCTCGGCGAGCAGGAACTGGCGGAGGCGGCCTTCGCCCGGCTGGCCCGCGCCCATCCGGCCTACGAGGCCGGCTGGCTGCTGCGCGCGCAGGTGGAGGAGCGGCGCGGCCGGCCATGGCGCGCGGCGGAGGTGATCGAGGACGCCATCCGCAAGGCGGGGCCGAGGCCGCGGCTGGCCGCCCTCGCGCAGCGCCTGTCGGGCGAGCTGCGGCAGCTCGATCTGCTGGTCCCGCCGGCGGAGCGCCGCGGCCGCGACGTGGGCAGCCTGGTGCTCGCCCGGCTGGCCGCGCGCGCGGCGGAAGGGCGCGGCGCCCCGCCGCCGATGCCGGACGCGCTGGGCCCCGTCGTGCTGGTCGGCAGCTCGCTCGGGGCGGGCGGGGCGGAGCGGCAGATGGTGAACACCGCGCTCGGCCTGGCCGCGGCGGCGCGGGAGGGAAGGCGCATCGCCGGGCGGCAGCCCGGGGCGGTGCGCGTGATCTGCCGCGCGCTGGACGAGCGGCCGGGCGGCGCCTTCTTCCGGCCGGCCCTGGAAGGCGCGGGCGTCGCGCTGTCCTGCTACGCCGCGCTGCCGGAGTTCGGCGGCCGGCCCGACGCCTCGGCCGCCGCCGGCCTGCGCGACGCGCTGCGCTTCCTCTCGCCGCGCGTCGCGGAGGCGACGGCGCGGCTGACCGACGAGCTGCGCGCGGCCGCGCCGGCGGTGGTGCACCTGTGGCAGGACGGGACCATCCTGGCGGGCGCGCTGGCGGCGCTGCTGGCCGGCGTGCCGCGCATCGTCCTGTCGGTCCGCACCGCGCCGCCGCAGGACCGGCCGGAACGCGCCTCGCCCGACCACGACGCGCTCTACCCGCTGCTCGCGCGCATCCCCGGCGTGACCTGGACGGCGAATTCGCACTTCGCCGCGACGCGCTACGCCGCCTGCCTCGGCATGGAAGCCGGCCGGATCCGCGTGATCCCGAACGGCCTCGCGCCGCTGCGCACCGCCGCCTCCCCCGCCACCCGCGCGATGGCCGGGCACCTCGCCGCGCGCGCCGGCGGCGACGGTCCGCTGATCGGCGCCGTCATCCGCTTCGACGAGAACAAGCGCCCCTTCCTGATGCTGGACTGCGCCGCCCTGCTGCTCGCCCGGCGCCCCGATGCCCGCTTCGTGCTGGTCGGCGACGGCCCGCTGCGCGAGGCGGCGGAGGCGCGCGCCGCCGCGCTCGGCATCGCCGGGCGCGTGCTGTTCACCGGGCGCTCGGCCGATGTCGGCTTCTGGCTCTCGCGCATGGACGCCCTGCTGCTGCTGTCGCGCATCGAGGGCCTGCCGAACGCGCTGCTCGAGGCCCAGCAGGCCGGCGTGCCGGTGGTGACCACGCCGGCCGGCGGGGCGCCGGAGGCGCTGCGCGACGGCGAGACCGGCTTCGTGCTGGCCAGCGCCGCCGCGCCCTCGGCGGAGGAGGCCGTGGCGGCGCTGCTTCGGATCATCGCGTCGGGCGGCCGGCGCGGCGCCATGGCGCGCGCCGCGCGGCGCTTCGCAACCGAGCGCTTCGGGCTGGAGCGCATGCTGGAAGGGACCGTGGAAAGCTATGTCTGCTGAACGGAAGGCGCGCGTCGCGCTCATGCTTGGCTGCCTGCTCGCCACCTCGGCCTGCGGGGTGACGGCCCGTCCGGGGCCCACGGCATCGGACATCCTCGCCCCCCGCGGCGCCGAGGCGGCCTTCGACCTGGTCGAGATCACGCCCGGCACCGTCGTGCCGCACGCGCTGGAACCGCTTCCCGCGCCGGCGGCGGCGGCGGAGGGGTCGCGCTCGGCCGCCGCGCACCGGATCATGCCGGCCGACGTGCTGAACGTCGTCATCTTCGAACGCGCGGATGGCGGGCTCTTCGCCCCCGCCTCCTCCGGCGGCACCGCCTTCCCGAACGTGCGCGTGGACGATGCCGGCTTCATCACGCTGCCCTATGCGGGCCGCGTCCGGGTGGGCGGCGCCACCACGGCGCGCGCCGCGGCGCTGATCGGCGGGGCGCTCGCCGGCGTGGCGATCGAGCCGCAGATCTTTGTCAATCTGGTTGCCAGTCCGGCTCATTCCGTGCTCGTGGCCGGCGAGGTCCGCACGCCGGGCCGGGTGACGCTGCTGGATGGCTCGCTCACGGCGGTGGACGCGATCGCGCGGGCGGGCGGCCCCTCGGTGCCGGGCCACGCCCTGCACGCGGTCATCCATGGGCCGTCCGGCACGCGCCGCATGCCCTATGTCGACCTTCTCGGCCGTCCCGACATCGCGGTCGGCATGGGCGACCAGATCATCCTGGAACCCCGCCCCAGCCGCTTCCTCGCCATGGGGGCGCTGCTGCGGCCCGGCGTGCAGCAGATGACCGCCCCGCGCATGAGCCTGCTCGACGGCATCGGCGAGGCGGGCGGGCTGGCCGACCGGGCGGCCAGCCCGTCCGGCGTCTTCCTCTTCCGCGCCAATGCCCTGGCGGGCGACGGGCAGCGGCCGCAGGTCTTCCACCTCGACATGTCGCGCGCCGAATCGATGCTGCTGGCGCACCGCTTCGCGCTGCGTCCCGACGACGTGATCTATGTCAGCAACGCGCCGCTGTGGGAGGTGCAGAAGGCCATCGCGCCCTTCCTGAACGTGCTGACGCTGGGCGTCGGCGGCGTCGCGGCGGCGGGCAACTGACATGGACGCCGCGGCGGAGCCGGGCCGCATCGCACCCCCGCCGCCGGCCGGCCCCGGCGCGGGCGGCCCGGCGCGGCCGCCCGCGCGCCGCGTGCCCGACGAGTTCGGACGCCTGCTGGTGGCGGCGATCCCGGTCCTGCGCATCCGCGCGCGGCGGCTGGAGCGCGGCGCCGCGGCGCGCGAGGACCTGGTGCAGGAGACGCTGCTGCGCGCGCTCGCGGCGCGCGACGGCTTCCTGCCCGGCACGAACTTCAACGCCTGGGCCGCCGCCATCATGCGCAACCTGCACCTGCACGGCCGGCGCCGGCTGGCGGTGGCGGAGCGCGGCGCGGCGGTCCTTCACCTCGGCATCGACGGGTCCGAGCCGCCGCGGCACGAGGACCGGCTCGAGGTGCTCGCCGTCGAGCGTGACCTCGGCGGGCTGCCCAGCCGGCAGCGGCAGGTCCTGCGCCTCGTCGCGCTGGACGGCCTGTCCTACGAGCATGCCGCCTCCGCGATCGGCGTGCCGGTGGGCACGGTGAGGAGCCGCCTGGCGCGCGCGCGGGCCCGGCTGCGCGGGGCGGTGCAGGCGCCCTGACGCGGCAGGTCGCGGCGGCCGACGCGGCGCGCGCGCCCTCAGCCCGTGCCCGTGCTGCCGAAGCCGCCCGCGCCGCGGCTGGTCTCGGGCAGCGCGTCCACCTCGCGCCAGGTGGCGCGCGTCACCGGGGCCAGGATCGCCTGGGCGATGCGCATGCCGCGCTCGATGGTGAAGGGCTCGGTGCCGGCGTTCAGGATGATGACCTGGAGTTCGCCGCGGTAGTCCTCGTCCACCGTGCCGGGCGTGTTGGGCATGGTGATGCCGTGCTTCAGGGCGAGGCCGGAGCGCGGGCGGACCTGCAATTCGTGGCCGGGCGGAAGCGCGATGCGGAGCCCCGTCGGCACCAGGGCGCGGCCGCCGGGCGGGATGGTCAGCGGCGCGGTGACCGCGGCCAGCAGGTCCATCCCCGCGGCGCCGTGCGTGGCGTAGGCGGGCAGGGGCAGGCCCTCGGCGTGCGGCAGGCGGGTGACCTGGATCTCGTGCGTCATGGGGCGAGCCCTTGGGCGATGCGGAGCGCGAGGCGGCGGGCGACCTCTTCCTTCGGCAGGCGGGGCCAGTCCTCGACGCCGTCCGCCGTGACCAGATGGACCGCGTTCTCCGCGCCGCCCATCACGTCGCCGGAGACGTCGTTGGCGACGATCCAGTCGCAGCCCTTGCGTTGGCGTTTCGCGCGGGCGTGGTCGATCACCTGCTCGGTCTCCGCGGCGAAGCCGATCACCAGGCGCGGGCGCTGCGTCGGGTGGGTGGCGATGGTCGCCAGGATGTCGGGGTTCAGCGCCAGGCGGATCTCGGGCGGCGGCGCGCCGGGCTGCTTCTTGATTTTCTGGGTGGGCGCGGCCTCGGGGCGGAAATCGGCCACCGCGGCGGCGAAGATGGCGGCATCCGCCGGCAGCGCGGCCTCGACGGCGGCCAGCATCTCGCGGGCGGTGGCGATGCGGCGCGTGGCGACGCCCGGCGGGTCGGGGATGGCGACCGGCCCGCTGACCAGCGTGACGCGCGCGCCGAGCGCGGCCAGCGCCGCCGCAATGGCATGGCCCTGCTTCCCGGAGGAGCGGTTGGCGATGTAGCGCACCGGGTCGATCGGCTCCTGCGTCGGCCCGGAGGTGACGATCACGTGCCGCCCGGCGAGCGGCCCGGCGGCGAGCAGGGCTTCGATGGCGGCCAGGATGTCGGACGGTTCGGCGAGGCGGCCGAGCCCGGCCTCGGGCTCCGCCATCGCCCCTTCGGCGGGGCCCGCGAAGCCGACGCCGCGGGACGCGAGCGTCGCGACATTCGCCGCGGTCGCGGGATGCGCCCACATGGCCGGGTTCATCGCCGGCGCCGCCAGCACCTTCGCGCGGGTCGCCAGCAGCACGGTCGCGGCCAGGTCGTCGGCCAGGCCGTGGGCCATGCGGGCGAGAAGGTTCGCGCTGGCCGGCGCCACCACCACCAGGTCTGGCCAGCGCGCCAGGCGGATATGGCCGATCTCGGCCTCGGCGGCCCAGAGGTCGTCGTGCACGCGGCTGCCGGAGATGCCGGCCAGCGCCTCGCGCGTCACGAAGCGCGCGCCGCCGGCGGTCAGGATGGGCATGACCTCGGCGCCCGCCCTGCGCAGCAGGCGCGTCAGCTCCAGCGCCTTGTAGGCGGCGACGCTGCCGGAGACGACGAGCAGGATTTTCCGGGACGCCAGCGTCATGGCGGGGCGGCGATGCGGCGCGTGCCGGGCGCGGCGGGAATGTCGCGCGCACCGGTGGCGGGGTTGGCGCCGCGGGCTTCGGGGGCGGCGGCCATCATGGTGGCGAGCATGGTCGCCGCCAGCGTCTCCCGCCCCGAAGCGTCGCGCATGTGGACATCGGCGCGGCAGGTGGTGAGCGTGCGGCCGGGCTTGAGCACTTCGCCGCGCGCCACGGCGGCCACGCCGGCGCCGGGGCGCAGGAAGCTGATCTTGAACTCGACCGACAGCACCTCGCCGCCCGGCGGCAGCAGCGACATGGCCGCGAAGCCGCAGGCATTGTCGGCCAGCGTGGTCAGCACGCCGGCATGGAACATCCCGTGGTGCTGGGTCAGCCCGTCATGGAACATGCAGTCGATCTCGCAGCGCCCTGGTTCGACCGACACCAGCCGCGCGCCGAGCGTGCGCGCAAAACCCTGTGCCGCGAAGGCGGTGGCGACGCGGTCACGGAAGGCCGGATCGGCGGGCGTCACAGGCGCCAGCCCGTGTGGATCGCGACGATGCCGCCCGAGAGGTTCCGATACGCCACGCGTTCCAGGCCGGCGGCGCGCATCATGCCGGCCAGCGTCTCCTGGTCCGGGAACTTGCGGATGCTCTCCGCCAAATACTGATAGCTGTCGCGGTCGCGGGCGACGCGCGCGCCGATCCCGGGCAGCACCTTGAAGGACCAGGCGTCGTAGATCGGCGCGAGCGGCGCGATCTCGACGCGGGAGAATTCCAGGCAGTGGAAGCGCCCGCCGGGGCGCAGCACGCGGCGGGCCTCGCGCAGCACCGCATCCTTGTCGGTGCAGTTGCGCAGGCCGAAGGCGATCGAGACCT
>JAIYDD010000046.1 GCA_027487675.1 Acetobacteraceae bacterium | reverse complement strand
AGCCGCTCCACCTCCGCCGCATCCACCGGCCACATCGGCCGGTCCTCCGGCGCCGGGCCGTGGCGCAGCGTCAGCACCATCCGCCCGCCGGGCTTCAGCAGCGTCGCCAGCTTGCGCATGGCGCGCGGCCGGTCCCCGGGCGGCACGTGCATCCAGACCGCGCTGGCCCAGACCAGGTCGAACAGCACGCCGGTGCGGTGCACCTCCGGCAGCGCCGGCAGGCGGTCGTCCATCCAGCGGATGCGCGGATCGGGGTGCAGGGCGCGGGCGGCGTCGCGCATCGCCGCGGCGGGTTCCACCGCCACCACCTCGAAGCCGCGCGCGGCGAACCAGGCGGCGTCGCGGCCCGATCCCGCGCCGATGTCCAGCACCACCCCCGGCGCGGCGCGCAGGAAGGGCAGGGCGCCGGCATGGATCTCCTCGAAGCCGAAGGCCTCATAGGCCTCGGTGAATTCGCGGAAGCCGCGGTGATAGGGGGTGACGGTGTCCCATTCCATGCCGGGCGCGAGCCTCGCCCGCGCCGGCGCAGGCGCCAAGCGGAAAGCGGCGCGCTAACAGGCTGCGGAAATCCGCCGGCTGAAGACGGCAGCGGGAGGGCGCTGCCCTCCCGCACCCACCCGCCAGGAAACTGAGTTTCCTGGACCTTCCCCAAATTTAACGGGATATAGCAGTAACTAAGGGGAGGTGCAGGAACATCAGGTTCCTGCCGGGGTGCTCGAGGGGCGGAGCCCCTCGACCTTTCCTTTTGCGTCCCAAGGCGAATTTCCGCAGCCTGCTAAAGTCCCGCCATGACCGCCCCTTTCCCCATCGTCATCCTGACCGGCGCCGGCATCAGCCGCGAATCCGGCCTCGCCACCTTCCGCGACCCGGACGGCATCTGGGCCAAGGTGCGCATCGAGGATGTCGCCACGCCCCAGGCCTTCGCCCGCGACCCGGCCCGCGTCCAGGCCTTCTACAATGCCCGCCGCGCCCAGCTGCGCGACGCCGCCATCCGCCCCAACGCCGCCCACCTGGCGCTGGCCGGGCTGGCCGCGCGCTGGCCGGAACCGGTCCTGCTGGTCACCCAGAACGTGGATGACCTGCACGACCGCGCCGCCGCCGAAGCCGGCCCGCCCGCCCACCCGGACAGCGCGCTGCTGCACATGCATGGCGAGCTGCTGAAGGCCCGCTGCCTGCGCTGCGACGCCGTGCATGCCTGGGCGGACGACCTCTCCGCCACCACAGCCTGCCCGGCCTGCGGCGAAGCGGGCGGCCTGCGCCCGCATATCGTCTGGTTCGGCGAGATCCCGCTCGGCATGGACCGCATCGAGGACGCGCTCTCGCGCTGCGGCCTGTTCGTCTCGATCGGCACCAGCGGGCAGGTCTGGCCGGCGGCGGGTTTCGTCGCGCAGCTGCGCGGCCGCGCGCGCAGCCTGGAGCTGAACCTGGAGCCGACCGAGGGCACCCGCCTGTTCGACGAGGCCCGGCACGGCCCCGCGACGCAACTGGTGCCGGATTTCGTCGCCACCCTGCTGCGCGGCGCCGGCGCGTGACGCCTCCGCCGCGCCGGGCGACGCCGCGGTGGTCGGCTGCGCGCCCCCCCGCGGCAGTGGCGGCGACGCCGATGCCCGCGCCGGCGCTAGCGCCGCGATGGGGGAGTGTGACGCGGCGTGCGATGCTTCCGCTGGCGGCGCTGCTGCCGGCCGCGCTGCTCGCCGCCCCGCCTGCCGCGGCCCAGGACACGCAGCACCCGCCCCCCGGCCTGCTCCGCCCTGGGATCGGACCGCAGGATCCGCGCCGGCCGGTGGACCCGGACCAGCCGCCCTGGCGGGCGCTGGCCCGCGTGCAGACCGAGCTCGGCGGCCGCTGCACCGGCGCGATGCTGGCCCCCGACCGCGCGCTGACCGCGGCGCATTGCCTGGTCTCGCCGCGCACCGGGCGCTTCGTGCAGCCGCGTTCGGTGCATGTGCTGCTCGGCTACGACCGCGGCGGCTGGGTGGGCGCGGCGCGCGTGGCGGAATTCGTGCTCGACCCCGCCTATGACCCGGCGCGCGGCCAGGCGACGCGCGACTGGGCGCTGCTGGTGCTGGACCGCCCGATCGCCGCGTCGGACCGCACCATCCGCCTGCTCGCCGCGCCGCCCGAGCCCGGCAGCCCGGCCATGCTGGCCGGCTTCCAGCAGGATCGGCCGGAGACGCTGCTGGCCGATACCGGCTGCCGGCTGCTCGGCGCGCGGCGCTTCGCCGATGGGCTGGAGGCGCTGGCGCATGGCTGCGCGGGCACGCGCGGCGCCTCCGGCGCGCCGGTGCTGGCGCGCGGGCCGGGCGGCGGCTGGGCGGTGGCGGGGGTGCAATCCGCCGTGGCGCGCGATGCGGCCTTCGGGCTGGCGGTGCCGGCCGCCACCGTCGCGGCCGGGCTGGCGGCCGCGCTCAATCCAAAACGTTGATGACGTTGAGCTGCGACAGCTCCCGCCGCGTCAGCCAGCGGATCTCGTCGGCCGAGGTCTGTGTCGCGACATCCACGAAGCGCGGCGAGACGCCCATTTCCAGCACGTAGCGCTGCCAGGTGGCCATGACGCGGGCCGAGGCCTGCTCGACGCCCCGCATCACCTCGCCGGCGCCCTCCGCGCCCTGCTGCTGGATCTGCGCGCGCGCCGCTTCCCGCAGCCGGTCGTTGCGCGAGAAGGTGAACATGTGCACGCCATAGGCGTCGTCCGCGTCCACCATGCGGATCATGCCGCCCAGGAACATGTCGGCGCAGGCGCTCGCGCAGCGCGATCCGCGCGGGACGCGGGTGGCCAGCCCCCTTTCGCGCAGCAGGCGCCCCATCGCCTCGCCCTGCTGGCCGCTGCCGCCGCCGGAATGCAGCCAGACCTCGTCGATGGCGGGGTTCTGGCGCAGCACGGCGCGCAGCCGGTCGGCATCGCCTGCCACGATCTGGCCCTGCGCCATCAGCACGCGCAGCCCGTTCGGCTGCGTCACCACGCGGAACTCCATCGCCCCGGCCGCCGCCGGCAGCAGCCACAGCGCCAGCGCGAGGAGAAGCCGGCGCATCCGCGTCACGCCAGCGCCCAGCGCCCGTCGGCGCCGCGGCAGAACTGCTGCTGGTCGGTCACTTCCTGGCCGTTGACGATCGCCACCTGGCGCACCATCCGGCACTCGCCGCCCGCGGTGTTGCGCGCGACGTTCACCACCTGCGCATTGCCGCTGACGCCGGCATTGGTGTTGCTGGTCCAGCCCACCGGCTGGCGGTTGGTCGGCGGCGCGTCGAGCGCGGCGCGCGTCGCCTGTTCGGCCAGCTGCCGGTCGCGCTCGTCAAGGCGCTGGCCGATCGCCCCGCCCACCCAGACGCCGGCCGCCGCGCCCACAGCCGCGCCGATCAGCCGCGCATTGCTGCCGCCGACGAGGCCGCCGAGCTGATGGCCGAGCACCGCGCCGCCGACCCCGCCCAGGACCTGCCCGGTCTGCTGGTTGGTCTCGCAGCCCGGCAGCGCGAGGAGCAGGGCACCGGCCAGGGCCAGGGTGCAGGCGGGGCGGGTGGCAGCGCGCATCGAGGGGATCCCATCGCCAAGCGGCCGCGAACCATCCAGGCCGCCCGCAACTTATCGGCCCGGCGTTACGTCCGGTAAAGGGCCTGCCGGGGGCTGCCCTAGCCCTCGCCCTCCAGCCGCTCGATGTCGTCGTCCGAGAAGCCGAAATGGTGCGCGATCTCGTGGATCAGCACGTTGCGCACCAGGCGGAACAGGTCCTCCCCCGTCTCCACCCATTCCAGCAGGATCGGCTCGCGGTAGAGGGTGATGGTGTCGGGCTCCAGCGGCGCGTGCATCACGCTCTTCTGCGTCAGCGGCACGCCGCGGTAGAGGCCGGTCAGCGCCCAGGGGCTCTCGAAGCCCAGCTCCTGCGCGGTCTGCTCGTCGGCCACCTCCTCCACCACGATGGCGGCGCCGCGCACCAGGTCGCGCAGCTCCTCCGGGATCGCGGCGAAGGCCTGCTCGGCCATCTCCACGATGTCGTCGAGCGTGGGGGGGTGGTGGAAGCGGCGCATGGGCGCATCCACTTCACGACCGCAACGCCCCGTCAAGCCGGAGACACGCCATGGCCGCCCCCACCCCCCTGGACGAAGCCGCCCGCGCGGCGCTGGCCGGAACCCTGCCGCGCTGGGCGATTGCGGAGGGCCGCGATGCGATCCGCCGCGGCTTCCGCTTCGCCGACTTCTCCGAGGCCTTCGGCTTCATGGCGCGCGTCGCGCTGCTGGCGGAGAAGCACGACCACCACCCGGAATGGAGCAATGTCTGGAACCGGGTGGACATCCTGCTGACCACCCATGACGCGGGCGGGCTTTCGGACCGCGACGTGGCGCTGGCCCAGGCGATCGACGCGCTGCTGCCGGAGGGCTGAGGAGCGCTGTTCCCAGCCGGCCCCGGCGCGGTCTAGCCTTCCCGCCCGCGGCGCGTCGCAGCGCCCGCGGCCCTGGGGAAGGACGAGGAAACACCATGCTGAAGCGCAGGACGGTGATGATGGGCGCGCTGGCCGCGCCCGCGGTGCTCGGCGCCAAAGGCGCGCTGGCGCAAGCCAACCAGCCGATCCGCATCGCGACCGCCGGGCCGATGACCGGCCAGTACGCCGCCTTCGGCGGCCAGATGCGCGCCGGCGCCGAGCAGGCGGTGGCGGACCTGAACCGGGCGGGCGGCGTGCTCGGCCGGCAGCTCGCGCTCGAGATCGGCGACGATGCCTGCGACCCGCGCCAGGCCGTCTCGGTCGCCAACCAGCTGGCCGGCCGGCGCGTGGCGCTGGTGGCCGGGCATTTCTGCTCCGGCTCCTCGATCCCGGCGCGCGACGTCTATGCCGAGGAAGGGGTGCTGCAGATCAGCCCCGCCTCCACCAACCCGCGCTTCACCGACGAGGGCAAGTGGAACACCTTCCGCGTCTGCGGCCGCGACGACCAGCAGGGCCAGGTGGCGGGGCGCTACATCGCGCAGAACATGCGCGACCGCCGCGTGGCCATCCTGCACGACAACTCCGCCTATGGCCGCGGCCTGGCGGAGGAGACCAAGAAGTCGCTGAACGCGGCGGGGATGCAGGAGGTGCTGTTCAGCGCCTACACGCCGAACGAGCGCGACTATTCGGCCATCGTCTCCCGCCTGCAGCAGGCCAACGTGCAGGTCGTCTATGTCGGCGGCTACCACACCGAATCGGGGCTGATCCTGCGCCAGGCGCGGGAGCGCGGGCTGAACATTACGCTAATCGGCGGCGATGCGCTGGTGACCAACGAGTTCTGGCAGATCACCGGCGCCGCCGGCGAGGGCACGCTGATGACCTTCAGCTCCGACCCGCGCAAGCGCCCGACCGCGGCTGCCGTCGTGCAGGCCTTCCGCGCCCGCAACATCGACCCCGAGGGCTATGTCCTCTACACCTATGCGGCGATCCAGATCTGGGCGGCGGCGGCGGCGCGGCAGAACTCGGTCGATCCGCGGCGGATGGCGGCGCTGCTGAAGTCGGGCGGGCCATGGCAGACGGTGCTGGGCGAGATCTCCTTCACCGAGAAGGGCGACGTCACCGTGCCGGACTACGTCTTCTACGTCTGGCGCAACGGCAGCTACGCCGAGATCTGAGGCGCTGCCGTCCGCCCCTCGGCGAAGGCCGGGGGGCGGGACGCGACGCCTTCGCCACGGCCGTGCGGATGCGGATGCGGGCCATGCTCCGCGCCCGCGTGTCGCGCCCTACCGCGCGCCGAGCAGCACCAGCAGCACCCCCGCCACGACGGTCAGCGCGCCGATCACATCGGCGCGGCTGGCCTTCTCCCGCAGGTAGAAGCGGCTGAAGGCCAGGGCGAACAGGATCTCCACCTGCCCCAGCGCGCGCACCATCGCGACCGGGGCCAGCGCGAAGGCCGAGAACCAGCAGGCCGAGCCCAGCGCCGACAGCGCGCCGACCTGGGACGAACTGCGCCAGCTGGTGAAAACCGCCCGCGCCTGGTCCCGCGCGGTGGCCAGCAGCCAGCCGCCCTGCATCAGCGTCTGCAGGCTGTTCGTGACCACCAGCAGGATCAGCGCCTTGAAGACCAGCTCCTCCCCCGGCATCGCCTGGTTGGCGGATTTGATCAGGATGGAGGTGACGCTGAAGCAGAAGCCCGCGCCGATCCCGCACAGCGCCGCCGGCTGCGCCACCGCGCGCAGCACCTCCCCGGCCGTGGTGCCGCGGCCGGCCAAGGACAGATACAGCACGCCCCCCACCCCGACCGCGATGCCGATCCAGGACAGCGCCGAGAGGAATTCCCCCAGCAGGATCATCGCCAGGATCGCCGATTGCAGCGCCTCGGTCTTCGCATAGGCCGTGCCGACCGCGAAGTTGCGGAAGCCGAAGGCCATGATCAGCAGGTTGGTGCCGAGAATCTGTGCCAGCCCCGCCGCGGCGCAGAGCAGCACGACATGCCAGCTCATCCCCGGCCAAGCGGGCGCGAACACCGCCGCATGGAGTGCCACCAGCGCCAGCCCCACCGGCACGCCGTAGAGATAGCGTACCACGGCGGCCGCGTTGACGGACAGCTCGCCGCGCAGCTTCTGCTGCTTCGCCGTCCGCCAGCACTGGAACAGCGCGGCGGTGACGGTGAAGCCGATCCAGGGCGCGATCATGCGCGGCGCGTCAGGCCCCAGCCCGGATCCTCGGCGACCATGTGGCGCAGGCCGGCGGCGTCCAGCATCGCGTTGGCTTCCCGCGTCGCTTCCTCCGCGATGGCGTGCGCGTCGAGATGCGGCGCGGCGCCGTCGCGCAGCAGGACGCGGCCGCCCACCACCACCTCCCGCACGTCATGGCCGCCGGCGAAGAACACCACGCGATGGACGGGCATGTTGGCCGGCGCCATGTGCGCGGCCGTCAGGTCCACGGTGATGACATCCGCGAGCTTGCCGGGTTCCAGGCTGCCGATCCGGTCCGCCAGGCCCAGGCCCTTCGCCGCATCCACCGTCACCATCTCCAGCGCCTTGCCCGGCGGCATCATGCGTTCGTCGCGGAAATGCCGCTGGTGGTAGCGGATGGCCTGGAACATGTGGCGGAACATGTCGCAGGAGCGGTCGGGCGCGGTGCCGTCGCTGCCGATCATCACCGTGACGCCGGCGTCCATCATGCGCGGCGCGGGGCAATAGCCGCGCACGGCGGCGATGGCCGAGGGGTTGTGAACCACGCTGGTGCCGGTGCGGACCAGGGTGGCGATGTCCTCGTCCGTCAGCTCCGTGCAGTGGGACAGGAAGGCGTCCGGGCCGAGCAGGCCGAACATGCGGTCCGCCATCTCGATGCTGCCGGCGCGGTGGCCGTCCTGGTGGAACAGCGCGCCGTGCCGCCGGCCGAGATCCCGCACCGCGCGTCCCTGGCGCTCGATCTCCACGACCTTGTGGGGGTCGTGCGTTGCTTCGCGATAGACGGGCATCAGGGTGGCGATGCGGATGCCCTGGCTGCCGTGCCAGCGTTCCAGGCAGGCCTCGATGGTGGCGAGCTGTTGGTCGAAGGAGACGGGGCGTTCCACGCCGTCCACGCCGCGATAGGGGCGCGGGAAGGGCGGGCGCGTCGCGCCGAGCGCCACGATGGAGCGCGTGCCGACCTCCGCCACGCCCTCGCAATGCGCGTCGCAGAAGGCCGGGTCGTCGACGCGCATCACGCTGTCCCCGCCGCCGAGCAGCGAGACGCCGGTGGTCACGCCGAAGCGCAGCCTCTCCAGCGCCGCGAGCTGCGCCTCCGCCCGCCAGAAGCTCGGCGGGGAATGCAGCGTGTAAATGACGCGGCAGGCCTCCATCCAGGCGGCGCTGTCGCCATTGCCCATGGTCTTGACCAGGCCGTGCCCGGCATGGGCGTGGCCGTCGATGAGACCGGGCAGGATGGCCTTGCCGCGCGCCTCGATGATGTGGGCCGGGTTCGGGTGCGCGGCGGCGATCTCGGCGGTCGGGCCGACGGCGGCGATGCGGTCGCCGATGATGGCCACCGCGCCGTCCTCGATGACGCGGCGCGTGCCGTCCATGGTGATCACCACGCCGCCGCGGAGCAAAAGGTCTGTCATGGCGCCTTCCAGGGCAGGGTCTCGGGGTCGATGCGGCGCGGATCGTCGGCGCCCGGCAGGGCGTCGTTCCAGATCGCGACGAGGTCGTCGCGCGCCGCCTGCCACCAGTCGCGCAGCACCGGCTCACGTGCCACGAAGTCGGGCGCCATGGCGGTGAAGGCGCCCGCGACGACGTCGCAGAGCGCGGTGTCGCGCCCGCAGGCGATGCGGATCCGCGCCGGAGCGGGATCCGCCATCACGACCTCGATCCGCAGGCCGGACCAGGACCGCGTCGCGGTGCGCGGCTGGATGAAGAGGCCCTGCGGACGCAGCCGGTCCATCGCCTCGATCATCCGCTGCGTCTCCTCCGGCGGCGGGGCGTCTACGCTGCCGAGGAGCAGTTGGAGCGAGATCCGGGCGCGCCGGGCCGGATCCATGCGCGGGAACAAGCCATGGATCGAAGCAGCCTGCGACACGGCCCTCACTCCACCCGCACCAGCCACAGCCGCAGCCGGTTGTCGGGCGCCTGGCGCAGCTCGATCCCGCGCCGCGCCGCCCAGGCGATGGGCTGCTGGAACAGCGGCACATGCGCGATCTCGGCGCGCTCGATCGCCAGCGCCTCGCGGATCATCGCGCGGCGGGACGTCTCGTCGGCGGCTTCCGCGATGCGGTCCACCAGCGCGTCGAATTCGGCATTGCTCCAGCGGCCGTAGTTCAGCCCGCCGGCGGTGCGGCTGTTGGTGCGCAGCACCTCGTTCAGCGTGGAGTAGCTGTCGGCCAGCGGCAGCCCCGCATGGCCCAGCATGAACATGGAGAAGTCGCGATTCGCCGTGCGCCGCGACCAGATCTGCGTCGGTTCCGATTGCAGCTGCAGCCGGATGCCGACCCGCGCCAGCATCCCCGCGATGGCCTGGCAGGTGCGTTCGTCGTTCACGTAGCGGTCATTGGGGCAGACGATGCCGACGCCGAACCCGCTGGGATAGCCGGCCTCCGCCAGCAGCCGCCGCGCTCCCTCCGGGTCGAAGGGCGCGCGCTCGTTGAGGTCGGCGGGCGCGCCGGCGAGGTACGGGCTCACCATCATCCCCGCCGGCCAGGCCTTGCCGCGCATCACGCCGCGCACCAGCGCATCGACGTCGATCGCGCGCTGGATCGCGTCCCGCACACGGCGGTCCTTCAGCGGGTTGCGGCCGCGCACGTCGGAATGCAGCAGCTCGTCGCGTTCGTGGTCGAAGCCGAGATAGATGGTGCGCAGCTCCGGCCCCTCGATCACCTGCACGCGCGGATCGGCCGCCAGGCGGGGGATGTCCTGCAGCGGCACCTCGACGCTGGCGTCGATCGCGCCCGACAGCAGGCTCGCGGTGCGCGTGGCCGCGGAGCGGATCGGCTGGAAGGTCACGCGCGTCAGGTTGTGGACCGGGCGATCCCACCAGCCGGGATTCGGTTCCAGCACGGTGCGCTCGTCGGGGCGGCGATCCACGATGCGGAAGGGGCCTGTGCCGTTCGCCGCGCGCGTCGCGCCGCTGTCCTGCTGCTGCGCCAGGTTCGCGGCCTGGGCGGCGCCGTTCGCGCGGCTCCAGCCCTCGTCCATGATGGTGAACTGGGTGATGGCGGCGAGCAGGATGGGGAAGGGGCGGTGCGTCTCGATCTCAATCTCGAAGGGGCCGGTCTTGCGCAGATCCCTGATCTGGCCGAGCAGGTTGCCGGCCAGCGAGCCCGGCCCGCGCACGCGGTTCCAGGTGAAGACGACGTCGTCGGCGTCGAAGCTCTCGCCATTGTGGAAGGTGACGCCCTGGCGCAGGCGGAAGCGCCAGATGGTGGGGGTCACGCGTTCCCAGCTTTCCGCCAGCGCGGGCTCGATCTCGATGCGGTCGTTGTGGCGCACCAGCGCCTCGTAGACATTGCCGAGGAAGCTGTTGGTGAAGGTGTTGTTGGAGGAGTGCGGATCGAGCGTCAGCACATCCGCGTTGAAGGCCCAGGTCAGGCTGCGCGCCTGCGCCGGCGCGGCGGCGCCGAGGCCGAGCATCGCGGCGACGCCGAGGCCGAGCAGGGCGGCGGGGGGGCGCATGGCGGGTCTCCGGAGCGGTGCGCGTGGAAGCCTCTGCCGGGCCGGGCGCGCGGTCAATCGCCCTGCGGAGCCGGGCGCGCCGCGGCTCCGCCGCCCTTTGCCCGACGCGGCTTCGCCGCCCTTTGCCCAACGCGGCACCGCCGCCCTTTGCCCGACGCGGCACCGCCGCCCTCCACCCGACGCGGCTTCGCCGCGATGCTGCCACCGCCCCCCGCTCCCCTGTCCGGCCCGAGGAGGACCCCATGCGCCGCGCCCTGCTGCTGACTGGCCTGCTGCTGCTCGCCGCCCCCGCCGCGCATGCCCAGGCGCTGCCCGAGACGCTGCTGCACATCGCCGAGACCGCCGAGGTCACCCGCGCGCCCGACGAGCTGGTCGCGACGCTCCGCGCCGAGGCCCGCGCCGGCAGCGCGGCCGCGGCGCAGGAGGCGGTGAACCGCAGCATCGCCGCTGCCGTCGCCCGCGCCCGATCCGTGCCGGGCCTGGCCGTCGCCACCGGCGCCTATTGGACCGGCCGCGTCGATGAGGGGCGCGGCTGGCAGGCCGCGCAGACGCTGACGCTGCGCGGCGGCGACGCGGCGTCGCTGCTCGAGACGGTCGGCGCCCTGCAATCCCAGGGCCTGGCCACCGCCGGCCTCGCCTGGGGCCTGACGCGGGACACCGCGCGCATGGCGCGCGAGGAGGCGTCGCGCCTGGCGCTCGAGGCGGTGCAGCGGCGGGCGCAGGCGGTGGCCGCCCAGCTCGGCCTGGCCGTCGCGGGGCTGCGCGAGGTGCGCATCGACGTGCCGGAGCGCGAGGCGCGGCCGATGGCCATGGCGATGGCCCGCGGCGCCGCCGCCGCGCCGCCGGTGGCGGTCGCCGAGGACCAGGTGGTGGCCGCCGGCGTGCAGGCGGTGGTGCTGCTGCGGCCGCGCTGAAGGCCGCGCCCGCCGTCCCGCGCGGCAGGAAGGTCGTTGCGCACGCCCGCGGTTCCGTGAATGATCCGGTCGCGATCCTGCGAACGGAGCATCCGTCCATGCGCCTGCCCGCCGCGGCCGCCCTGCTCGGCCTGCTCGCCATCGGCACCGCCGCGGCGCAGGACTGCACGCCCCTCGGCCGCTACGGCCAGGGCGCGGACAGCGCGACCATCCACCGCACCGCGGCCGGTCTGCTGACCTTCCGGGCGAACATGGACGTCAACACCGATGGCGCGCTCGCGTCCTACCGCGTCGATGACCTCGGGCACTTCCTGCCGCCGCCGCCGCGCACCCGGCTGCAGACGCACACCGCGCTGAACAGCATTTGCAACGGCGTGGACATCCGCGACCGGCAGCACCGGCTGCTCTATGGCGGGGCGCAATGCGGCCGGCTGATCGCGGAGTTCGAGCGGCTGCGCGCAGCGGGCTGGACCTCGCCCGAGGGCAACTACGTCCGCTGGTACGGCATCGCGCGCCAGCCGGACAGCGAGGCGCGCGCGCCGAACCGCTCCCGCGGCCTGCCCTGCGAGCGGGACGGCTTCTATGTCTCGCAGACCGCCGGTCCCCTCGACCGCTCGCGCCATGCCTGCGACCCGGAGCGCTACACGGATTCGCTGCGCATCCCGGCCATCGTGCTGCCGCTGGACGCGGCGACGCGTGGCGCGGGGGCGGGCATCCATGACGTGGTCGCGGTTCGGCGGCGCCCCGGCGGGCCCTGGGTCGGCGCCATCGTCGGCGACACCAACCCGAACAAGATCGGGGAGGGCACGATCCGCCTGCTGCAGGAGCTGCGCGGCACCGCGGCCGTGCCGCGCAACCTGCTGGAGAGCTACGCCCTGGCGCTGCCGGACCCGCGTGAGCGGGACCCGCAGCTGGTCGAATACGTGGTCTTCCCCGGCTCCGCGCGAGATCTCGGGCCGCTCGCCAACGGCAGCCGCGACGCGATCGCGGCGGCGGCGCGCGGGCTGGTGGACCGCCACCGCCTGCCCGCCGCGCCGCTCTGCCCGGCCCGCTGAAGCGACCGTCAGCGCAGGAAGGGGTTGCCCAGCCGCTCCTCCCCGAAGGTGGAGCCCGGCCCGTGCCCGCACAGGAAGCGCATCCCGTCGCCGAGCGGCAGCAGCTTGCCCGTGATGGACGCGATCAGCGCGTCATGGTCGCCATAGGGCTGGAAGTCGGTGCGGCCGATCGAGCCGCGGAACAGCACGTCCCCCACCACCGCGAAGCCCAGCGCGGTGGAGGCGAAGACCACGCTGCCCGGCGAATGCCCGGGGCAATGCAGCACCGCGAAATCCTGGCCGGCGATGGAGACCATCTCGCCTTCCTCCAGCCAGCGGTCGGGCGTGGCGTCGGCCATTCCCTCGATGCCGTATTGCGCGGCCTGGGCGGCGATGCCGGAGAGCAGGAATTCGTCGGCGCGGTGCGGCCCCTCGATCGGCACGGGCGCGCCCTGGCGGGCTTCCAGCGCCGCCTTCAACTCGGCCGCGCCGCCGGCATGGTCGAGGTGGCCATGCGTCAGCAGGATGCGCTCGACCGTGCAGCCGGCGCGGTCCAGCGCGGCCAGGATGCGCGGCACGTCGCCGCCGGGGTCGATCACCACGCCCCGCCGCGTCTCCGCATCCCAGATCAGGGCGCAGTTCTGCTGGAAGGGCGTGACGGGGATCTGGGCGGCTTGCAGCTTCGGCATGGGCGGGACTTGCCCCGGCGCGGGGGCGCGGGTCAACGTTCTCCCCGTGACCGTCGGCAAGCCGGCGGCAAGCCGTGTCCCGTGACCTGCGGCAAGCCGGCGGCAAGCCGTGTCCCGTGACCTGCGGTCAACGCCGCCCGAACAGCTTCTCCAGCTCCGCCTGCCCCAGCCGCAGCACGGTCGGCCGTCCATGGCTGCAGGTGCCCGCCCGCGGCGTCGCCTCCATCTGCCGCAGCAGCGCCGCCATCTCCGCCCCCGTCAGCCGCCGCCCGGCGCGGATCGAGCCATGGCAGGCCAGCCGCGCGATGGCGGCATCCAGCCGCGCCTCCAGCGCCAGCGCCTCGCCGGCCTCGGCGATCTCCTCGGCGATGTCGCGCAGCAGCGGCGCGGGGTCGGGCGCGCCGAGCAGGGCGGGCAGGGCGCGCACCAACACCGCGCCGGGGCCGAACCCCTCGATCTCCAGCCCGAGCCGCGCCAGCGCCGGCGCCTGGTCCAGCAGGCGGGCGACATCGGCGGCCGGCATCTCCACCACGGCCGGCAGCAGCAGCGCCTGGGCGCGCACCTGGCCCTCGGCGAGCTGCGCGCGCAGCGCCTCATGCGTCAGGCGTTCATGCGCGGCGTGCTGGTCCACCAGCACCAGCGCGCCGTCCGGCGCCTCGGCCAGCACATAGGTGGACAGGATCTGCGCCAGAGGCCGGCCGAGCGGACCTTCCGCCGCGCCCGCCGGCGCCGCTTCCGGCCCGGCCTGGGGGGCGAAGCTCAGCGGCAGGCGCGGCGCCGCTTCCGGCAGCGCGGGCGCTGGCCGCCAGCCGGGGCCCGGGCGCCAGCCGCCGGGCGTCGCGGGACGCGGCGCGCCGGTCCAGGGGGACGCCGCGGCCTCGGCGAAGCCCGGGCCAGGCGGCGCAATACCCTCCTCCGGCGCGGAGGCCATCCCCATCGTCAGCCCCTCCGGCGCCGCCGCCACCGCGCCGACGGCCAGCGCACGGCGCAGCGCCGAGATCAGCAGGCCGCGCACGCCCTCCGCGTCGCGGAAGCGCAGCTCGGTCTTCATCGGATGGACGTTCACGTCCACCGCCTCCGGCGGGATGTCCAGGAACAGCGCCGCCGCCGGGTGCCGCCCGCGCGGCAGCAGGTCCCGGTAGGCCACCCGCAGCGCCGCGCGCAGCTGCGGGTCGCGCACCGGGCGGCGGTTCACCACCAGGTGCTGGTATTCGCCCGTCGCGCGGTGATGGGTCGGCGCCGCCGCCAGCCCCGACAGCACGATCCCGTCGCGGGTGGCCTCCACCGGCAGGGCGGCGGCGGCGAAATCCGGGCCGAGCAGCGCGGCGATCCGCGCCCCACGCGGCTGGGGGGGCAGGGACAGCGCCTCCCGCCCGTCCAGCTCGACGCGGAAGGCGACCTCGGGCCAGGCCAGCGCCAGGCGCCGCACCGCCTCGGCGGCGGCCTCGGCCTCGGTGCGGGGGGTCTTGAGGAAGGCGCGGCGGGCGGGGGTGGCGAAGAACAGGTCCCGCACCTCGACGCGGGTGCCCGGCGGGCCGGCGGCGGGTTCCACCGGCGCGACGCGCCCGCCCTCCACCCGGATGGCATGCGCGCCCCCCGACCCGTTGCGCGAGGTCAGCACCATCCGCGACACCGCGCCGATCGAGGGCAGCGCCTCCCCCCGGAAGCCCAGGGTTGCGATGCGGAACAGCGCGGCTTCCTCGGGCAGCTTGGAGGTGGCGTGGCGCTGCACCGCCAGCGCCAGATCCTCCGGGCCCATGCCGATGCCGTCATCCTCGACGAGGATGCGGCCGATGCCGCCTTCTTCCAGCGTCACCGCGATGCGCCGTGCGCCGGCATCCAGCGCGTTCTCCACCAGCTCCTTCACGGCCGCGGCGGGCCGTTCCACCACCTCGCCGGCGGCGATGCGGTTGGCGGTGGTCTCGGGCAGGAGGCGAATCGCCGCGCGCTGCATGCCGCCCCGAGATGCGCCCCGGCCGGGCGCGGGGCAAGCGCGACGCGTGCCGGCGACGCTACCGCAGCAGGATCGGCGTCAGCCCATGCCGCGCCGCGGCGCGCGCCAGGGTGCCGTCGGCGCGCGCGGCATCGAGGAAGGCGTCCACCGCCGCCACCCAGGCGGCATCGCCCTGCAGCAGGGCATAGGCATAGAGCGTCTCCCCGAAGCGGCCGGGCGGGTCGATCACCCGCGCCCAGTCATGCATCAGCAGCATCCGCCGCGTGTGGGGGAGTCCGACATGAACACGTCGGCGCGGCCGGCCAGGATCTCCGCCTCCCGCGTGCGGGGGGGACGCACCACCAGCAGCTCGGCCTGCCGCAGCGTCTCGGCCATCAGCGGTTCCATGATGGTGCCCGCCGCCACCGCCACCACCGTCCCCGGCGTGTCGATCTCCTGCCAGCCCTGGATGCGGGCATTGGTGCGGGTGGTCACCGCATGGACCGAACTCGCCAGGTAGGGCCGGCTGAAGGCCACGCGCCGGGCGCGCGCCGGGGTGATGCCGACCGCCATCATGGCGATGTCGCAGGCGCCCTGCTCGATGCGGTCCATGAACTGGGCGAAGCTGGTCTCGACGAAGCCCAGCCGCACGGACAGCCGCGCCGCGAGCGCCCGGGCCATGTCGATGTCGATCCCCTCCAGCTCCCCGCTGCGCGGGTTGCGGAAGGAGATGGCGACGTATTCCGGCCAGATGCAGACCAGCAGCTCGCCGCGCGCCTGGATCGCGGCCAGGCGCGGCTCCGCGGCGCGGGCGCCGGGCGCCGCGAGCAGGGCCGCGAGCAGCGCGACGGCCAGAAGGATGCCCCTCATCCATGACTCCGCGGCCGGGGCGGGCAGCCGCCCGGCCGGAGGGGGTTTCTAGATCATGAAGACCAGCCCCGTCAATTGAGACGAACTGCCCTAGTTGCGGCCGTCCCGATCCTCAGCCCAGGCTCAGCAGCACGAGCACCGCCGCGCCCGCCAGCCAGATCCACATCGCCTTCTCGAGCGGCAGGCCGAGGCGCTCCGCGATCGCCGCCGGCACGGCGGAGAGCAGCAGCGTGCTGGTCGAGACGATCAGGCTGGCGCCGTAGAACACCGTCTCGTTGGTCAGCGGCACCATCTCCGGCATCCAGACCGGGTGCAGCATCCAGACGAGGCCGAGCATCGGGCTGACCAGCCCGTTCACCAGGCAAAGCCCCATGGTGATCACGAAGAGGGTCTGCGGCGGCATTTCAGCCGGCCCCCGGCGGGGTGAGGGTGGGTGCCATGCCGGCGCCGATCGCCAGCACGCCGGCCACCAGGCGGATGCCGAACAGCCAGCAGGCCGCGACCAGCGGCAGGAAGCGCGGCCCGACATAGGACGGGATCATGCGCCGCGCGCACCACACCGCCCAGTCGGTCAGCAGGCGGAAGCCGCGCCAGATGTAGTTGGCGCTGTCCTCCGGCACGAAGACATGCATGAGGAAGCGGCCGATGCAGGCCCAGGCGGTCAGCGCCAGGACGTACATCGGGATCCAGAAGGCGAGATGGTCGGTGACGAAGGACTGCATCGCCCCCCCTGAGGCGCCGCGCGGCTGGTGCGGCATGTGCAAGAAAAAGGGGCGGCCAACAAGTGGCCGCCCCCGAGAGGTCTGCGGTGGCGCCGCCCGAAGGCGCCGCCGGCTTCGTCACTCCACCGCTTCGCGCTGGTCCGCCAGGCGGACGCCGCCGCGCGGGATGCGGATGTCGTCGATGAAGTCCTGCATCGCCTGGCTCGGCGGGGTGGTGAACTTCGAGACCAGCCAGATGGTCAGGAAGGACACCGGCACGCCGATGATGCCGCCGGAGATGTTGTTGATGCCCCACAGCCGCCCGACCACGCGGTTGCGCAGCACCACGCTGTCCGTCGGCAGGCCGATGATGCTGCCGAACCAGGCCAGCGCGCCGTCCGTGACCGCGCCGGCATTCGCCACGATCGCCGCCGCCTCGGCCCGCAGATCGGCGGAGACGAAGCTCGGGTTGATCGTGCCGACCTGCCGCGCCGCCGCGACGATCGCCTCCTTCGAGCCGAAGAGCTGCACGAAGCTCAGCCCGAACCATTCCGACCAGATCAGGTAGCCGAAGGTCAGCACGTAGCCGACCGTCATGCCCGCGATCGCGCCGGTGTTCGTGGTCTTCTTGTACCAGACGCCCATCACCAGCGCGGCGAACAGCCCCGCGGCGGCGATGGAGAAGGCCCAGGCGACCAGGAACAGGATGTCGGCACCCGCATTGCCCGCGACCCAGGCCGCCGCGAGGGCGACGATGAGCAGCAGCACGCGGGAGATGATCAGCCGGCGCGCGGTCGGCGCGTTGCGGTCGATCATCTTGTAGTAGACGTCGTGCGACAGGGCATTGGCCAGCGCCAGCAGCAGGCCGTCGGCGGTGGACAGCGCGGCGGCGAGGCCACCGGCGGCCACCAGGCCGGCGATCACATAGGGCAGGCCGGCGATCTCCGGCGTCGCGAGCACGACGACGTCGGGGTGGATGCGGAACTCGTTCCACTGGACGATGCCGTCGCGGTTCACGTCGACGATGTTGATCCAGGGGACCCCATAGGGCGAGATGATCTGCCAGCTCTTGATCCACTCCGGCAGCGCCGCGATCGGCTGGCCGATGATGTTCTGGTAGATCTCGACCTTGCCGAACGCCGCATAGGCCGGCGCGGTGAAGTACAGCAGGAAGATGAAGAACAGCGACCACGCCACCGACTGCCGGGCTTCCCGCACCGACGGCGTCGTGAAGTAGCGCATCAGGATGTGCGGCAGCGCGGCCGTGCCGACCATCAGGCAGAAGACGAGCGCGAAGAAGTTCACCGCCGCCGGCATGGAGAACTGGCCGTTCGGTCCGATGAAGGGCTGGGTGTGCCACCCCGTCACGCCGGGCGGCGGCGTCATGCCGGCGGCGCGGAAGGCGTTCTCCAGCCCCTCGATCCGCTCCAGCGCGACGCCGTACATGATCTGCGGCAGCGGCACGCCGGTGACCTTGGCCGACATCAGGAAGGCCGGGATCAGGTAGGCGATGATCAGCACGATGTACTGCGCGACCTGCGTCCAGGTCACCGCGCGCATGCCGCCCAGCATCGAGCAGACCAGGATGCCGGCAAGGCCCACGAAGACCGCGACGCCGAAGGAGACGTCGAGGAAGCGCTGCGTGATGATGCCGACGCCGACGATCTGCGCGACCACGTAGACGAAGGACGCCGTGATCAGCACCACGACGCCGACGAGGCGCGCGGCGTTGCCGCCGTAGCGGGCGCCGAGGAAGTCGGGGACGGTGTACTGGCCGAACTTGCGCAGGTAGGGCGCGAGCAGGATGGCCACCAGCATGTAGCCGCCGGTCCAGCCCAGGATGAACGCCAGCCCGCCATAGCCGAGCGCGTAGAGGCTGCCCGCCATGCCGATGAAGCTGGCCGCCGACATCCAGTCCGAGCCCGTGGCCATGCCGTTGTAGAGCGCGGGCACGCGCCGGCCGGCGACGTAGTATTCCGCCACCGCCTGGGTGCGGCTGATGATGCCGATATAGGCGTAGACGCCGATGGTCAGGCCGACGAACAGGTAGCCGAGGATGCGGTCCGGCACCCCCATCTGTTCCAGGATGGCGATCAGGACGACGAAGATCGCGAAGCCGCCCGTGTACCCGGCATAGATCTTGCCGAGCGAGGCGATGAACGGATCCTTCTCCTTCGTGGAGGCCGACATGGGATCAGTCCTCCTGCACGCCGAATTCCTCGTCGATCTCGTTCTGGCGCTTGCCGAACCAGAAGAGCGCGACGACGAAGACGATCAGGCTGCCCTGCGCGGCCATGTAGAAGCCCAGCGGGAAGCCCAGGATGTGGATCGGGTTGAGCATCGGCGCGAACAGGTGGATGCCGAAGCTGGCGACGAACCAGATCGCCAGCACCGTCCACATCAGGCCGGACGTCTTCTTCCAGTACGCCTCCCCGGTCGCCCGGTCCACCGCGGCGCCTTTCGCGCTTTGCGGCGTATCGGCGTTTTCCACCAATGGCATAACGTCGCTCTCCCCCTCGAAGCTGCTCTCGGCCAGGGATCGGCCAAGCGGAATGCACCGTGGCCGCGGCCCGGTGAATCTTTGTTCAGCCCCGGCGCTATCACGTAAGCGGAAGTTCACGCAATATCCGGCTTTCCCGGCCTAAGGTGAAGAAATGTTCATGTGGCTTCGGCGCATCTTCCCCCGCCCCGCATCGGCGGATCCGGCCGCCTTCGCCGCCTTCCTCGCCGCCCAATCCGCCTTCGTCGCCCAGAAGACCGTCGTCGACTATTGCCGCGTGAAGGCCGGCCGGCAGGAGCGCGAGATGTTCGCCGACCCCGACTTCCACGCCGCCCTGTCGCATTGCCGCTGGCAGACCTTCGCCGCCAGCACGCTCGACGTCGTCGCCATGGCCGAGGCCTGGCTGCGCCCCCACCTGCCGGGGCGGGAGGAGGCGCTGGCAGGCGCGCTCGCCGGCATCGGCGCCCGCCTGCTGGCCGAGGCGCAGGCGCCCGCCGGGGAACGCCCGACGCTGGAGGCCGCCGCCGATGCGCTGGTGGTGCATCTCGCCGCGCTGCAGGACGCGCCGCCGCTCTCCGCCCTCCGGCTGCCCCTGCGCGCCGAGGCACCGCTGCTCGCCACCCTGCCCATCCATCCCGACCAGCGCATCGGCGAGACGCCGGCGATCCGCGGCGCGCTGCGCTTCCACGTCGTCACCTCGCAGCAGGAGATGGAGCGCGCCTTCGACCCCGCCGCGCTGGCCGCCCGCCTGGCCGGCGGCTGAGCCCTCGCCGGGCCGCCTTCACGTCGATGGATGCCACGCTGTCAGCGTGGCGGGCCTGACATGCGCCGCTGCAAACATGTTACCGGAATCTGAGGCGGCGCCGTGTTCTGGACACGAATTAATCGCGCGCCTCGTTGATCCTCCATCGCCCGATGGAAGAGCGTGCGCCACCCGTGCCGCCCCAGGGCCCACGCGGTTGGCAACACGAACAGCCGCGCAAGCGGCCCGGAGGGACCTGAGGATGGCAGCTGCAGCAGGCGCAACCAAGAAAGCCGCGCCGATGACGCGCGAGGAGCGGAAGGTCATCCTGGCCTCCTCGCTCGGCACGGTGTTCGAGTGGTACGACTTCTACCTTTACGGCTCGCTGGCGGCCATCATCGGCGCCAAGTTCTTCGGCATGTACGACGAGACCACGCGCAACATCTTCGCGCTGCTGGCCTTCGCCGCTGGCTTCCTGGTGCGCCCGCTCGGCGCCCTGGTGTTCGGCCGGCTCGGCGACATCGTCGGGCGCAAGTACACCTTCCTGATCACCATCGTCATCATGGGCGCCTCGACCTTCATCGTCGGCATCCTGCCCACCTCCGACCAGATCGGCTTCGTGGCACCCATCGTGCTGATCATCCTGCGCATGCTGCAGGGCCTGGCGCTGGGCGGCGAATACGGCGGCGCCGCGACCTACGTCGCCGAGCACGCGCCGAACGGGCGGCGCGGCTTCTACACCAGCTTCATCCAGGTCACCGCCACGGCGGGCCTGTTCCTGTCGCTGATCGTCATCCTCTCGACGCGCGCCATCGTCGGCGAGGCCGCCTTCGCCGAATGGGGCTGGCGCGTGCCCTTCCTGATCTCGATCCTGCTGCTCGCCGTCTCGGTCTACATCCGCACGCAGATGAACGAGAGCCCGGCCTTCAAGAAGATGAAGGAAGAGGGCACCGGTTCGAAGGCGCCGATCAGCGAGGCCTTCGGCCAGTGGAAGAACGCGCGCATCGCGCTGTTCGCGCTGCTCGGCCTCGTCATGGGCCAGGCGGTGGTGTGGTACACCGGCCAGTTCTACGCGCTGTT
>JAIYDD010000101.1 GCA_027487675.1 Acetobacteraceae bacterium | reverse complement strand
TAGCAGCCAGACCTCGTCCACCTTCCAGGGCCGAAAGCTCTTCGTCATGCCGACCAGCGAATCACCGCTCGCACAAGCTGTCGAGCGGATTCACCCGTTACAAGGACAGGCTCCTAGCCGACGGTCAGCCTGGCAGCAGGTCTGGTCTTTCAGGTCCCATCCTGACGACCACCGTCTCGCACCATACCTCGATCCAGCCGGAGCGCCTGCAGGATCGCGTGCACCTCGTTCTTGATCTGCGTCCGATGCCGGACCACCTGGTTCCGGCGCGCGACCAGTCGCTGCAGCCGTTCGGTCGCGGGGGCCGGCAGCCAGACCTCGGGCAGGAAGTCCGCGGCCCGCAGCTGCGCCAGCACGGCCGCGTCGATCTTGTCGGTCTTGATGCGGGCATGCGCGATGGCGCGCACCTGCAGCGGGTTCGCCATGATCACCCGCGCCACGTAGGGGCTCAGCACACGCACGACCGCCATGGCGTTGCCGGTCGCCTCGACCACGACCTCGTCCGCCTTGTCGAGGGTCCGTCCGAAGCCATCGAGCCCAGAGCAGCTCATGTCCACCTGCCCGGCCGGGCGCAATCGCCCGTCCTCCCAGAAGACGACCTCCGCGAAGGTGCGGTGGACGTCGAGGCCAATCACCCGTCGCATCCCACTTCTCCTCTCGCCTGTCGCAGTCGACGGGAGCAGTGGGCCGCACGACACCTAGGGATCCGTGCTCTCGGCGCAACCGGGCAGATCGCGGGGGCGGCCAGGTACTAACGCGAGCTCGCAGCTCACTGTGTACATCGGCCTGCCCACTCAGCGTGCTCCCGGTGCCCCTCGTCCCGGATAGTCGCACCATACGCCGAGACACGGAGGCCGTCCCAGCCGGACAAGACAGGCACCGCGGTCTACATACGGGTTACTACCCGATCGAGCGCCTCAACGGCGAGATCAAGCGCCGCACCGACGTGGTCGGGATCTTTCCGAATGAGGCCGCCGTCGTGCGCCTCGTCGGCGCCATCCTGCTCGAGCAGTCGGACGAGTGGGCCACCCAGCGCGCCCGCTACATGACCCTGGAGACCATCGGCGCCGTGAGCGATACCGCGGCTGTCAGCCTGCCTGCCGTGGCAGCCTGACACGGCGGCCCAGCCCGACGGAGATCATCGCGCTCCTACACCACGCGCAGGGACACGACCCGCTCGGCCCGCCGGAGCCAGCGCCGCAGCGTCTCCGCCGTGCAGCCGATCTTCGCCGCAATCGAGCCGATCGCCGCCCATTGCGGGCCGTGCTCCCCGGCGCCGTCCAGCACCAGCCGCACCGCCGGCTCCCGAACCTCAGGCGAGTAGTTCGCCGCCTTCTTCTTCGCCGTCATCGCTCCATCCTCTCAACGGTTGGAGCCTCCGGCAAACCCTGCGCGGTTCAGTTCGGCCCGACCGTGGCCCTGCTCGTGGCCCTTCTGGTAGGGACGGCCGCGCTGCTGCCGCCCGGGCTGCTGCACCGCCGGGTCGTGCCGCGCCGGCGATGAGGATGCTTCACGCGGTGCGTCAGGCCTGCGGGAAGAGATGGCGCGTCCGGTTCGCCAACGCGACCAGCGACAGCATCACCGGCACCTCGACCAGCACGCCGACGACGGTCGCCAGCGCCGCGCCGCTGTCGATGCCGAACAGGCTGATCGCAACGGCCACCGCCAGCTCGAAGAAGTTGGACGTGCCGATCAGCGCGCAGGGCGCGGCGATCGGGAAGGGCACCCGCCAGATCCAGGCCCAGGCATAGGCGACGGCGAAGATGCCGTAGCTCTGCAGCAGCAGCGGCACGGCGATCAGCAGGATGACGAGCGGCTCGCCAAGGATCACGCCCCCCTGGAAGCCGAACAGCAGCACCACCGTGGCCAGCAGGCCGGCCACCGAGAAGGGCTTCAGCGCCGCCGTGAACCGCGCGACCGCATCCTCCCCTCGGCGGACCAGGACCCGGCGCGTCGCGATGCCGGCGGCGAGCGGGACCACGACGTAGAGGACGACCGAGAGCAGCAGCGTCTCCCACGGCACCGGGATCTCGGTGACGCCGAGCAGCAGCGCGACGATGGGCGCGAAGGCGAACACCATGACCGCGTCGTTCACCGAGACCTGGACCAGCGTGTAGGTCGCATCGCCGCGCGTGAGCTGGCTCCAGACGAAGACCATGGCCGTGCAGGGCGCGGCGCCGAGCAGGATCACGCCGGCCAGGTATTGCTGCGCATCCGCGGGCTGGATCAGCGCGGCGAAGACGTGCTCGAAGAACAGCACCCCGAGGGCGGCCATGGTGAAGGGCTTGATCAGCCAGTTGACGGCGAGCGTGATCGCAAGGCCCTTCGGCTTGTCGCCGACCCGGCGCAGGCTGCCGAAATCGACGTTGACCATCATCGGGTAGATCATCACCCAGATCAGGACGGCCACGACCAGGTTCACGCTGGCGTACTCGGCCCGCGCGAGGGCGGCGAAGGCGCCCGGCGCCAGGGCGCCGAGCGCGATCCCCGTCGCGATGCAGAGCGCGACCCAGAGGCTCAGCCACCGCTCGAACCGTCCGAGCGGGGCGGGAGCGCGGATGTCGGCCGGCGGGCCGAATCGCTGGTGGGCTGACATGGAGGCTCCTGAACCACCGGGGCGGCCGCAGCCGGCCGCGGGGCCCGTCCAAATTCTTCTACAATCATCGAACCATATGCCAGGATCGGGGCGGAGTCTGCCTGATTGCTTCCGGTGTCATCGAAGTTTATCCCGCGAGCACCGCTGCTTCGATCCTCCGTGGCGCATGGAAACCGACCAGGCCGCCGCAGCTTCCACCGCCCTCGGCCAGCCAACCCGGCTCGCCTTGCCGCGCCTGTCGCTGGCCGCCGGCCGGTCCGGGCTGCCGGCGGGCGAGATCGCGGCGCGGCGCGGACGGACCCGCGACGGATCGGGGGCGATGCCGGCGGCGTGCCGGGCGCTGAGGCTGATGCCGCCGGCGCGGAAGGCGGACGCCCAGCGGGGATCGGCGCGGTGCTCCGTCCCCGGACCGGATGCCGCCGTCCCGGGGCGGGCAACGAAAGCCGGGCCAGCACCGGGGCCGGGCCGTTCCGCCGACTTCGAATTGACGCACGCGGCAGGATCCGGCGAAGCTGCCGCCGTGCCCGGGCCACACGGGCGGGGAGGTCGACGGGGACGATGCGCCGCACCGCGCTGCCGGCACGGCGCCGCCTGCATCGCCGCGCTTTGCTGGCGGCGGCGGCGACGCTCGCCGCGCCCCGGGCGCAGGCGGCGCGCACCGTTACCCTGGGCCTCACGCCGGTCTTCCTTGATTCCGACATCGTCCTGGTGCGCCAGATCGAGGGCCACATCTCGGCCCGCCTCGGCCGGCCGGTGCAGGTCGTCAAGCGCCGCACCTACCGCGAGGTCACCTCGCTGCTGGTGGCAGGCCAGCTCGATGCCGCCTGGATCTGCGGCTATCCCTTCGTCCAGCACCGCGACGCGCTCGAGATCCTGGCGGTGCCGCTCTATCGCGGGGCGCCGCTCTACCGCGCCTACCTGATCGCGCGGCAGGACCGCGGCGCCGCGACGCTGGCGGGGCTGCGCGGCGACATCCACGCCTTCTCCGACCCGGACAGCAATTCGGGCTTCCTGGTCACCAGCGCGATGCTGGCCGATCTCGGCACCGCGCCGGGCGCCTTCTTCGCGCGCAGCTTCTTCACCTATGGCCACCGCAACGTGATCCGCGCCGTCGCCGCGGGGCTTGCGCAGTCGGGCTCGGTGGACGGCTATGTCTGGGACGTGATGGCCGACCTGGAGCCCGCGCTGGTCGGCGCCACGCGCATCGTGCAGGCCTCCGCCCCGATGGGCTTTCCGCCCTTCGCGACGTCCCGGCAGGCCGATCCCGGCCTGGCACGCGCCTTCCGCGACGCACTGCTGACCATGCCGGAGACGGCGGATGGCCGCGCCATCCTGGCGACGCTGCGGCTCGACGGCTTCGTGGCCGGGTCGCCCGGCCTGTTCGACGGCATCGCCGCGCTCAGCCGGCGCGCGCGGGCGGGCGGGTGATGCGCGCGCTGGCGCCCCGCCGCTGGCCGCTGGCGCTGCGCGTGCCGCTGCTGATCACGCTGCTGATGATCGGCATCGCCGCCGCCATCTCGAAGCTCGTCCTGGTGCGGCTCGAGGCGACGCAGGCCGCGCATGTCGAGGAACTCAGCGGCGCCTATCTCGACGGGCTCTCCACCGCGCTGCTGCCGGCGATGATCCGCCGCGACCCGTGGGAGGCCTTCGACGCGCTCGACCGCTCGCGTGCGCGCTATCGCGGGGTGGGGGCGCTGCGCGTGCTCGTCGTGCTGCCGGACGGCACGGTGCTCGCCGCCTCCGACCCGATCCGCCACCCGCTCGGCGCCGCCTCGCCCGAGGAGGCGAGCCCGGCGCCGCTTCGCCTGGAACCGGGCGCCGCCACGGCCTGGATCCACCGCGCCGTCAGCGAGGGGGGCGTGCCGGTCGGGCGGATCGCCGCGGAGGTGGACGTGATGGCGCTCGCGGCCGAGCGGCGCGCCACGCTGCTCGCGCTGGTCGGGGTGAATGCGGCGCTCACGCTGCTCTTCGCGATCCTCGGCTGGCTGCTGGTGCGCCGGATGCTGCGCCCGGTGCTGCGGCTGTCGGAGCGGCTCGGCCGCGCCGCGGAGGGACGGCTCGAGCCGATCCCCGAGGCCGAGCTGCCGCCCGCCGACACCGAGGTCGGCCGCGCCTTCCGCCACTACAACGCCGCCGCCGCCGCGATCGCCGAGCGCGAGGCGCTGCTGACCCGGCTTGCCGAGCAGGAACGGCGCGCGCTGGTCGGCCGCTACGCCTCCGCCATGGCGCATGAGGTCAACAACCCGCTCGGCGGCCTGTTCAACGCCGTGCGCATGATCCAGCGCCACGGCGACGATGCGGACCGGCGGTCGCGCGCGGCGTCACTGCTGGAACGCGGGCTGACCGGCATCCACAACATCGTCCGCGCCTCCCTCATCCTCTGGCGCGGCGAGGCGGATGCGCGGCCGGTCTCCGCGGCCGACATCGATGATCTCCGCCTGCTGATCGAGAGCGAGGCGCGGCGGCGCGACCTGGTCCTCGACTGGCAGCACGGGATCGAGGGCAGCTTCCCGGCGCCGGCCCAGGCGGTGCGGCAGATCGCGCTGAACCTGCTGCTCAACGCCTGCGCCGCCTCGCCGCCCGGGGGCCGCATCACGGTGCGCGCCGGCGTCGCGGGCGGGGTGCTGACCCTCGTCGTCGCCGACGAGGGGCCCGGCCTGCCGGTCGAGGCGCGCAGGCTGCTCACCGACCGGCACGAGGCGGGCGTGCCGCAGGCCGGCGGCCTCGGCCTCTGGACCGTCGCGCGCCTGGTGCGGGAACTCGACGCCAGCGTGCAGCTCGCCGGCCCGCCCGGCACCCATGTCACCATCCGGATCCAAGATGCCGAGCACCGCGCGCAGCTTCCCGCCGCAGCCTGATCCGGCGCCGCATGTGGCGCTGATCGAGGACGACCCCGTGATGGGCCAGTCGGTCGCCGACTGGCTGGCGGTGGAGGGCTATCGCACCAGCTGGTTCTGCACCGGCGGCGACGCCATCCGTGCGCTGACGCGCCAGGCGCCCGACGCGGTGATCTGCGACATCCGCCTGCCCGACATGAACGGCGAGGAGGTCCACCGCGCGATCGCGCTGCGCTGCGGCCAGGCGCCGATCCTGTTCGTGACGGGCCATGGCGACATCGCGCAGGCGGTGCGCCTGATGCAGGCCGGGGCGGCCGACTACCTGACCAAGCCCTTCGACATCGAGGCGCTGCTGCGCCGGCTGGAAGCGCTGCTGGCGCCGCGCTGGCAACGCGGCGAAGGCTTCGTGCTCGGCGAGGCGCCGGCGATCCAGGCGGTGGAGCGCGTGCTGCGCCGCGTGGCGCCGATCGACAGCACCGTGCTGCTGAGCGGGCCGAGCGGGTCCGGCAAGGAGGTCGCGGCGCGGCTGCTGCATGCCGAGGGCCCGCGCGCGCGGCTGCCCTTCGTCGCGACCAACTGCGCGGCGCTGCCCGCCGAGCTGCTGGAGAGCGAGATCTTCGGCCATGAGCGCGGCGCCTTCACCGGCGCTGCCGCGCGGCACGAGGGCCTGGCGGAGCAGGCCGCCGGCGGCACGCTGTTCCTGGACGAGGTGGCGGAGCTGCCGGCGCCGCTCCAGGCGAAGCTGCTGCGGCTGGTGCAGGAGCGGGTGTTCCGCCGGCTGGGCGGCGAGCGCGACCTGCCCTTCCGCGCGCGTGTGGTCGCCGCGACCAATGCCGACCTCGATGCGCGCGTCGCCGAGGGCCGCTTCCGCGCGGACCTGTTCTTCCGCCTCGCCGTCATCCGCGTCGCGATGCCGCCGCTGCGCGACCGGCGAGAGGATGTGCTGCCGCTGGCACGCCGCTTCCTCGGCGAATTCGCCGGCGGCTTCGCGCGGTCGCTGCGCGGGTTCACGACGCTGGCGGAAGACGCGCTGGCGGCGCACGACTTCCCGGGCAATGTGCGTGAGCTCCGCAACCGCGTCGAGCGCGCGGCCGCGCTGGCGGAGGGCGAGCTGGTCACGGCGGCCGACCTGTTCCCAGAACGGGGCTTGCCCGCCAGGGGCGACCAGCCCGTGCCCAGGCTGGCCGATGCGCGGGACGCGGCGGAGCGCCGCGCGATCGCCGCGGCGCTCGCCGCGACCGGCGGCGACGTGACGCGGGCGGCGGAGTGGCTGCAGGTCTCGCGGTCGACGCTGTTCGAGAAGCTGCGCCGGCTGGGCCTGCGCGGCGAGGCCGGCTGAGCGGGTCCGGCGGTCCGGACGGTCGCGAGGGCCGAGTCCGGAATGCCGGATTCGCGCCAAGGTCGCTGCGAGGCAGATCAACGCCTTGGGACCGGGCCTTGCGCGGTGCAGCATGGCACCGGCGTTGCACCTTGCTTTCCGCGAAGCCGGTTGGCCGGCCGCGAGAGGGAGGAACAGGGCATGTCCGACGGCAAGCGCGAGACCAGGCAGCGCGCGGAAGCGGATGCGATCGCGACCGAGGTGCTGCGCCACGGCACCAACACGCAGCGCCGGTCGCTGTTCGTCTCGGCGGCCGCCTTCGGCGCCGCGGCGATGACCATCCCCGGCGCGACGCCCGCTTCGGCGCAGACGGCGCCGGCCGCGCCCGCCGCCCCGGCCCGGCGCATCATCGTCAAGGACGACAGCCGGGTGCTGAACATCGGCGCCACGGTCCGGTCGGGCAACTACTGGAACTTCAAGACCTTCATGACCCCGATCGAGGAATTCTACGTCCGCAACCACTACCCGACGCCGACCGTCGAGACCCGCCCGGTGCTGGCGCGCGAGAACTGGAAGCTGCGCATCCACGGTGCGTCGGTGGAGCGGCCGGTCGAGCTCACCTACACAGACCTGCTCGGCATGCGCAGCCGCACCATCATCGCGACGATGGAATGCCACGGCAACGGCCGCACGCTGTTCTGGGAACAGGACGGGCTGACGGGCCAGCAGGTCGCGGGCGGCAACTGGGTGCTGGGCGCGGTCGGCCAGGCCGAGTGGCAATACGTGCCGATGAGCGAGATCTTCGCCCGCGTCGGCATCAGGCCCGGCGCGCGCACCGTGCTGTTCTGGTCGGGCGTGGACGGCAACGACATGGGCCGGCCGATGCCCTATGCCGACGTCGCCGCCCTGCAGCACGACATGGGCGTGTGCTTCGCGATGAACGGCAACCCGCTGGTGCCCGACCACGGCGCGCCGGTGCGCATGGTGGTGCCCGGCTGGGGCGGCACCGCCTCGATCAAGTGGCTGACCGAGATCCGCGTCACCGACAAGCGCGTCTGGTGCCGCCTCAACACCCGCGGCGAGGTGTTCATCGGCCCGACCTACCAGCGCCCCGAATTCAGCGCGACCGAGGACGAGTTCATCGGCGTCGGCCCCGACGACATCCAGGGGCCGATGGTCACCTGGATGCCGCCCAAGTCGTTCATCACCGTGCCGCTGGTGCTGGAGAAGTCGCCCTCGGTCCCGGCGAACTACCCGCTGCAGCGCGGCCAGGTGCCGCGGCTGGCGGCCGGGCGGCAGGAGCTGTCGGGCTATGCCTGGGCCCCGCAGCACGGCGTGCGCCAGGTGGAGGTGCGGATCAACGGCGGCGGCTGGCAGCGCGCGGAGATCCGCCAGCCCAACCTCGGCAAGTACACCTGGGTGCGCTTCTCCCTGCCCTGGGATGCGGCGGCAGGCCAGCACGTGATCGAGACGCGCACCACCGACAATGCGGGCACGGTGCAGCCCGAGAGCGTGCCGCTGAACACGCTCGGCATGGCGAACTGGGCGATCCCGAAGTTCCGCGTCGAGGTCGCCTGACGGCCCGGCCGGGGGCGGCGGCGTGCGACGCCGCCCCCGGTGCCGCCGCCGCCACAGCCACGGGAATCAGAAGCGAAGACATGCATGCCATCAACCTGGCGATGCCGGCGCTTGCCGGGCTCGCCCTCGTCGTCGCCGCCGCCACGGGCCAGCCGGCCCTCTCGCCCCAGGTCGCGGAGGGGCAGCGCCTCTATGCCGAATACTGCGCCGCCTGCCACGGCGCCGACGGCCGGCGCGGCGCAGGCTTCCAGACCCCGATCTGGGGGGAGCGGACGCAGATCGGGAAGTTCAACGATGCGCTCGGACTGTTCGAGTACAACCAGCTGATGATGCCCTTCGACGATCCGACACGCCTGGCCGACGCGCAGAAGCTGGCCATCACCGCCTACATGCTGGCGAACCACGGCGCGATGGCAAGCGACGCGACGCTGGATGCCGGCAACGCCGCGACAATCCGCATCCGGTAGGACGCCTCCACGCAGGCCGGCTGCCGCCAGAGGATTTCGTTGCCCGCTTCCCAGCGCCCATCCTGCATGTCCATGACGCCGGCTCCGGGCAGTGCTGCGGCGAAGAGGTCGGTGCGCCGGTTGACCGCGGCGTCACGATCAATCCGCCGTTCGACGAGCCCTGGATCGCGAGACCGCCCGGCCCGGCGACACCTTCCGCCTTCAGGCTTGCACTCGCTGCGATGACACCGTCGAAACTGTTCTGCCTTGCGAGGCGATGGACGGCATCGCGCCACGCCGCGCCGTATTCTCCGCCGCCGCGGATGTCGGCGACCGCGACGTCACCTCCCCGCTCGGCCCGCGCCAGGATCGCGGGCGAGTGCATCGGCGTGGCCCCGATCCGACAGCCGAAACGCTCATCCACGACATCGCTGCGCCGCGTTTCCTGGTAGCTGGTCGCCGGGACGGCCGGCCCCATCCTCTGGCCATGGGCATGGGAGGCAGACGCGACGGCGCGGTGACGAGCATGCCGGTCAGCAAGCCACGGCGGTGCGATGCGGGCGGGTCCCGCAGTGTCAGGGACCGACCGGAATGCGCGCGACCACCTTGATCTCGAAGTCGAAGCCTGCGAGCCAGGTCACGCCCACCGCCGTCCAGGTCGGGTAGGGCGGCGCGGGGAAGACGCGGTCCTTCACTTTCAGCACCGTCTCGAACTGGGCCTGCGGGTCGGTGTGGAAGGTCGTGACGTCGAGGACGTCCGCGAGGCCGCAACCGCCCGCCGCCAGCGTCGCCGCGAGATTGTCGAAGGCGCGTTCCACCTGGGCTTCGAAACCGGGCTCAGGGCCGCCATTCGCGCGGCTGCCGACCTGGCCGGAGACGAAGAGCAGGTCGCCGGAGCGGATGGCTGCGGAGTAGCGGTGCGCCTCGTAGAGGGCGTGACGTCCAGGCGGGAAGACGGGCTCGGCCCTGTTCATGCCGGTTGCTCCATGGTGCTGGTGGAAAGACGCGCCCGCTTGGGTCGGGCTGCGGCCTGGCAAGGCCCGGGGCCTCGCCAGCGGTCATCATCGAGGGCCGCATTCCCGGCGGGTCGGATCGCGGTCGCAGCGCTGGGCGCGGGCGCGGTCGCTGATGATCTGCGCGTTGAGCGCGGTCTCGCTGGCGAGGTTCGCCCGGTAGGCGCTCTCCAAAGAACCCCCAGCCGAGCCGCACCCGGCGACGGAGAGGCCTATCAGCAGGGCGAGGCACGCGCGGCGGGAGGTGCGGGAGGCAGGGGCGAGGCGACGGGATGGAATGGCGTTCGACCTTTCGTGCATTGGCGCTGTCCGGCCGGCGGCCGCGCGGTTCGGCCAGGGTGGGCGGGCGCTCACGGCTGCGCGCCGGCCGGCGCCGCGGCCATTTCGTCCCGCCCGCGCTCCGCCCGCGCGAGCAGCACGAGGCTTGCCGCAAGCAGGATCGCGCCGTTGAGCGGATGGAGGGAGAGGGGCAGCGCGTGGTCCGCTGCACCCAGGGCAAGCTGCGCCACGTAGAGGGCCGCGATGAGACAAGCCGATGCCGCGAAGCCGCGCAGCCGCCGCACCAGCAGCGCCCCACCGAGCAGCCCGGCCACCGGCACGGCCAGCGTCACGCCGAGCGCGCCATGGACGCCCCAGAGCCCATCATCGCGAAACAGCGCCTGGCCCGCGGTGAGGAACTGCGCCAGCAGCCCGAGCGGCAGCGCGCGGGCCGCCAGCACGAAGGGAGCCGGCGGGGCCATGGCGCCGCGAATGGACCGCATGGCTCAGGCCTCCGCCGAAAGGGGCAGCAGGCGCGGGCGGGCCGTGACGGGCTGGGTCGTCGCCGCGATCCAGCGTCGCAGCCGCGTGGCGTAGGCCTCGCCCGCCGCGTCGAGCTCCGCGGCGGAAAGCCGGTTCGCGCGGAAGAGCAGATGGGGCCGGGTCCAGGCGAGGCCGCAGCGATGGGCCGTCGCCTCCAGCGGCCGCAGCAACTCCTCGAGGGGGTAGAGGTTCACGCCCGCCGGACCATAGGCCTCCGCGACATTGCCCGCGGTCGCGGCCACCAGCACGGGCAAGTCGCGCAGCCGCTCGCCTTCCTCGGGACGGGTATAGAACATCCGGCTCAGCACCACGTCCTGCCAGGCCTTCAGCAGCGGCGGCGTGGAATACCATTGCACGGGGAACTGCAGGACCAGCCGGTCGGCCCGGTGAAGGCGCCGGACCTCCGCGTCCGTGTCGCGCACGCCCTCGGGGTGGAGCCGCGCCATGTCGGCGACCTCGACGCCGGGCAAGCGTCGGGCTGCGGCGAGCAGCGCGCCATTCGCCTTGGAAGCGGCAGGATCGGGGTGGAAGAAGAGGATCAGCGTTCGGGTCATCGAGGCCTCCGGTATGCGGGCCGGAAGCTGCGACGTCGGGCGAAATCCTTCCAACAGATAATGTGTATATGGCATTATCTATGGCATGAAGCTTCGCGGCGTAGACCTGAACCTGCTTGTCATCCTCGATGCCTTGCTGGAGGAGGCGCATGTCTCCCGCGCGGCGGACCGGCTCGGCTTGTCGCAGCCCGCCACATCGAGCGCGCTTGAGCGCTGCCGCCAACTCTTCGGCGACCGGCTGCTTGAGCGCGCGGCCGGGGGCATGCGCCGCACGCCGCTGGCCGAGGCGCTGCGGCCGAAGCTGCGTGAGGCACTGGCCGGGCTCGGGGACGTGCTCGAGCTGCCGGAGGTGCCGCTCGCGGAACTGCGCCAGACGGTGCGGCTGCTCATGGCCGACAGCCTCGCCGCCCTGCTGCTCGGCCCGTTGGTGGCGGCGCTGGCGCGCAGCGCGCCCGGGCTTGATGTGGTCGTGCAGCCCTGGCAGGGCGGGGCCGCCGCGCTGGACGGGCTGGCGCGGGGCACGCTCGACCTCGCTGTTTCGCTGATCCCCCCGGCCGGGCCCGATCTGCGCCGCGTGGAATTGCTGCGCGAGGAGTATGTCGTGGCGATGCGCCGCGGCCACCCGGCCCTCGAAGGCTTCGACCTGGAGAGATGGCTTGCCTACCCGCATGTGCTCGTCTCCACCCGCGGCGACATGCGCGGCGCGCTGGACGAGGCGCTGGCGCGGCATGGGCGGACGCGGCGGGTGGGCTGCGTGGTGCCCCACTTTCTGCTGGTGCCGCCGCTGCTGCTGGGCTCGGACCTCATCGCCCTGCTGCCGGGCGGGTCCATCCTGGGCGCGATGCGCGAGGCGCTATCGGTGCTGGAGCCGCCCGTCGCCGTGGAAGGGTTTCCGGTCCACCTGGCCTGGCATCGCCGGCGGGAGGGCGATCCGGCGGTGCGACACGTGGCGGCGACGCTGCAAGCCGTGGCGCGCGTTGCCACGTGATCAACCGTTGTCGTTTGCGATTTCGCCATAGCCAAGCGGCCGGTTCACGCAGTCGGCGGTCCTACGGTGGCGACCGGGGGCCAGTCTCCCGTGCCTGAAGTGCGCCGTTGGCCCGATCCGGGTGGCCGCCTCGACTGCACCGGCGTGTTCCACCATGCTGACGGAGGTGACCCGGTTCCTGATGGGCGGGGCAGAAGGGGTGGTGGAGCGGTTACCGCCGTGAGCGGCAGGCCATGGCGGCGAAGCTCGGCCGACCTTGTCGCGCCGTGGCGCCGAGCCGGACCGGACGGCATGGCGCAGGGCGGCAGGGCGCAGCGGACGAGTTGTTGTGTCCTGTATCCAAGGAATTCTTGCGGGAGCGGGCAAGTTTCGCTTAGGCTCCCGCCGGGAGGGCCATCCATGCCGCAAGCCAAGGTATACGGGATTCGCGAAAACCTCGTGCCTATCCGCCAGGCGCTGTCGGACGCCATCAACGAAAGCATCTCGACCGCCTTCACCTTCCCCGCGGAGCGCCGCCTGCAGCGCTTCTTCCCCATGGACCGCGCGGATTTCATCTACCCGCCGCATGAGCGCACCGAGCGCTACATCATCATCGAGATCGACACCTTCGAGGGCCGATCGAAAGACACGCTGAAGGAACTGGTCCGCCAGATCTACCGCCGCGTCCCGGCCGCCACCGGCATCGAGCCGCGCGATATCGACGTCATCGTCTCGGAGCAGCCGCGCCATGCCTGGGGGCTGATGGGAGAGAACGGCGACGAGATCAGGCTGACCTACAAGGTCGAGGTCTGAGGCCGGCCAGCTGCGGCCTGCCCCGCCCGCCGCACCAGATCGGCGGGCAGCCGGTGCCGCCGGCGTCGGGCGCGTACTCTCCGACCGAAATCACCACATCGGCGAGCTTTGTCGGTGACCACCATCGCGACCGCCTCGCCCCTTGGCGCACGCGGCCGCGGGCCGGAACGGTCTGGAAGGATTGCGCCCAGTCAGGATGCTGCTTGCCGAGGAAGCCCTTCACGGTATCGGCAGCGATCGGGCCGGTGTCGTCGGCATCGAGATCCGTGCCGGTGGCGAAGAGCGCGACATCGCCGGCCACCGCGGTTGAGGCGATGCCGCGGACCACGCCATGCGGCAGGGGCGATCGGATGAAAGCCGCGTGCAGATTGCCGGGCGGCAGGGCGGCGCCCCGGAAGCGACCGCGGCCGGTCAGCAGCCGCGCATCCCTCTCCCGCGGCATGGCCTATTCGGCAGCCAGCATGCGCCCTGCGACGTCGTGGTGGCGGAGGTCGAGCTCCCCCTTCGCACCGAGCGCCAGGCTCCATCCTGGCGGCAGGTAGAGCGTCGCGCTCATCTCCTCGACGATGGCCGGGCCGTGAAGGTGGATGCCGGGCACCAGCGCTTCGCGCCGATGCACCGGCGCCTCGGTCCAAGCGCCGTCGAGCCAGATGCGGCGGCGGCCGGCGGGCGCGGCCTGCGCCGCCGGCGCCGCGATGGCCGGCGCCAGGATCAGGATGCGGCCGATGACGCGCAGGTTCACCACCTCGACGTCGCGGCCCGAATCGAGACGGCCATATTCACGCGCAAAGGCGCCTTCGAACACGGCACGGGCGGCGGCGGCGGTGAACTCCCCGGGCAGCGTCACCGTCAGCTCATGCGCCTGGCCGAGATAGCGCGCGTCGAGCTGCAGCATCGTCTCGAAGCGAGCCGTGTCCACGCCTTCCGCCCGGAACTCCTCGCGCAGGCCGGCGGCGAACTCCGCCGCCAGCGCCTGCATCCGGGCGGCCGCGGTGTCGTCCAGCGCGGCCAGCAGCGTGACGGCGCGGTCCTTGATGAGAGGCGAGCAGAGCGCGCCGAAGGCGGAGAAGGTGCCGGGCGAGGGCGGCACCAGCACGCGCGGGATGCCGAGCTCCGCCGCCACCTCGCAGGCATGCAGAGGGCCGGCGCCGCCGAAGGGCACCAGCGCGTAGTCGCGCGGGTCGCGGCCACGGGCGACCGAGATCTCGTAGATCGCGGCCGCCATCTTGGCGACGGCCAGCGCGACGACGCCCTGCGCCATCGCCTCGCCCGAGGTGCCGAGCCGCTCCGCCAGCCGCCCGACCGCGCGCCGCGCGGCTTCCGCGCCGATCTCCAGCGTCCCGCCCAGCGTCTGGCCCTCGCCAAGGCGGCCGAGCACGACATTGGCGTCCGTCACGGTGGCGTGGGTGCCGCCGCGGCCGTAGCAGGCGGGGCCGGGGGTGGAGCCCGCGCTCTCTGGCCCCACCAGCAGCGCGCCGCCCGCATCGACCTCCGCGATCGAGCCGCCGCCGGCGCCGATGGTGTGGATGTCGATCTGCGGCGTGCGCAGCACCATCCCCTGGATCACCACCTCCCGCCGCAGCATCCACTCGCCGCCGGAGATCAGCGCGACGTCGCTGCTGGTGCCGCCCATGTCGTAGGTGATGAGGTCGGGGCAGCCGGTCTCCGCCCCGAAGCGGACGGCGGCGGCGAGGCCTGCGGCGGGGCCCGAAAGCATGGTGCGCACGGGATGCGCAGCAACCGTCGTCGTCGACATGAGGCCGCCGTTCGAGGCCATGGTGTAGAAGGGCGCGTCGCAGCCGCCGCCGCGCAGCGCGCCGAGCAGCCGCTCAACATAGGCGGCCATCACCGGCATGACATAGGCATTCGCGACGGTGGTGGAGAAGCGTTCGTATTCGCGGATCTCCCGCTGCACGCGTGAGGAGGTGGTGACGTAGCGCAGCGTGCCGCCCAGCGCCCTGGCCACCGCTTCCTCGTTGGCGTCGTTGCGGAAGGAGTTCAGGAAGCAGATGGCGACAGCCTCGGCCCCGCTGGCGGCGATGGCCACGGCGAGGCGCGCGATCTCGGCCGGGTCGGGCGCCTGCGCGACCTCGCCGGCGGTTGATACGCGCTCCGCCAGCGTGAAGCGACGATGGCGCGGGACCAGCGGCGGGGCCTTGCGGAAGTAGGGATCGTAGAGCGTGCCGGGCACCAGCCGCGTGGTTCGGCCGAGCTCGATCACGTCCCGGAATCCCTCCGTCGTGACCATCGCGACCTCGGACCCGCGGCGTTCCAGCAGCGCGTTGGTCGCGACGGTGGTGCCATGCACGACCAAGCCGATGCGCGCCGGATCCAGCCCCGCCGCGCGGATCGCCGCCAGCACCCCCTCGTCCGGCCGGCGCCGGTCGGAAAGCGCCTTGTGCGCGGAGACGGCGCCCGTGTCGGTCCGATAGGCGATGAGGTCGGTGAAGGTCCCCCCGACATCGATCCCGATCAGCAGCGCCCCCGCCATGCCGGATCAGGCCTTGAAGGCGCGGCAGGCGCGGTCGAAGGCGGCGAAGGTCTCCTGCAGATCGTCGTCGGTGTGCAGCGCGGAGACGAAGCGGCGCACGCCGGGCAGCACGAAGATGCCCTGGCGGATCAGCTCCGTGTCGAAGGCGCCGAGCTTCCTGCCATCCGCGGCGAGGATGTCGCGGTAGGTGGTCGGTGCCTTCTCGGCGAAGAGGAAGTGCCACATCGGCCCGTCGCCGAAGACGACGACGCCCATCCCATGGCGGTCGAAGACCTCCTGCAGCCCGGCGCGCAGCTTCGCGCCGATGGCGAAGAGCCTGTCGTGGAAGCCCGGCGTCTCCAGCACCGACAGCGTCGCGGCACCTGCCGCGCAGCCGAGCGGATGCCCCTGCAGCGTGCCGTTCTGGTAGACGTAGCCGGGGTTCGCCTTCGTGGAGGGATCGGCCTGGTCCATGATATCGGCGCGTCCCGCGACCGCGCCGACCGGCAGGCCGCCGCCGATGATCTTGCCGTAGGTCGCGAGGTCCGGCGTGATGCCGAAATACTCCTGCGCGCCGCCCAGCGCGTAGCGGAAGCCGGTCACGACCTCGTCCATGATCATCAGCACGCCGTTGGCGGCCGTGATCTCCCGGATGCCTTCCAGGAAGCCGGGCAGGGGGGAGAGGATGCGCTGGATCGGCTCGACGATCACCGCGGCCAGCTCGTCGCGGTTCGCCTCGATGATCGCGCGCGCGGCGTCGATGTCGTTGAAGGGCGCGACGAGCGTCAGGTTCTGCACCACCTCGGGGATGCCGGCGGTGTCGGGGATGCCTGCGGGGAAGTTGCTGCCGCGCTTCGGCGTGGTGGAGAGCTGCGCGTAGTCATGCGCGCCGTGATAGGCGCCCTCGAACTTCAGGACCTTCGGCTTGCCGGTGAAGGCGCGCGCCAGGCGCATCGCGTGGAAGGTGGAATCGGAGCCGGAGGTGGTGAAGCGCAGGCGTTCGCCGCAGCGGATATAGGGGCGCAGGCGTTCGGCGTACTTGACCGCGGGCTCGTTCAGGTAGGCGAAGAAATGCGTGCCCCGCATCGCCTGGTCGGCAACGGCCTGCTGCACCGCCGGATGCGCGTGGCCCAGCACCAGCGCGCCGGAGCCGAGGACGTAGTCGATGTAGCAATTGCCGCTGACGTCCCAGAAGCGCGATCCCTCGCCGCGCTGGACGACGAACTTCACGTCCTCCGCCAGCGCGTTGCCGCCGAGCGCGCCGCCCGGCAGAAGCTGCTTCGCCGCGGCGAATTCCTGCGCTTCGGCCGGCGAGATGCGGCCGTGCCGGCCGATCGGAGGCCGTTCCATGATCGGTGCGGTGCTCATGCCGGGGTTCCCCGTGGGACGTGTTGGAAGAGCGGACGCAGCCGCAGCGGCGCATCGCCCAGGGCCGCCTCCGGATGCACCCAGAGGCGCTGGCCTGGCTCGTCGACGAGCTCCGCGGCCCAGAAGCGCATCGCGGGGCCCGATCCGGCGAGAAGCTCGAAGATCTCGCCGGCCTGGAGGCCATGCGCCTCGGCGAGGTCGCGGGTCAGGCGCGCCAGGTGCGGCGCGGGCATCTCCGCGCGCGCGATGACGACGGGCGCGGAGGCTGGCGGCGCATAGGCGGCACGCCCGGCTTCCGTCACCACGCCGTCGGCGATGTCGGCCGAGAGCAGCGCAGGATCGCGCGCGGCGGGATCGCCGAAGCCCCCGCCGCCGGAGCTGCGCATGACGACGACATCGCCGCGGCGCAGCGGGAACAGCGTGACCTTGCCGGGGAAGTCGGAAATGCGGAGCGGCGCGCCCTCGCGCCAGACCTCGTAGCGGTTCGGCGCGCCGGAGACGCCGCCATTGACGCCGCCGGGCGGGACCAGGTTGCGGTCGGACAGGACGGAGAGCGTCGCCTCGTCGGTCTCGACTAGGACGCGACGGATGAGGCCGCAGCCACCGCGCCGCGTGCCGGCGCCGCCGCTGTCCGGCCGGAGCTCGTTCTGCAGGATGCGCAGCGGGTAGATGACCTCCACCACCTCGGCCGACTGGATGGAGACGTTCTCACCCTCGTTGAAGGCGCGCACGGCGTGGTTGCCGTCGCCGACGCGCGATCCGCCGGTGCCGCCCGAGGGGTATTCATAGAAGATGAAGGGCCGGCCCGCGGGCGAGCGGCCGCCGATATAGGTGTGGTTGGAGGTGCCGCGCACATCGCCGGTCAGGCGGTCCGGCGCCACCTTGGCGAGCGCGCCCATCACCGCGGCATCCGCCGCGAAGCGCACCTCGTTCAGCCCGCCGCAGGGCGCGGGAGGCGTCGCGCTCAGGATGGTGCCGGGCGGCACGACGACGTCGAAGCAGCGGAGCGTGCCGTCGTTGATGACGCCGCCGGGGTCGAGGAAGCTCTTCAGGATGGTCAGCACGCTGGTCGGGCCGATCGCGGGGCCGGCGTTCAGGGGCGCCGCGACCTGTGGCGCCGTGCCGGTGAAGTCCACCCGGGCGCGGCCGCCCGCCACCGTCAGCTGCGCCTGCACCGGCAGGGGGCTGCCGGCGGCCGCGGTGCCGTCGAGATAGGCGCGGTGGGTCCATTCGCCGTCCGGCAGCGCCTCCAGCGCCTTGCGCATGCGGCGTTCGGAGGCGGTGAAGATGTCCTCGATGGCGTGCAGCACGGCAGAGGTGCCGTACTTGGCGAACAGCGCGCGCACCCGGCGTTCCGCCACGCGGCAGATGCCGAAGACGGCGTTCAGGTCGCTCGCCGCGTCGCCGGCGGCGCGGATGTTGTCGAGGATGACCCGCAGCGCGTCGGAAGTGCCTTGGCGCGGGACGCGGATGTGGTTGAGGCGCAGCCCCTCCTGCAGGATCTCCCGCGCGCCGCCCGACAGGCTGCCTGGGCTCATCCCGCCGATATCGGCCCAATGGGAGCGGACGACGACGTGCAGAATGGGCTGCCCGCCTTCCAGAACCGGCCAGATCGCGGCGACGTCGTTGAGGTGGGTGCCGCCGGTATAGGGATCGTTGTGGAGGAAGACCGAACTGTCATCCACCTCGATCCCGCGCTCGACGAGGCCCTTCACGCTCCAGGCGACGGGGATGATGTGGAAGGGGTGGTCCTCGCCGGACTGCGCAACGAGGCGGCCGGCGGCGTCCACCAGCACGCATGAGAAGTCGTAGCCCTCGTAGATGATGGAGCTGTAGGAGGAGCGCACGATGGACCGGCGCATCTCCCGCACGATAGAGGCCATCCCCTCTCGCACGACTGCTGTGGTGATGAAACCGCTGTCCGTGCCCATCCTGGATACGGTACACGGGCCACGGAGGGCCGGCAAGCTTTGACAAGCCCGCGCCAGTGACCCAAAGGAGGTGCGTGGGCGGCCCCGGAACCTGCCGCGCCGCGCGGTCCGCCGAGGAGCTTCCGCAGCGCCTGCCATGCCTGATCCCGCCCTGGTCCAGATCCCTGAGATCATCGCCGCCCAGCTGGCCCGCCACCTGGAGGAGCAGATCGTCTTCGGCGAGCTTCCGCCGAACACCCGCCTGGTGGAGGAGGAGATCGTCCGCCGCTACGGCGTCAGCAGATCCCCGGTGCGGGAGGCGCTGCGCGTGCTCGAGCAGGACGGGCTAGCGGTGCGGGAGACGCGAAAGGGCGCCTGGGTCAGTCCGATCGGGCTGAAGGACCTGGACGAGATCTACGCCTGCCGCCTGGGCCTGGAGGGCCTGGCGGCGGAGGAGGCGGCGAAGAACGGCGCGGAGGCCGGGCTGGCGATGCTGCGCGGCGAGCTGGATGCGCTGGTCGCGGCGAGCGAGGCGGACGATGTCCGGCTCTATTTCCAGCGCAACGTCGCGGTGACCGACCGCATCCACCTCCTTTCGGGCAATGCAACGTTGCGGCGGCTGCTCGGCGCGATCGCCAAGCCGGCGGCACGCTACCGATACCTGGTCTACCAGCGTTCGCCGCAGATGATCGGCATCTCGGTCGAGGGCAACCGCGCGATCGTGGAAGCGATCACGCGGCACAATGCGCGCTCGGCGCGGGCGCTCACCGAGGACCTGCTGCTGCAGTCCTGGCGGGTGATCCGCCAGGAGCTGGAAGGGATCGAGCGCGAGGCGGTGGCAGCCGCGACCGGTTAGGGAAGGCGCGCGAGACTCTCGGAGACCAGGGCGAAGAAGCCCTCCACGTCGATCTCCTTCAGCACGGTCGCGTTCGGCTCGCGCTTGGTCACGCCCCACCAATCCACCACGGTGGCGCCGAGCGTCACCTCGCTGTCCGTCTCGACGCCGACATGCACGCGGCGGCCGCCGAACAGCTCCGGCCGCAGCAGCCAGGCGAGCACGCAGGGATCGTGCATCAGGCCGCGCGGCTTCGCGTCCGGCGGCAGTCCTTCCTGGATGCGCGCATGCGGCAGGAACATGCGCGCGACCGCGGTGGCGGCGCGGGTGCCGATGCCCGCGATCGCCTCGATCCGCGCGATGGTGTTGACGACCTGGTGCGTGACGTCGAGGCCGATCAGCACCGGGTCGAGCCCGGCATTCAGCACGATCCGCGCGGCGTGCGGGTCGACGTAGATGTTGTACTCGGCCTGCGGGACGATGTTGCCGCGGTGCATGGTCCCGCCCATCATCACCGTCCGCCCGATCCCGCGCCGGATCGAGGGATCCATGGCCAACGCGAGAGCGAGATTGGTCAGCGGGCCGAGGGTGGCGATGGTGACTGGCCGCTCCGCCTGGCGCAGCGTCTCCACCAGGAACTGCACGGCATGGGTGGCGGCGGGCGCGGTGCGCGGCGGGGGCAGCTCGGCGCCGGCCAGGCCGTCATTGCCCATCACGTATTCCGCGGTGACGAGCGGCCGCATCAGCGGGTTCTGGCAGCCGGCGAAGACCGGCACGTCGGTCCGGCCGGCCAGTTCCAGCACCTTCAGCGCGTTGGTCGTGGTGAGGTCGAGCGGCACGTTGCCGCCCACCGTGCAGACGCCGAGCAGGTCGAAGCGCTCGCGCGCGGCGAGGGCGACCAGCAGCGCCACCGCGTCATCCTGGCCCGGATCGCAGTCGATGATCAGCGGTTCGGACATCCCGGCTTCCCCTTCGGCAGTTTCATCTTGACGAAGGCTAGACCCTTCCACGACGCTATGTCGACAGGACACGGAGTACAGACGCCTTGGCCAAGGGACTGCGGCTCCACAGCTTCTACGGCGCCCACCGCCCGGAAGCCGCGCTGCTCGACCGCTTCGCGGCCGAGACCGGCCGGCTCTCCGCCGGCGCGCTTCAGGTTCAGGTGGCCCATGGAAATGCGCTCGGCCTCGACGACGCCACGGCGCTCGACTGGCTGCCGGGCGGGCAGGCGGAGATCGCGCTGCTCTGGGGCGTGTACCTGCAGGGCCGCATCCCCGCGCTGCGCGCCGCCTACCCGATGGCGGTCGCCCGCAGCCTGGACGAGCACCTGCGCGCCCTGCCGTCGCTGGAGCGTCTGAACCGCGAGGTGGCGGAGGCGGCCGGCCTGCATCTTCTCGCGATGTTCCATGCGCCCGTTCTGCACATTTCCGTGTTTTCTCGCGCCGGCCCGGTCCGCAGCCTCGATGCGCTGCGCCTGATAAGGCTTCGCGTGTTCAGCCCGGACCTGGAGGCGACCTTCGGACGTCTCGGAGTGGATGCGCGCTTCATCCCGCAGGGCGAGCTCTACGCCGCGCTGGAGGCCGGGCGGTTCGATGCGACGATCTATCCCGCCTGCCACACCGCCTGGTCCGTCCCGCTGTGGCGCGTGACGGGCGATGCCGCCTATCTGTTCCCCGAAGTGCTGCAGCCCTACCTGCTCGCGATGCCCGCCGCGCTTTGGCGCGACCTGCCACCGCCCGGTCAGGCGGCGCTGGAGGAGGCGGCGCGCCTCGCCTGGCCGGGCTTCCTGCGCCACGCCTATGACCGCCGGGACGAAGACGCCGCGCGCGGGAACCTCGCCGCGGCCGGGCTGCGGTGGCATGCCGACTTCAGCCCCGAGGACCAGCAGGCGCTCGCCGCCTCCGCCGCCGAGACCTGGCGCGACATGGCGGCCGACGTCGGCGAGCGGCTGCTGCGGCACCGCGCGGATGCACTGACGGCGATGGGCCGCGCGCCTTAGCGGCGCGCCCCGGCGCGCATCGACCAGCGGACGAACAGAGGGAGACGGGCGATGAGCTACACGAGACGGGACGCCGCGCGCGGCATCGCGGGGATCGCGGCGGCGGCCGCGTTGCCGGCAGGCGGGGCCAGGGCCCAGGCTCAGGCCGGCGCGCGCGGCGGCACGCTGACGGTGATGCTGGCGAACGAGCCGCCGACCCTCACCTCCGCCTTCAACACCGCGCTGCCGCTGGGCAGCGTCGCGACCAAGATGCTGGAAGGCCTGTTGGCTTACGACGCGAACATGAACCCGCGGCCGTCGCTGGCGACGTCGTGGGACGTCAGCGCGGACGGGCTGACCTACACCTTCCGCCTGCGCGCGGGCGTGAAGTGGCATGACGGGCGGGACTTCACCTCTGCCGACGTCGCCTTCTCGGCGATGTCGGTGTGGAAGGAATTGCACCCGCGCGGCCGCGCGGTCTTCGCGAACCTGGCGCGCGTCGACACGCCCGATCCGCTGACCGCGATCTTCCGCCTCTCCGGCCCGTCCCCCGTGCTGCTCAGCGCGCTGCACGCCTATGAGTCGCAGATCCTGCCGCGGCACCTCTACGAGGGCACGGACATCACAACCAACCCGGCGAACGCGGCGCCGGTGGGCACCGGGCCGTTCCGCTTCCGCGAATGGCGCCGCGGCCAGTTCATCATGCTGGAGCGCAACCCGGACTACTGGGATACCGGCAAGCCGGCGCTGGACCGCGTGGTGTTCCGCATCATGACGGATGCCGGCGCGCGTTCCGCAGCGATCGAGAACGGGTCCGTGGACATCGGCTTCTTCTCGCCCGTCTCCCTCGCCGAGACCGAGCGGCTCAAGACCAGCCGCAGCATCGAGGTCACGACGCGTGGCTACGAATACGCCAGCCCGATGTTCTTCATGGAGTTGAACCTGCGGAAGACGCCGCTCGAGGATGTGCGCGTGCGGCGCGCGATGATGCACGCAATCGACCGGCGCTTCATCATCGAGAACATCTTCCTCGGCTATGCCGAACCCGCGACCGGCCCGATCCAGCGCTCCTCGCCCTTCTACACGCCCGATGTGCGCCAGTACGAGTTCAACCCGCGGCTGGCGAACCAGATGCTGGACGAGGCCGGCTATCGCCGCGGCGCGGGCGGCTGGCGCTTCACCATCACCCACGATCCCGTCCCGCAGGGCGACGAGCATGCGCAGACGGCGGACTACGTGAAGCAGGCCCTGGCCACCGTCGGCATCAACGTCGATGTGCGGCGGCAGGACCTCGCCTCCCAGATCCGGCGCGTCTCGCAGTGGGAGTTCGACATGTCGAGCAACCCGCTCTTCGCGATGTTCGACCCCGCCCTCGGCGTCACGCGGCTGTTCTGGTCGGAGAACATCCGCCAGGGCGTGCCCTTCACCAACGTCTCCGGCTTCCGCAACGCGGAGATCGACCGCATCGTGGCCGCCCAGGCGACGGAGCGCGACGCGGAGGCGCGCAAGCGCCTGTTCTGGCGCCTGCAGCAGATCGTGATGGAGGAGGTGCCGCTGCTCTATCTGCTGGAGGTGAAGTACGCGACCATCGCGAACCGGCGCGTGCGCAACCACACCACGGACGGCGCGGCGGCCTTCGGCAATTTCGCCGACGTCACCATCGTGCGCTAGGATGGCGGCGGGACGCACGACGCGGAGCGGCTGGCTGCGGGTGGGCGGCGTGCTCGCGCGCCGCACGGTGCAGGGCGTGCCGATCGTCCTCGGCATCCTGGTGATCAACTTCCTGCTGCTGAACGCCACGCCGGGCGATGTGGTGGATGCGATGCTCGGCCAGATGGGCGCGGCCGATCCGGAGATGGTGGCGCGGCTGCGCACGCAGTTCGGGCTGGACCGGCCGGTGCACGAGAGGCTTCTGCTCTATGTCTGGAACCTCGCGCGGCTCGATCTCGGCTTCTCCGCCTTCTACAACATGCCGGTGGGCACGCTGATCCTGGAACGACTGGCGGGCACGGCGCTGCTGATGCTCTCCTCGATCGGGCTCGCGCTCGCGCTCGGCATCGTCACGGGCGTCGCGGCGGCGCGGCGCTTCAACACCGCCTGGGACACGCTGATCGGCGTCGCCGCGCTGCTGTTCTACGCGACGCCGGTGTTCTGGATCGGGCTGATGCTGCTGGTGCTGTTCTCGGTGAAGCTCGGCGTCCTGCCTCTCGGCGGGATGCAGACGATCGGCGCGGAGTTCGGCCTGGTCGAGGCGACGCTCGACGTGCTCTGGCACCTCGTCCTGCCGATGGCCACTTTGTCGCTCTTCTTCATCGCGACCTACACGCGCCTGATGCGCTCCTCGATGCTGGAGGCGTACCAGCAGGACTGGGTCCGCACGGCGCGCGCCAAGGGCGTGCCCGAAGGGCGCGTCGCCTACCGGCACGTGCTGCGCAACGCGCTGCTGCCTGTCGTCACCGTGGTCGGCGTGCAGATCGGCGCGCTGCTCGGCGGGGCGGTGGTGGTGGAGACAGTGTTCAACTGGCCCGGCCTCGGGCGGCTGGCCTATGACGCGGTGCTGCAGCGCGACTTCAACCTGCTGCTCGGGATCCTGTTCATGAGTTCCGTCGTGGTGGTGGTGGTCAACATCGTCGTGGACCTGCTCTACGCCGTGCTCGATCCGCGGATCGAGGCATCATGACGCCTGCCGCCCGGCGCGACCTTTGGCGGCGCTTCGCGCGCAACCGTGGTGCATTGGTCGGGCTTGTCATCATCGCGCTCGTGGTTGCGGCGGCGCTGCTCGCGGACCTGCTCTACACCCAGGGTCCGCTGCGGATGGTCGCGCGGCCGCTGCAATGGCCGGGCACCAACCCGGACTTTCCGCTCGGCACGGACCGGCTCGGGCGCGACATCGCGGCGGGGATCTTCCATGGCGCACGCATCTCGCTGCTTGTGGGCTTCGCGGCGGCTGCGTTCGCGCTGGTGCTGGGGGTCGCCGTCGGTGCGGTGGCCGGCTTCTACCGCGGCGCGGTGGACACGCTGCTGATGCGGCTGGCGGACCTGGTGCAGACCATCCCGCCCTTCCTCCTTGCGCTGGTGCTGCTCGCGATCCTGCGGCCCTCGGTCGCCAATGTCGCCTTCGCCATCGGCGTCTCCTCCTGGCCGCCGGTCGCGCGCATCGTGCGCGCGGAATTCCTTTCTCTGCGCGAGCGGGACTTCGTGCTGGCCGGGATCGCCGCCGGCATGGGCGATGCGCGCCTGATCCTGACGCAGATCCTGCCCAACGCGCTGGCGCCGGTGATCGTGTTCTCGTCGCTTCTCGTCGCCACCGCAATCCTGACGGAATCGGCGCTGGCCTTCCTCGGCTTCACCGATCCCAACGTGATGTCCTGGGGCACCATCATCGGGATCGGCCGCAACGAGATCCGTACGGCCTGGTACATCTCCGCCATCCCGGGCGTCGCCATCCTGCTGACGGTCCTCGCGCTGAACCTGGTCGGCGAGGGGCTGAACGACGCGCTGAACCCGCGGCTGCGCGACCGATGAACACGCCGGTGCTCGCGGTGCGCGGCCTGCGCACGAGCTTCCGCACCCGCGCGGGCGAGCTGGTCGCGCTGGAGGACGTCAGCTTCACGGTGGGCGAGCGCGAGACGGTCGCACTGGTGGGCGAATCGGGCTGCGGGAAGAGCATGACGGCGCTGTCGGTCATGCGCCTGGTCCCGCAGCCCGGCCGCGTCGCGGCCGGCGAGGTGTTGCTGGACGGTGTGGACCTGCTGGGACTTCCGGAGCCGGCCATGCAGCGCATCCGCGGCGACCGCATCTCCATGATCTTCCAGGAGCCGATGACGAGCCTCAACCCCGTCATGACAATCGGCGACCAGGTGGCGGAAAGCCTTCTGCTGCACCGTGACATGCCGCGCCCCGCCGCCAGGCGCCGGGCGATCGATCTGCTGGACCTGGTGCGCATCGCCGATCCGCATCGGCGCGTGGACGATTATCCGCACCGCCTGTCGGGCGGCATGCGCCAGCGCGTGATGATCGCCATGGCGCTCGCGCTCGAACCCCGCGTGCTGATTGCGGACGAGCCGACCACCGCGCTCGACGTGACGATCCAGGCGCAGATCCTGGAACTGCTGCGCAGCATGCAGCGCGCCCTTGGCATGGGCCTCCTGCTGATCACCCACGACCTCGGCGTCGTCGCGCAGCTCGCTGACCGGGTGCTTGTGATGTATGCGGGCCGGGTCGTGGAACAGGCCTCCGTCGCGGCGCTGTTCGACCGCCCGACCCACCCCTACACGCGCGGCCTGTTCGGGGCGACGCCCGCGCGCGGCCATGCGCGCGGTCGGCTGCGCGAGATCCCCGGCATGGTGCCGTCCCTGTCCGCCCGTTCCGCAGGCTGCGGCTTTGCGGCGCGCTGCCCGCTTGTCGAGTCCGGCTGCGTCAAGACCGCGCCGCCGCTGTTGACGCAAGGCGGGCATGGCGTGGCGTGCCAGGTCGTCGCGCGGCAGCGCGACGGCGTGCCGGCATGACCGCGCCGCTGCTGGAACTGCGTGATGTCGGCGTCACCTATGGCAACGGTGTGCGCGCGGTGGATGGCGTGTCGCTCACGCTCGGCCGCGGCGAGACGCTGGCCGTGGTGGGGGAGAGCGGCTGCGGGAAATCCTCGCTTGGTCGGCTCGTGATGCGCCTGACGGACCCGACGGCGGGGGGCATCCTGCTGGGTGGGCAGGACATCACGCGCCTGTCGCGCGCGGCGCTGCGGCCATTGCGCCGGCGCTTCCAGATGATCTTCCAGGATCCCTTCGCTTCGCTCAACCCGCGCATGACGGTCCGCGCGACGCTGGACACGCAGCTCATCGCACAGCGCATCGGCGATCGTCGCGAGCGGGACCGCAGGGTGGTCACCGTGGCCGAGCGTGTCGGCCTCGATGCCGCCGCGCTGGAACGCTATCCGCACGAATTCTCCGGCGGCCAGCGCCAGCGCATCGGCATCGCGCGCGCGCTGATCCTGGAGCCGGAGCTGGTGGTCTGCGACGAGCCTGTCTCGGCGCTGGATGTCTCGATCCGCGCGCAGATCCTGAACCTGCTGATGGATCTGCAGGCGGAACACGGCCTGTCCTACCTGTTCATCTCGCACGACATGGGTGTGGTGGAGCACATCGCCGACCGCGTCGTGGTGATGTATCTCGGCCGCCTGGTCGAGGAGGCGCCGGCCGCGCGCCTGTTCGCGGCGCCCGCGCATCCCTACACGCGCGCGCTGCTGGCCGCGGTGCCGCAGCCCGATCCGCGCCAGCGGCTCCGCTTCGAGGACCTGGCCAGCGGCGACGTGCCGAGCCCACTCTCGCCGCCGCCGGGCTGCCACTACCATCCGCGCTGCCGCTTCGCGACGGAGATCTGCGGGCAGGCGCGCCCGCCGCTGGCACCCGTGCCGGGCGGCGGGCAGGTGGCCTGCCATCATGCGGCGCTGATCGCACTCGCGGACCCGCCCGCTGCGCCTCAAGGGATGTTCACGGCCGCCCCGGCCGACGGGGCCTGAGACGAGAAGGATGCGACCCGTGAGGAATGACCAGTTGACCCGGCGCGGAGCGCTCGGCCTCGCCGCCTCGGCGATCGCGCTGCCCGCCCTGGCGCAGGCCACGCTTGATCGCGCCATGCGCGAAGGCGCGATCCGCGTCGGCTTTCCGAACCAGGTGCCCTATGCCTATGCGACGCCGGAAGGGCGGCTGACCGGCACGGATGCGGAAGTCGCGCGCCGCGTGATCACCGCCATGGGCATCCCCGCCATGGATGGCGTGCTGACCGAGTTCGCTTCGTTGATCCCGGGCCTGCTGGCCGGGCGCTTCGACATCGTGCTGGCGATGTTCGTCAACCCGCAGCGCTGCGCGCAGGTCAGCTTCTCCGAGCCGATCTACGGGATCGGCCAGAGCCTGGTCGTGGCCGCCGGCAACCCGAAGGGTGTCCGCAGCTATGACGACGTCGTGGGACGGCAGGATCTGCGCTTCGCGGTGATGGCCGGCGCGGTGCAGCGCAGCTTTGCGCGCGACCTCGGCATCGCCGACGGGCGCGTGCTGCAGTTCCCGGACGGCATGGCGGCTGTTGCCGCGCTGCGCGCCGGGCGGGCCGATGTGTTCGGCATCTCCTCCCTCGCCGCGGCGCAGCTGGTGGAGGCGGCTGCCGCGCAGGGCGGCGGGGTGGAGCGTATCGCGCTGAACCCCGACCCGGTGATCGGCGGCCGGCCGGCGCGGGGCCATGGCGCCTTCGCCTTCCGTCGCCAGGACGTTGCGCTGCGCGACCGCTTCAACGAGGCGCTGCGCGGCTTCATCGGATCGCCCGACCAGCTTGCCACACTGCGGCCCTTCGGCCTGACGGAGGAGAACCTGCCCACCCAGACCACGGAGCAGCTCTGCGCGGCCACGCCGGCGCGATGACCTCGGCGCAACTGCTGGCCGCCATCGCCGGGGGCATGGCGGCCACGGTGGCGCTGACGGTGCTGAGCGGCCTGCTCGCCGCGGCGATCGCCCTGCCGATGGGCCTGGCGCGCGCGCGCGGGCCGCGGCTGCTCGCCTGGCCGGCCGCGGTCTATGTCGAGTTCTTCCGCGGCACCTCCTTGCTGGTGCAGCTGTTCTGGCTGTTCTTCGTGCTGCCGCTGTTTGGCCTCTCGCTGCCCGCCTTCACCACGGCGGTGCTGGCGCTCGGCCTCAACTATGGGGCCTACGGGGCGGAGATCGTCCGGGGCGCGGTCAATTCCGTGCCGCGCGCGATGCACGAGGCCGCGGCGGCGCTCGCCCTGCCGCGCCTGCTCGCCTTCCGGCTGGTGGTGATGCCGCTGGCGCTGGTCCTGCTGCTGCGGCCCTGGGGCACGCTGATGGTGCAGCTTCTGAAGGCGACCTCGCTCGTCTCGCTCGTCACCGTGGCGGAGACGACGTTCCGCGCGAACCAGCTCGCGCAGCTCACGCTCGATGCGCCGCGCGTCTTCGGCGCGGTGATGCTCGCCTATCTGCTGCTCAGCGGCTGCATCGCCGGCGCCACCGCTCTTGCCGCCCGCGCCGTGGAGCGGCGCTGGGCACTGAAGGCCTGACGCGATGCTGCCGCCGGCCGATCCCGACCTGCTATTCGACTGGGCCTTCGCGCTCGCTGTGCTGCCGCTGCTGCTGGACGCGGCGCTGGTGACTCTGGGCGCCACACTCGGCGCCTTCGCGCTGGCGGCGGTGGCGGGGCTGCCGATCGCGCTCGCGGCTGGCGCGCGGGCGCGGCTGCTCGCCTGGCCGGCGCGGGCCTTCGGGCTCGTCATCCGCGGCACGCCGGTGCTGGTTCAGCTTTACTTGGTCTATTTCAGCCTGCCGCTGGTCGGCGTCGTGCTGCCGGCGCTGCTGGCCGGGATCCTGGTGCTCGGCCTGCACTACGCGGCCTACATGGCGGAGGTCTATCGCGCGGGGCTGGCCAGCGTGGGGCCGGGCGTGCGGGATGCGGCAATCGCGCTCGGGCTGCGGCGGGGGCAGGCCTTCGGGCTGGTGGTCCTGCCGCTGGCCGCGCGCGCGGCGCTGCCGGCGGCGGGCAACCTGCTGATCGCGCTGTTCAAGGAAACACCGGTGCTGTCGGCCATTGCGATCCTGGAGTTGATGCAGACGGCCAAGCTCATCGGCTCCGACACCTTCCGCTACACCGAGCCGGTGACGCTGGTGGGCGTGATCTTCCTGGCGCTCAGCCTCCTCTCCTCCGCCGGGCTGCGGCGGCTGGAGGCGCGGCTCGGCCGCCCGGGCTGACCACCTCCGCCACCAGGCGGCGCAGCCAGGCATGTGCGGCGTTGCTATCGTGCCGCGCATGCCAGTAGAGCGTCCAGTCGAAGCAGGACGACGCGAAGGGCACGTCGCGCAGGACAAGGCCGCTGCCGGGCCGGTCCACGAAGGCGCGGGCCAGGCGGCTCGACATCACCGCGGCCAGGTCGGTCGCGCGCAGGACCTCCGGCACCACCAGCCAGTGCGGCAGCGTCATTGCGACCTGGCGGCGCTTCCCCTCCGCCGCCAGCACGTCGTCCACGAAGCGGCTGTCGGTCGGGCTGATCGCGACGCGGACATGCCGCAGCGCCAGGAAGCGCTCGCCCGTCAGCAGGCGCGCCGCGGCCGGGTGGCCCTTCCGCAGCACGCAGACCATGTGGTCCGGCAGCAGCGGCTGCGCGCGGATGGACGCGCCATGCGCGAGACCCATGGACAGCGCAAGGTCCAGCTCGTCCCGCTCCAGCGCGTCGAGCGTCGCGGCGGGCGGCAGGTGCAGGATGTCGATGGCGACGGATGGCGCCTCCGCCGCGATCCGCGCGATGCAGGCCGGCAGCACGAGATGCCCGAGCAGGTCCGACATGCGGACCGTGAAATGGCGGCGGCAGAGGGCGGGATCGAAGCCCGCCTCGCTCTCCAGCAGGCGCTCCGCCTGGCGCAGCAGGCGGCGCACCGGCGCGGCGAGTTCCAGCGCGCGCGGCGTCGGCTCCATCCCCGCGCGGCCGCGCACCAGCAGGTCGTCGCCGAAGACGTCGCGCAGGCGGCCGAGGGCGTTGCTGACGGCGGGCTGGCTGAGCCCCAGCCGCTCCGCCGCCCGCGTCACGTGGCGTTCCTCCAGCAGCGCGTCGAGCGCGAGGAGCAGGTTCAGGTCGAGGCCGCGCAGCTGCCACATGGCAATGATATTCACACGATCTATCGTGGCAGACAAACAATCCATTTGGCAGATGTGGCCCGGCCCGCCACGCTGCCTTCCGCCACGCCAGGGAGGAAGCCACCCCATGACCGCCGCCGAGGAGCTGAGGCAGTCCGTCAAGGTCTGCATGTTCGACCAGTACGGCACCGTGGTGGACATGCAGACCGGCCTCTGGGAGGTCGCGGTTGATTTCCTGAAGGCCAAGGGCTGGAAGGGCAACGCCTATGAGTTCGTCACCTGGTGGCGGCGGACGCATTTCGAGAACTCGATGATCGATGCGCTGCTGCACCGCCAGCACACGCCGTACCGCGAGATCGGCCACCTGTCCGTCCGCCACGTGATGACGCGCGCCGGCATACCGCACACTGAGGAGGAGGTGCGCTGGCTCGTCGCGCGGATCGAGCGGCTGAAACCCTTCCCCGAGGTGCCGGAGGCGATCGCCCGCCTGCGCACGCGCTACCAGGCGGTGGTGCTGTCGAACGGCGACCCGGACATGCTGGAGGAGGCGAAGAAGCACCACGGCGTGCCCTTCGACGCCGTCATCTCCGTCGCCACCGCCAACGCCTTCAAGCCGCATGTCGTCACCTACACCAAGGCCGCCGAGATGCTCGGCGTGCGGATGGAGGAGGTGCTGTTCGTCGCGAACCATGAATTCGACTGCGTCGGCGCCAAGGCCGCCGGCATGCGCACCGCCTTCATCGACCGCCGCCGCCGTCCCTTCGCGAAATGGCCGCACCAGCCGGACCTGATCGTGAAGAGCATGACGGAGCTGGCCGATGTCATGGCCTGAAGCGCAGGGGCCGGCGCCGCTTTCGGGCGTGAAGGTGCTGGACCTGACGCGCGTCGTCTCCGGCCCCTTCGCGACCATGCTGCTCGCCGATCTCGGCGCCGAGGTCGCGAAGGTTGAGGAGCCGGGGCACGGCGACGAGAGCCGTACCTATGGCCCGCCCTTCCTGGGCGGGGAGAGCGCCTATTTCCTCTCGATCAACCGCGGCAAGCGGTCTCTGGCGCTCGACCTGAAGGCGCCGGCGGGGCGCGCGGCGATCCTCACCCTCGCGCGGCAGGCCGATGTCGTGGTGGAGAATTTCCGGCCCGGCACGCTGGACCGGCTGGGGCTCCGCTGGGACGTGCTGGCGGCGGCCAATCCGCGGTTGATCCTCTGCTCCATCACCGGTTTCGGGCGCGAGGGACCGGATGCCGCGCGCCCCGGCTACGACCTGGTGATCCAGGGCGAGGCCGGGCTGATGGACATCACCGGCCAGCCCGACGGGCCGCCGACGAAGGTCGGGACCTCGATCGCGGATCTCGTCACCGGCCTCTACGCCTCGCAGGCCGTGCTGGCGGCGCTGCGGCGGCGCGACCTGAACGGCGGGCGCGGCGGACGGGTGGAGGTGGCGATGCTGGATGCGCTCGCCTCCCTGCTGACCTTCAACGCCGGGATCTTCTTCGCGACCGGGCGCAGCCCGCAGCGGCGCGGCAATGCGCACGCCACCATCGTGCCCTACGAGACCTTCGAGGCGGCAGATGGCTGGGTGAACATCGGTGTCGCCAACGACAAGTTCTGGGCGCTGTTCTGTGCCGCCGCGGGCTGCGGCCATCTGCGGGACGATCCGCGCTTCGCCCGCGCGACCGACCGCGTGACGAACCGCGCGGTGCTGATCCCGCTGCTGGCCCCGTTGATCCGCACGCAGCCGCGGGCGCACTGGGTGCGCGTGCTCGGCGCGGCGGGCGTGCCCTGCGGCGAGATCCGCAGCGTGGGCGAGGTCTGTGAGGCCCCGCAACTGGCCGGGCGCGGCATGGTGCAGGCCGTCACGCATCCCGTGGCGGGGGAGGTCCGCAGCATCGCCGCCCCGGCCCGCTTCGACGGCCAGGCCCCGCCCGTGGCCGCGGCGCCGCCCCTGCTCGGGCAGCACACGGATGAGGTGCTGCGCGACTGGCTCGGCGCGGCCGCCGAGCCGCTGATCGCTGCACTGCACGGGATCGGGGATGCCGGCCTTCGATAGGGGCCGCGCCGTCCGACAGCACCTGGGCATCAACCCCGCGGCCGCCAGCAGGCCGCAGGCGGCGAGGGTGACGGTATCCGCCTGTCTCGCCCGGCTTGCCGCGCGCGGCACACCGCGCGCCGGATCGCGTTGGACACGGTCGCGCGCGCCTCACCCCCGCCGGCGGGCCAGCAGAAGCGTGGCGAGAAGCGTGACGCCGATCAGCAGCGTCGCCACGGCGGCGACGGTCGGGCTGATGTTGTCCTGCACCCCGTCCCAGATCCGCCTCGGTAGCGTGATCACGCCGCGGCCGGTGATGAAGAGCGTCACGACGAGCTCATCCCAGCTGGTCACGAAGGCGAAGGCGCTGCCTGCCAGGATTCCCGGCCGCGCCGCCGGCAGCACGACGCTGCGCATCGCCCGGGCCGGGGAGGCGCCGAGCGAACGCGCCGCCATCTCGAGCCGCTGATCGAAATCGGCCAGCGCAGCGGAGACGGTGATCAGCACATAGGGCATGCCCTTCATCGCATGCGCCGCAATCAGTCCGGCATGGGTGTCGATCAGCCCGAAGCCGACCCAGGCGCGGTAGAAGCCCAGCGCATGCACCACCGCCGGCACGATGATCGGCAGCAGCATGACCAGGCGGATGAACTCCGACAGGCGTGAGGAGATGCGCCAGCAGCCGACGGCTGCGGCGGTGCCGAGCGCCACCGCCACCGCCGTCGCGCCCAGCGCCACGATCAGGCTGTCGCGCAGCGCCTCCACCCAGCTCGGGTCGTCGAGCAGCGCCTGATAGTGCCGCAGCGACCAGGTGGCACCCGGCAACGACAGGAAGCGTTCCGGCGTGAAGGAGACGGGGACGACCACGGCGATCGGCAGCACCAGGAACAGCAGGACCACCCATCCCGAGAAGGCGCTGCCGCGCAGGCCCGGATCGCGCATCGCCTACTTCGCCCCGAACAGCGTGCGCATGTCGACCAGCCGGCTGACCGCGGCCAGCAGCAGCAGCACGGAGAGCAGCAGCGTGGTGGCCAGCATGGTGCCGAGGCCCCAGTTCAGCGTCTCCTGGATCTGCACGGCGATGTACTCGGCGACCATGATGACGCGACCGCCGCCGAGCAGCGCCGGCGTGACGTAGAAGCCCAGCGAGAAGATGAAGCACAGCACCGCCGCCGACAGCACGCCGGGCAGCGACAGCGGCAGGAACACTCGCCGGAATGCCTGCCAGCCACCCGCGCCCAGGCTGCGCGCGGCCGGGACCAGGCGCTGGTCCATCGACGCCATGCTGGCGAAGATGGGAAGCGCCGCGTAGGGGATCATGTAGTGCACCATGCCGAGGATCACGCCGAACTCGTTGCGCACCAGCGGCAGCGGCGCGTCGATGACGCCGATGCCCATCAGGCTGCTGTTGATCACGCCGCGGCTCTGCAGCAGCGTGAGCCAGGCGAAGGAGCGGATCAGCACCGACAGCCAGAAGGATGCCAGCAGCCCGGCCAGCATGATCGTCCGGCGCGTCCCCTGCATGTGCACCAGCGCGTAGGCGATGGCGTAGCCTGCGATCAGCGCGACGACCGTGGTGATGATGGAGATGCGCGCGGTGTTCCACAGGATGCGCTGAAGCGCGGCGCTTTCGGTCAGCCGCGCGAAGTTCTGCAGGCCCGGGCGCGGCTCGGTCACCGAAAGCCAGAGCACGGTGCCCAGGGGATAGAGGTACAGCACGGCGAGGATCGCCAGCGGCACCAGTACCAGCCCCCAATAGAAGCGCCTCACGCCATGCCGCCCCGCTCCGCGCCGCGCGACGACGGTATCAACAAAGGTATTGCAGGCGCAACACGACGTCGGCGAAGCTTCGCGGGAAGATTGCCGATCAACAGGGATGCTTGCGATGGACGATGCCGCGATTTCCTTCGCCGAAGACCAGGTGGCGATGCTGAAGGAGATGACGCATGGACGGCGCATCCGCCGCCGCCGCTTCCTGGCCGCCGTCGCGGCGCTCGGCGTGCCGGCCTCGGCCTTCACGCTGACGCCGGTGGCCTCCGCGCAGAGCCGGGAGATCGTGCTGGTGAATTGGGGCGGCGACGCGGTCGGCGCCTTCCGCGAGGCCTTCGTGGAGCCCTGGACGCGGGCGGGTAACCCGCAGCGCGTGCCGATCGACGGCGCCGGCCCGTCCTCCGCCCGCATCAAGGCGATGGTCGAGAGCCGTCGCGTGACCTGGGATGTCTGCGACCGCAACCTGCCGGCCTCCATCGAGCTCGGCCAGCAGAACCTGCTGGAGGAGATCGACTACTCCATCGTGGACCGCGGCAAGGTCCGGCCCGAGCATGCCGGGCGCTGGGGTGTGGGGAACTACATCTTCTCCTTCGTGCTGGCCTGGGACACCACGGCCTTCGGTGGCCGAAGCCCGTCGAGCTGGGCGGATGTGTGGAACCTGCGCGAATTCCCCGGCCGGCGCATCCTGCGCCGCCACATCGACGGGCAGCTGGAAGCCGCGCTGCTGGCCGATGGCGTGCCGCCCGACCGCATCTACCCGATCGACGTGCGCCGCGCGCTGAACAAGATCCGCGAGATCCGGCAGAACACCGTCTTCTGGGGCACCGGCGCCGAGAGCCAGCAGCTGTTCCGCGACCGGGAAGTGGTGATCGGCAACGTCTTCAACACCCGCGCCAGCGTGATCCGGCGGGAGACCAACAACCGCGTGGATTACCGCTACGAGGGCGCCAGCAGCTGGGTCGGCGCCTGGATCGTGCCGCGCGGCAATCCGGCCGGGCGCGACGCCTTCCGCCTGATCGCCAGCACGCAGGACCCGCAGCAGCAGGTCACGCTGTACCGCCTGCTGGGGAACGGCCCGGTGAACCCCGCCGCGGCCGCGATGCTGACGCCGGAGGAAGCGCGCTACGACCCCGGCGCGCCCGCCAACTGGCGCCTCGCCATCCCCGCCAATGCCGAATGGTATGCCGAGCATTCGGCGAGCGTGTTGACCCAGTTCCTGGAGGCCATCGCCTCATGATTTACGATGCCGCCCGCGCGCCCGCCGATGTGCCGCTCTACGACGACCTGAACTGGCCGCAGGTGGCGGAGGCCGTCGCCGCGCGCGCGTCCGTCATCGTCCCGCTCGGCGCGACGGAGCAGCACGGCTCGCACCTGCCCTTCGGCACCGACACCTACCAGGGTGTGGACGTGGCGCGCCGCGCCATTCTGATGCTGCGCGACCAGGGCGTGCCGATGGTGCTCGGCCCTGCGATCGCCTTTGGCCCGCGCCAGTTCCTGAGCGAGGCGCCGCGCGACTTCCCCGGCACCATCGGCCTGACCCATGGCACGCTGAAGCTGCTGATCGAGGAGGTCTGCCGCGAACTGATCCGCCACGGCTTCCGCCGCGTCTACCTGCTGATGGCCAATGCCGAGACCGACCCCGTCATGCAGATCGCGGCGAAGGAGGTGACGGACAGCACCGAGGCGGAGGTCATCACGCTGAACTGGCTGGTCGGCGCCGCGCCCGAATACGGCGCCTTCAAGCAATCTAAGCGCCCGCAGGGCCACGCCGGCGAGGGCGAGACGGCGCGCATGCTGGCCATCGCGCCGCACCTGGTGCTGATGGACAAGGCGCGCACTTACCACCCGGACGTGCCGCCGCCGGCGGCCTTCGGCGACAAGATGCCCTATCTCGGCGGCGGCGTCGGCCGCTACCGCTACCCCGACGCCGCCTTCCAGGGCTTCGACGATGGCATCTGGGGCGATCCGCACAATGCGCGGGTGGAGGACGGGCATGGCGCGCTCGACCTCTTCGCGGGCTGGGTGGCGCAGGTCGTGGCCGCCGACTGGAAGATGGATGGACGCTGACGCGAAGATCCGGGCGCGGCTGGAGGCCGAAATCCTGCCGGACCTGCTGCGCCCCGTCGGCCAGGCGCGCGGCCTGCCCGGCTGGGCCTATGCCCACCCGGATGTCTGGGCGCTGGAACGGCGCACGGTCTTCGCCCGGGGCTGGCTCGGCGTCGCCTTCGAAAGCGACCTGCCACGGCCGGGCGATTGCGCGCCGGTGGACTATGCCGGCCACCGGCTGCTGCTGGCGCGCCAGGCGGACGGCACCATCCGCGCCTTCCACAACCTCTGCCCGCATCGCGAGATGCCGCTGCTGGACGCGCCGCGCAGCGAGTGCCGGACCATCGCCTGCCCCTGGCATGCCTGGACCTTTGGGCTCGACGGCGCGCTGGTGGCGACGCCCAATATCGGCGGGGTGAACCGCCATGCGGACCCGGATGCGCAGCCGGGCGGCCTGGTCCCGCTCGGCTGCGGCACTTGGCTCGGCGTGGTCTTCGTGGACATCTCCGGCCAGTCCGGGAAGCTGGAGGACTGGCTCGCGCCGATGCGGGCGCGGCTGGCGGCCTTCGACCTCTCGCTCACCGTGGAAGCGCCAGGCGAGGCGGTGGACCACGTCTATCCCGCCAACTGGAAGCAGGTGATCGAAGGCGCGGTGGAGGACTACCACATCCCATGGGTGCACCGGCAGGTCGGCCCGCAGGGGCGCTACGAGGCGGTGCTGGGCGAGCGCTTCGTCGGCGTCTCCTCCTGGCGGGACATGCAGACGGCGCAGCGCCGCCTGCCGCCGGGGCCGGACGGCGCGGAGCCGGAGCCGCTGCCCGTCTTCCCCCACATGCCCGACAGCGGCGAGTTCGAGGCGAGCCTGATCCTGACCCTGCTGCCGAGCCCGGTGGTCGCCGCGCAGATCGGCCATGTCGCCGTCTCGCTCTACGCGCCGCTCGACCCCGCGCGCACGCTGGTGCGGCGCCGCTTCCGCTTCCTGGGCGAGGCCGCGTCCTCCGCCCGCCACGCCGCGGCACGCCGGCGCGTGCGGGACAGCTGGCAGACGGTGACCGACCAGGACGCCTGGGTGCATGAGGCGATCCAGCAGAGCCTGCCGGCGCGCGAGGCGGCGGGCTTCCGGGCCCGCTTCTCGCCCTTCTGGGAAGGCGCGGTGCACCACTTCCAGGCCCTGGTCGCGGCGCGCATGCTGGGTCGTGACGCGGCCTGAGCGTGCGGGCGCGGCGCGAAGCGGAGCTTGCTGCATGACCGATTGGGGTCTCGATTCCGAATACGGCCGGCTGACCGACGTGCTGCTCTGCCAGCCGGAGCATTACGGCTGGTGGCCGATCAACGCGGTGGCGCGCGCCGCGCTGGCCAGCGGCGCGCGGCCGGACATCCAGGCGGTCCGCCGCGAATACCGCGAATTCGAGGACGCGCTGGAGGAGGCCGGCGTGCGCCGGCACTACCTGCGGACCGAGCCGCATCTGGGCTACCAGGTCTATACCCGCGACAGCAGCCAGATGACGCCCTGGGGGCCGATGGTCACCCACATGTTCAAGCCGATGCGCCAGGGCGAATACGCGCCCGCCATTGTCTTCTACGAGGAGATCGGCTGCCGCATCTGGCGCTACGCGAACCACGGCTTCATCGAGGGCGGCGACATCGCCATCATCCGCCCCGGGCTGCTGGCCATCGGCTATACCGGCACGCGCACCGACCTGGACGGCGCGCGGCAGATGGCCGGCTGGTTCGAGGCGGCGGGGTGGGAGACGCGGCTGGTCCCCCTCGACGAGCACTTCCTGCATCTCGACGTGGTATTCTGCATGGTGGAGGCGGGGCTCGCCGTCGGCTGCCTTCAGGTGCTCGACGAAGGTTTTGTCGATTGGCTGCGCGGCCACGGCATCCGCATCCTGGACACCACCTATCGCGAGGCGATGGACCTGTCCTGCAACCTGCTCGCGCTCGGGGATTCGCGGGTGATCTCGGCGCGGCACAGCGCGCGGCTGAACGCGCTGCTGAAGGCGGAGGGCATACGGGTCTATGACCCCGACCTGCGCATGATCACGCGCGGCGGCGGCGGGGCGCATTGCATGACCATGCCGATCCGGCGCGAGCGGCTGGCGCGATAAGCGACGCGCCGCCTCAGTCCTCCGCCACGACCACCGCCGCGTCCGGATCCCAGCCGAGCGCCACGCGCGCCCCGGCCTCCGGGGCCGGCCCATGCCGCCAGGCCGGTACGGAGACGGCGAGCCTGCCCAAGGCCCCGGCCTCGACCTCCAGCTGGTACGCCGCGCCGAGGTAGCTCCACGCCGCCAGCCGGCCCTCGATGGTGTTGGCGGCAGCCTGGCCGTCGCGCAGCACGCTGATCTTCTCGGGCCGCAGCGCCAGCAGCGCGGAGATGCCGGCGGGCGCGGGGCCCGCCTGGACGAAGCGGTGGCCGCCGGCCTCGCAGACGAAGCTGCCCGCGCCGCGTTCGGTGACTGCGGCGTGCACGAAATTGCTGCGGCCGAGGAAGTCGGCCACGAAGCGCGTCGCCGGCCGCTCGTAGAGCTCGGCCGGCGAGCCCTGCTGCACCAGCCGCCCGGCGCGCAGGATGGCGACGCGGTCGGACAGCGCCAGCGCTTCCTCCTGGTCATGCGTGACGTAGATGAAGGTGAGGCCGACGCGGCGATGCAGGTCGCGCAGCTCGATCTGCAATTCCGCCCGCAGCTTCTTGTCGAGCGCCGAGAGTGGCTCGTCGAGCAGCAGCAGGTGCGGCCTGAAGACCAGCGCACGGGCCAGCGCCACCCGCTGCTGCTGCCCGCCGGAGAGCTGGCGCGGCATCCTCTCGCCGAGCTGCGACAGCTGCACGAGGTCCAGCGCCTGGCGCACGCGCTCGCGGATCTCGGCCGATGGCGCGCGGCGGACACGCAGCGGGAAGGCGACGTTCTCTGCCACGGTCATGTGCGGGAACAGCGCATAGCCCTGGAAGACCATGCCGAAGTTCCGCCGTTCAGGCGGCAGGTGGTCGATGGGCTGGCCGTCCAGCAGGGTGCGGCCGGAATCGGGCGCGACGAAGCCCGCGATGGCCATCAGCAGCGTCGTCTTGCCCGAGCCCGACGGGCCGAGCAGCGTGACGAATTCGCCCCGCCCCACCTGGAGCGTCACCTCGGCCGCGGCCACGAAATCCCCGTAGCGCTTGCCGACGCGATCCAGCAGCAGCGAATGCGTCAATCTGGACATGCAGCCTGAACCCTCGCGACGCAGCGCCGTCACGATAGGAAGGCAGGCGCGGCGCTGTCCAGCGACGGCGGTCGTGGCGGGATGGCGCGCCGCGGTCGCGCGACCAGGGCACCGTCCGCGCCCGGCGTCGGCCCGACCTGCGGAAGGCCGGCCGAGACGGCGCCCCGCGCGACCCTCGCAGCGACCAGCGCCCGCTTCAATCCGCGCAACCGGCGCTAATCCCCCTGCACCCGCCTGCCCGCATGCCCCCTGCCCGGATGGCATGGTCTGCCGACGCAGGGTGACGGACAGACGCGTTGGTCCGCACAGGATGACCATCGCGCCGCGGGGCCCTGTGACGGTGGGCGTGTTGCGGGAACTGCTGCTTCAGCTGCTCGTCACACTCGCGCCGGGGCGGCGGGTCACCGTCGCTTTCGGCGGGGCGGCCGAGTTCGATGTCGCCTTCGTGGAGCTTCTCGGTGACTCGCGAAGCTTCGCGCTGCGGCTGGGCGCGGGGGGCGAGCCGGCCGAGCCGGTGCCCGACCGCCTCCTCGCGATCCCCGACCAGGGCGGCTTCGCCGCCTGGCCCAGGCCGCACGCAGGGACGTCCGATGAAGACGATCCTCAAGGTCGATGATTCCGCCAGCATCCGCCAGATGGTGCGGCTGATGCTGGCCGGCCCCGGCTACCAAGTGACGGCGGCGGCGGATGGCGCGGCCTGGCTGCGCCCGGCGCAGGCGATGCCGGCGCAGATCGTCGTCAAGGACCTCAGGATGCCGGTGATGGATGGCATGACCTTCACGCGGGGGATCAGGAAGCTGCCAGCCTACAAGGGCGTGCCGATCGTCTGCCGGGGGAAGCGGCGACCAGGGTGGACGAGGGCGATCCGGCCACCAGCCAAGCACGGCCGGATCTGAGGCGCGAGCGGCTCGTCCTGCTGAATGCCCTGTCCATCACCGTGGCCGGCCAGCGTGAGATCGCCCGTGCCGACCTGCCGGAGCCGGCTGCCGAGGCGCTGGACGACCTGCTGTTCTGATGACCCTGTCGCCCGGCAGGTGAGCCGCGCCGGCGGCGCGCGGCGCGGCAATGGCAGCCCGGGTGGAAGGTCAGCGCGCCGCCTCGGCCTCCAGCTCCGCCACCTTGCGGCCCAGCTTCTGCACGTCGCGGAAGCGCCCCACAAGGTAGTCGCCGGACTTGATGGGCTGGTACCGCGGCGGGTTGTCCGCCGACTGGCAGGTCGGCAGGCAGCGCACCGGTGCGTGGTAGTCCAGGTTGAAGAAGGTCGGGATGGAATAGCGCTCCCGGCCCGTGCGGTTGACCACGCGGTGCAGGTTCGAGACGTAGATGTCGTTCGTCCAGACCTTGAACATGTCGCCGAGGTTGATGACGAAGGTGCCTGGGATGAAGGGCGCGCCGACCCATTCGCCGTCGCGCTTGCGCAGTTCGAGCCCGCCGATCGGATCCTGTGTCAGCAGCGTGATCATGCCGTAGTCGGTGTGCGGCGCGACGCCGAAGGCCCTGGCGTCGGTCACGGGCGGGGCGGGCGGGTAATGGAACAGCCGCGTCTGCACCATCGGCTTCGTCGTGTACTGCAGGAAGAACTCCTCCGGCATGCCGAGGCTGACGGCGAAGACGCGCAGCATGCGCTTGCCCAGCGCCATCGTCTCGTTGAAGTAGGTTTCCGCGGCTGCGCGCAGCCAGGGATGCGCTTCCGGCCAGCGGTTGGGGCCGTGCAGGGGCAGGCCGGCCTGCACGTCCGGATCCTCGAGCGGCAGATCGAGAGCGTACTCGAAGGATTCCTTGATGTCGGGCGCGTAGCCCGGGTGCTGGTTGATCCCCTGCGGCATGTAGCCGCGGCGGAACCGGTCATCGATCTTGTGGGTCAGCCGCTCCTCCAGCGGCAGCGCGTGGTAGCGCCGCGTCGCGTCAAACACATCGTCGATCACCTGCTGCGGGACGCCGTGGTTCCTCACGTAGAAGAAGCCGATGCTTTCGCAGGCGCCGCGCAGGCCCCTGGCCAGTTCGTGCAGGTCCTGGCCCTGGTTCAACGGCGTCAGGTCCAGGATTGGGACCTCGTCCGCGGTGGCGGGGCGGGGAATGTCGGTCATCTCGGGCTTTCCTTCAGGCGCCCATGACGCGGTCATGGGTGCTGCCGATCCAGAACACGACGCGCCGCTGCACGGCGTTGACAAGCAGGTGCAGCCCGATCCCCATCAGCGAGAGAATGATGAGGATGGCGAAGACGCCCGCCATATCCATGTGGAAGTTGCGCTGCAGGATCAGATAGCCCAGCCCGGCCTGGGATCCCACGAATTCCCCGACGATGGCGCCGATCACCGCCAGCACGATGGCGACGTCGAGGCCGACGAAGACATAGGGCAGCGCCTGCGGCAGGCGGGCCATGCGAAAGATCTGCCAGCGGCTCGCGGTGAAGGCGACCATCAGCTCCACCTGGTCGCGCGGCACGGCGCGCAGGCCGACGATGGTGTTCGCCAGCACCGGGAAGAAGGCGATGGTCGCAGTGATGACGATCTTGGATTCGATGCCGTAGCCAAACCAGATCACGATGATGGGCGCGATCGCCACCTTGGGCAGCGTCTGGAAGGCGACGATGTAGGGATAGATCGTGCGCTCCAGCAGCGGGAACAGGCCGACCAGCACGCCGAGAACGAAGCCGATGGAGGCGCCGGCGGTGAAGCCCAGGATGACCTCGGCGGAGGTCACCCAGAAATGTTCCACCAGCTCGCCGCTCAGGATGCCGCCGACCAGCGCGCGCAGCACGGCGCTGGGCGAGGGAATCACGATAGCGGGGATGCCGAAGCCGCGCACCGCCGCTTCCCAGCCGGCGACGAACAGCACGAAGACGAGCGGCGACAGCAGGATCTCCGGCCGTCGGCGGAGCAGGGCACGCATCCGGCTCATGCGTCGAGCGCCCCGAGGGACTGGAAGTGCGCGCGGATGCGCGCCACGTGCTCGCCGAAGCGGGCGGAGTTGATCATCGCAAGGTCGCGCGGTCGCGGCAGGTCCACGTCGAGTATGTCCGTGATGCGGCCCGGGCGCGGCGACATCACGATGACCCGGTCGGCGAGGAAGATCGCTTCCGGGATGGAATGCGTCACCAGCATCACCGTCTTGCGGCTCTCGGTCCAGATCCGCAGCAATTCGAGGTTCATCTGCTCGCGGGTCATGGCGTCCAGCGCGCCGAAGGGCTCGTCCATCAGCAGCAGCGCGGGATCGTGCACCAGCGCGCGGGTGATGCCGACGCGCTGCTGCATGCCGCCCGAGAGCTCGCCCGGATACTTCGTCTCGAAGCCAGAGAGGCCGACGAGCCTGAGCAGCGCGCGCGCCCGCGCCTCGGCCTCCGCGCGCGGGCGCTTCTGGATGTCGATCGGCAGCATCACGTTCTGCAGCACGTTCCGCCAGGGCAGCAGCACGGGCGCCTGGAACACCACGCCGACATCGCGCGAAGGCCCCTCGATCGGACGTCCAGCCAGCGTAACGCTGCCGGAGGAGCGCGCGAGGATCCCGGCCAGGATCTTCAGCAGCGTGGACTTGCCGCAGCCGCTCGGCCCAACGACCGTGACGAACTCGCCCGCGCGCATCTCGAAGCCGACATCGCGCAGTGCGACGACGTCCTCGCCCGTCTGGGTGCGGTAGACCTTGTTGAGCGCGCGCGCCGTGATGAGCGCCGGCAGGCCACTGAGGGCGGGCGCTTCGGCCGGCAGCACGGTGCGCGCCTCGGTCCCCATCGGTTCAGGCCGCCGGGCAGGCGGCGGCCTGGGCACGCACGGCGGCGGCGTCGAAGCGGTTGATGCGCTCGAAGAAGTCGGGAATGCCGACCATGAAGGTGGCCGGGTCCAGCGTGCGTGGGATCAGGCCAGCCTCGTGCATGAAGGCCTGGATGCGGCCATAGGCTTCCGGCGTGGCGCGGCCCCAAAGCCGCCCGCCATTCATCGCATGCGCCGAGCGCATCGAGTTCAGCTGGGCTTCCAGGTTGTTCAGGTCCCAGCGGATCAGCGTAGGCTCGTCGGCGCCGGTCGGGCGGGTGGTCGGCCAGCGCGCCCAGTGGATGCGCCGCTGGCAATCGGGGCTGGCCATGACGAATTCCGAGGCGCGGGCGCAGCCGCGGGCGATGGTCTCGCACAGCTGCGGGTCGGCGGCGACGGTGCGCTGCAGCGTGGCGAAGGTGAAGTCGGGGTAGCTGGACCAGTCCTCGCCGCGCAGGTGGCGCAGGCGCAGCCCTGCATTCTCGAAGGTGGCCTGGGCGGAGGACCAGTAGAGCAGGCCCTGCACGCGGCCCGACCGCAGCGCCTCGACCGGCGGGGCGCCTAGGCCGACGGCGACGAACTGCACGTCGCGTTCCGGGTTCATCCCATTGGCGCGCATGTGAGCGCGCAGGAAGGCGATGCCACCGGTGGCGAGGCTGAAGACGCCGATGGTGCGGCCGCGGAGGTCCTGGATGCTGCGGACCGGGCTGTCTTCCGGCACCGAAAGGGACCAGTCGATGACGCCATTGTTCATCAGCACGCGTGCCGGGATGTCGTTCACCACATTGGCCTGAATGAGGACGGAGGAGTTCATCTGCGCGAACTCCACGTTGCCCGCGGCCAGCTGCTGGAGCGCCTGCAGGCTGGCGCCGACCGGCAGCGCCTCCACCTCCAGCCCCTCGGCGCGCCACCAGCCGAGCGCGATCGGGATGGTCAGCCAGGGATAGGCGAGGTTGAGGTTGGTCGTCGGCACGCCGATGCGCACGCGTCGCAGCGCGGACTGGCCGCGGGCGATGCCGGCGGTGAGCGCGAGCGCGGGCAGCGCGAGCGCGGCGCGCCGGCCGAGCGGGTGGAGCGCGGCGATGTTGCGTGGTGCTCGGCTCATCAGCGTTCCGCCCCTTGGATCAGCCAGGCCCTAAGGGACCGGCATGGAGAGATCTTTCCAATGAAACCGGTTTCACGCAGTGTGACAGATATGAAACCGTCTCATCCTTGCTCAGTGGACCTTGCGGCTGCAAGCGCCGTGCCACGCCTTGCCGCCCCGGTCCGCGCCCCGCAGACGGCCTCTGCCCACCGTCTCTGCGCATGCCCTGGGCGCGGACTGCGCGTCATGCAGGCATCCAGGCGAGGCGCCTGGTCCGCTGCGTTCCGCTGCGAGCCGCCGGGATGAGCGCTCTCCAGGGCGCCTACACCTTCCCTGGCATCCGTCACCCCAAGGCGACGCTGCGCGATGTCGCGCTGGCCGCCGGCGTCTCGCTGGCCACTGCCTCGCGCGCGCTCAGCCGGCCCAAACTGGTCAGCGAGCAGGTGCGCGAGGCCATCGCGGCCGCCAGCGCGCGGCTGGGCTACATCCCGAACCATGTGGCGCGCGCGCTGACGCTGGACCGCAGCCAGGCCATCGGGCTGATCGTGCCGAACCTGGCGCAGCCGATCTTCGCCGACCTCGTCGATGGCGTGCAGCGCAGCGTCGAGGCCGCTGGCTTCGGGCTGCTGATCAATGCCTGCCAGCGCGACGCGACGCGCGAGCACCGCCAGGTGCGGACCCTTCTGGAGCGCGGCGTGGATGCCGTCGTGCTCGGCAATCCCGAGCACCTGGACGCGACCTTCGAGATGCTGGAGCGCGCCGGCGTGCCCTATGTTTGTGCCGCCTGTTCCAGCACCGCGTCCTATCGCCCCGCCGTCACCTACGAGACGGCGGCGCTGATGCAGCTGACGGTCGACCTCGTTGTCCGGCAGGGCCATCGGCACATTGCGGTGCTGAGCGGCGAAGGCGCCGATACGCCGGTGATCGCCGACCGCATCGCCGGATCGCTGGCGCGGCTGGCCTGGCACGGGCTGCCGCCACCGCCCGAATGGGTGGTGATCTCAAGCCACGCGGCGGAAGCGGCGCGGGGGGCAGCGGCCACGCTGCTGGATCACGAACCGCGCCCGACCGCGGTGGTCTGCACCGGCGACATGCATGCGATGGCGGTCCTTGCCGAGGCACAGCGCCGCGGCATCGCGGTACCCCGGCAGCTCTCCGTCACCGGCTGCAACGATTCCGTCGTCGCGCGCTATGCCGGCCCGGGCCTGACCGGCATCCACGTCCCCTATGCCGAGATCGGCGCGCGCGCGGCGCAGCAGGCGCTGGCGCTGCTGGCGGGCGAGACGATCCCGGCGCGCGTGCTGCTGCCGCCGCGGCTGATGGAGCGCGGCACCGTCGCGCCGCCGCCCTGACCTTATCGCGAAGGAGATCCGCCCGATGAACACGCCGCGCCTGGATGCCGCCATCGCGGCGATGCCCAAGGTCGAGCTGCACATGCACCTGGAGGGCGCGCTGGAGCCCGAGCTGCTCTTCGCGCTGGCGGCGCGCAACGGCGTCGACATCGGCTACGCCACCGAGGCGGAGCTGCGCGGCGCCTATGCCTTCACCGACCTGCAGTCCTTCCTCGACCTCTACTATGCGGGCCTGCGCGTGCTGCGGACGGAGCGCGACTTTCATGAGATGACGCTCGCCTATCTGCGTCGCGCGCGGCAGGACAACGTCGTCCATGCCGAGGTCTTCGTCTCGCCGCAGGCCCATACCCGGCGCGGCATCCCCTTCGAGGCGATGTTCGAGGGCATCGCCGCGGCGTTGGACGAGGGGGCGCGCGAGCTCGGCATGACCGCCGGGCTGATCCTCGGCTTCCAGCGGCACCTGCCGGAGGAGGATGCCTTCGCCACCCTGCGTGCCGCAGAACGCGTGGGCGACCGCATCCTCGGCTTCGGCATGGGCGGGGCGGAGCTGGGCAACCCGCCGTCCAACTTCACGCGCGTCTTTGCCGCCGCGCGCGCCGCAGGCCACCGTGTCGTGTGCCACGCCGGCGAGGAAGGACCGCCCGCCTATGTGGCGGAGGCGGTGGACCTGCTGAAGGTGGACCGCGTGGACCACGGCGTGCGCAGCATCGAGGACCCGGCATTGGTGCGCCGCCTGGCCGAGAGCGGCGTGCCGCTGACCGTCTGTCCGTTGTCCAACGTGGCGCTGCGCGTCTACGACCGCATGGAGGACCATCCGCTAGCGCTTCTCCTGCGGGCGGGGGTGAAGGTGACCGTCAATTCCGACGATCCGCCCTATTTCGGCGGCTACATGACCGCGAACTTCCTGGCCGTGCGCGCGGCGCTGGCGCTGAGCGGCGCCGAGATCCGTCAGTTGGCCGCCAATGCGGTGGAGGCGAGCTTCGTCGATGCCGCGCGCCGCGCCGCGCTGCGCGCCGAGCTTGCCGCGTTCTGGGATGGACGTGCCCTGGCGTGATCCGCGGCCGCGACGGCCTCAGGCGCCCGATGCGTGCGCCGCCTCGCGCCGGGTCGATGCGATCTCCCCGGCCGCCATCACCACGGAGCAGAGCGCGGTGAGCACCAGGGCGAGCGCCGCCGTCTCCGGCCAGTCCGCGCCGGCGTCGGAGACCATGGTGAAGAGCTGCAACGGCAGGATGTTCGCCTGCCCCGATCCCACCAGCGCCAGCGCGGTGCCGTAGGCACCGAAGGCGACGGCGACCACCAGGCAGAAGGCGACCAGCGCGCTCGGCGCCACCTGCGGCAGCAGGATGGCAGCCAGCGCCCGCAGCCGAGTCGCGCCGAGCGATTCCGCCGCGGCCAGCTGCGCGCGGTCGAAATTCACCAGCACCGGCAGCAGCAGCATGACGACGCGCGGGATCAGGAAGTAGGCATAGACGAAGGCGAGCCCCTGCGGCGAATAGACGAAGCGCGCGAAGCTTGCGGGATCGACGCCGAACAGCGCCTGGAGCGATAGGGTGAAGAACCCGGCGCGCCCCCAGGCCAGGATGAAGCCGAAGGCGACGATCAGGCCGGAGAAGGTCAGCGGCAGCGAGACCAGCAGCAGCAGGGCCGTGCGGCGCGCCTCCGTCATGCGCGACAGGTGCAGCGCCACCGCAAAGCCCACGGCGACGGAAACCAGGCCCGATGTGACGCCGAGCGCCAGCGTGTTGCGCAGGCCGGTCCAGAACTCGGCGCGGGCGGCCAGCCGCGCATAGCCCGCCCCGCCGCCCGCCAGCGATTCCGCCGCGACGATGCCGAGCGGCAGCAGGAAGAATAGCGACAAGCACGCCGCCCCCGGCACCGCAAGCGCGGCCAGCAGCGAGGGCGGCGTGCCATGGCGCACGGCGTCAGGAGCCGAGCGCCGCGCGCGCCCAGCCCTGCTGCAAGGCCTGGAGCTGCGCGGCGGAACGGCCGAGATCCAGCAGTTCCGACTTGGCATGGCGCACCAGGCGCGCCTGCACCGCCTCCGGCACCGGCACGCCGGGGACGGCGGGCGTGACGAAGCCCTCGGCGAAGAGCTGCTGGCCCATGTTGCTCATGATGAAGTTCAGCCAGAGACGCCCGGCCTCCGGGCGCGGGGCGTTGCGCACCAGGCTGATCGTGTAGGGCGCGGCGACCGTGCCCTCGGTCGGCGAGACCACCTCGACGTCGTCGCCCATGCCGTCCACGAACTTCGCGCGCAGCCCGTCATTGACGAAGTTGATCCAGACCGGGATCTCGCCGCGCACGAACTGGGCATAGGGCGTCGTGCCCACCACGCGTAGCACGTTGCCCGCGCGGTGCAGGCGCTGGATGTAGTCGAGGCCGGGCTGAAGATTCTCGTAGCTGCCGCCATGCGCGAAGTTCGCCGCCCAGGTCAGCACCTGGCCGACGCCCGCCGTCCGCGGGTCCAGGTAGACGATGTTGCCGCGGAAATCGGGCTTCAGCAGGTCGGCCCAGCTGGCCGGCACGCTGCGCGCCAGCTTCTTGTTGACGATGAAGACGATCTCGAGCTGGTGGATGGTGAACCACTCGCCCTCGGGGTGCTTCGCGAGGTCGGGCAGACGGTCGAAGTTCACCGGGCGGAAGGGCGCGAGCAGGCCGCGCCGCTGCGCGTCCACGCCGTTCGCGCCGAAGTAGTAGATGGTGTCCACCTGCGGCCGGTTGCGCGTGCGGTCCAGCGCATTGACCGCGACGCCGGAGCCGACGTCGTTGTAGACGAGGTTCACGTTCGGATAGCGGCGGCCGAAGGCGCCGAACAGCGCGTTCCAGTTCGCCCAGGTGGGACCGGTGTTGTTTGACACCACCATGCCGTCGCGGCTGGCGCGCTCGTAGAGCTCGCGCTCGCCGGGATAGAGCTCGGGCGTGTCGGTCACCGCCTGGCTGGCCTGCTGGGCCCATGCCGGGGTCGCGGCCAGCGCGGCGGCGCCGAGCAGCAGGGAACGTCGGTCGAGGCTCACGGCGTTCTCTCCTTGTCAGTCGGCCGGCAGGACCTGCACGGCCTCTTGGGGGATGTGCACGGCCTCCGGCGATGTGTCGGAGGCCGTCTCCAGCACCACCGTCCCGCCCGCCACGGCGAGGTCGAGGCGGCGGAAGGAGCCGAGGAACCGGTCGCGCGCGACGCGGCCGGCGAAGTGGTTCACGCCGTCCGGCGCCGGGCCGGGGCGCACGCGCTCCGGCCGCACCAGCGCGGCGACCGCGCTGCCCGGTGCGAAGCCAGCCGCATCGGCGGCGAGCAGGCCGATCGGCGTGCGCAGCGTGCGGGCGTCGAGCACCGTCGCGTCCCACAGGTTGGCGTGGCCCACGAAGCCGGCGACTGACCGCGTTGCGGGGCGCGCATAGAGATCGCGCGGCGCGGCGCATTGCAGGATGCGGCCCTCCCGCATCACGGCGACGCGGTCGGCGATGGACAGCGCCTCCTCCTGGTCGTGGGTGATGTGCAGCGTCGCGATGCCGCTGTCCTGTTGCAGACGGCGGATCTCGTCGCGCATGGCCACCCGCAGCGCGGCATCCAGCGCCGAGAGAGGCTCGTCCAGCAGCAGCGCCTTCGGACCGAAGACCATGGCGCGGGCCAGCGCCACGCGCTGCTGCTGCCCCCCGGACAGCGCGGCCGGGCGGTGGCCGGCATGGGCGGACAGGCCCACGCGCTCCAGCATCGCCGCGGCGCGGCGGCTTCGCTCGGCGCGCGCGACGCCGCGCAGCGAAAGCGGCCAGGCGACGTTCTGCAGCGCCGTCATGTGCGGGAACAGCGCATAGGCCTGGAAGACGATGCCGAGGTCGCGCCGGCGCGGCGGCAGGGCGGTGGCATCGCGGCCCCCCAGCTTCACGCGGCCGGCATCGGGCGCGAGGAAGCCGCCAATCAGCTTCAGCAGCGTGGACTTGCCGCAGCCGGAAGGGCCGATCACTGCCACCATCTCGCCCTGCGCAATGGAAAGATCGATGCCGCGCACGCCGGCGGCACTGCCGGGCCAGGCATAGGACAGCGCCTCGACCGCGATGCTCATCCTGCCATCGCCTTGGCGCCCGCCGCACCGCGCGCTGCGACGGCGCCCGTCGCGGCGGCCAGCAGGGCGAGTGCCAGCAGCACCACGGTCGCCGCGCAGGCAAAGCCCGTCGCGCCGTAGAAGGCCTGCAGCAGCACCACCGGATAGGTGCGGTTGAGGAAGCCGGCGACCAGGTTGGAGAGCTGGAACTCGCCGATCGACAGGGCCGCCACCATCACGCTCCCCGTCAGCAGCGAATGCCGCAGCGCCGGCAGCACGATGTCCGTGAAGCGACGCCGGAAGCCGCCGCCGAGCGATTCGGCGGCCTGTTCCAGCGCCGGCAGGTTCATGTGCCGCATGTCGGCGACCAGCGCCTGCAGCAGGTAGGGCAGGCAGAGCACCACATGCCCGCCGACCAGCACCCAGGTCTCGCCGAGATAGGGCAGCGCGTCGGAGGAGAAGACCAGCATCAGCCCGAAGGCGAGCACGATGGGCGGCGCCGCCACCGGCAGCAGGTAGACGATGCGCGCCGCAAGCCTGACGCCCCGCGAAGCGGCGGAGGCGACCGCATAGGCCAGCGGCGCGCCGAGCACCGCGCAGAGCACCACCGTCGCCGCCGCCACTTGCAGCGACGTCCAGAAGGCAAGGCCGAAGGAGCGGTCGGTCCAGACCTGCAGGTACCAGCGATCCGTCAGCCCGCCGGTCGGCAACAGCGTGTTGCTCCAGGCCGCGCCGACCGAGCCCACCGCCAGCAGCAGGATGGGGGCGAGGAGATAGGCCAGGTAGAGGGCGGTGATGGCGGCGGCCAAGCTCGGGTGCTCCGGATGGGCGAGCAGTAGCGAACAAGCGTGTGGCGACAAACGCTCAGATGGTGATCGTTTCGTGACATCCTGGGTAGGGTCTGTTGCCGAACGCTCCGCATGCGGCAGAACACGCGGCATGGATGCTCCGACGCCCCGCCAGGAAAAGCTGCTGCACCTCGTGCGCGCCCGCGGCTTCGCGCCGGTGGAGGTGCTGGCCGAGGCGCTCTGCGTCTCCACCCAGACCATCCGGCGCGACGTGGCGCGGCTGACGGAGTTGCGCCTGCTGCAGCGCTTCCATGGCGGCGCCGGCGTGCCGGAGGCCGATGCGGTGCGGCTCGGCTGGGGCGACAAGCGGGCGCTGGGGGCGGAGGCGAAGGCAGCGATCGGCGCGGCGGCGGCGGCGCTGGTGCCGGATGGCGCCTCGGTCTTCCTCGATGTCGGCACGACGGTGGAGGCGGCGGCGGCGGCGCTGGCGCGGCGCGGCGGCAGGTTGCGCGTGGTCACCGCGTCGCTCCGCAGCGCGCTGGCTTTGGCGGGCGTGGACGGGGTGGAGGTCATGGTCCCGGGCGGCGTGCTGCGCGGCGCCGATGGCTCGCTGGCGGGCGGCGCGACGGTGGCGGGGCTCGAGCCGATGCGCGTCGATCTCGCGCTGCTCGGCTGTTCCGGCTTCGACGCGGCGGATGGCGCGCCGATGGACTGGGACCCGGAAAAGGTGGCGGTGAAGCGGGCGATGCTGGCCGCTTCGCGGCGGGCGGTGGTGCTGGCGGATGCGGCGAAGCATGGGCGGCCCGCGCTGATGCGCATCGCCCCGGCGGCTGCGGTGTCCGTGCTGGTCACCGACGCGCCGCCGCCCGCGGTGCTGGCCGCCGCCCTGGCGGCGGCGGGGACGGAGGTGGTGCTGTCCGGTCAGTCCAGCGCCAGGTAGCGGCGGGCAACGCGCTCGGCGGCTTCCTCCGCCGTCGCGCAGCGCAGCAGCCCCGGCAGGTCCGGCGCTTCCGGCATGCCGATCACCAGGCGGCCGAGGCGCAGCCCGAAAGCCATCTCGCTGATCGTGCCGTAGCTCACCGGCTCGTCACGCCCGCCGACGGCGACCAGGGCGATGGCGGCGGTGGCGATCAAGGCGTTGCGCGCCTCTCCGATGCCGGTGGCGATGGGGACGGACACATGCGCATTCGCCTCCCGCCAATCGTCGGATGGCAGCAGGCCGATCATCAGCCCGCCCTCCCGCGCGCTGCCGCGGGACGCCGCCTCCATCGCGCCGCCGCGGCCGCCGCAGACCAGGGGCAGGCCGAGGCGGGCGAGCGCGGCCGCCACCGCCTCGGCCGCGGCGAGCGCGCCAGGGGAAGCCTCGCGCGGGCCGATGATGGCGACCGGCAGGCGGCGGCCGCCGCCTTCGCGTAGCAGCCAGCGCGCGGCCTCGGCGGCGGTGGCCGGGGTGCCGGGCGGGGCCTCGGCGGGCAGCCAGCGATGCGCGGCGGCGTCGAAGCGACGGCCGCCGGCGTGCCAGAGGGCGCCCTGGCCGAGAACGAGGCCCTCATCCGTGGCGTCGGTCGATGGCGGCATGTTGCGTCCCCCTGCCGCCCCGCGCGGCGGCGCCCGCCCTACACCGGCGCGACCCGCCTTGCGAAGCCTGGTCGGCCGCCGGCGGGAGGCCGGGAGGATGACGTCAATGTTTCACGCCACCGCCACGGCGCTCTGATCCGGCACACGAATGCAGCGGTGCAGCGAACGCCGCGGCGCCCAGGCGCGCGGCTGCCGGATGGGTGCACCACAGCGTCGCGACCGCCGCGCCGCCAGAGAGCGGAGGCCAGTCGGGCCATGCGTGCGAAGACAGCCTTCACCCCCGAGGCCGTCGGCGGCGCCGCCGGCCCCTCGGTCGATGCCACGGCGCCGCTGCGCGAGGTGGCGGCCCGGGCCGAGGTCCTTTCCGACCAGGCCGGCATCCTGGCGGCCCAGGGCGCGGGGACGAAGGCGATGGGGCTCTGGGCCGACTACCTGCGCGACCGGATGGAGCGCAAGGAGGCGATGCGCACTCTGCCATCCTTGCTGCCGAGCCGGGCGCAGCGGCTGCGGGCGCTGCGCGTGGTGCACCAGGTGCCGGGCCGCATCGACGAGATGGCGCCGCACACCTTCGAGACGTTGCGCCGCATGGCCGAGGTGCTGGGCCTGCCGCCGCAGACCGAGGATGTGCTGAGCGGCCCGCTGGCCGCGCCCGTATCGGTCGCGGCGGAGCCGGATGCCGAGCCGGCGCCCGAGGCCGCGCCGGCGGGCAAGCCGCCAGGCCGGCGCCGCATCGCCGCGGAGTCCGGCGGCTGATCCGCCTCGCCGACCAACGGGCCGCACGGCGCGGCTTGCAGGGGTGGGCGCCGGGCCGTCGCAGACGGCTCAGTAGCGTTCCGGCACGTAGAGCTCGGCCGGCAGGGTGCGGCGTTCGTAGTTCGGGTTGAAGACGCGCTCGGGCAGCGTCACCGGCTCGTGCGGAATCTCCTCATAGGGGATCCGCGACAGCAGGTGGGCGATGCAGTTCAGCCGCGCCCGCTTCTTGTCGTTGCCTTCCACGATGTGCCAGGGCGCCTCGGCGATGTTCGTGCGCTCGAACATGTCCTCCTTCGCCTTGGTGTACTGCTCCCACCGCACGCGCGACTGCAGGTCCATCGGCGAAAGCTTCCACTGCTTGATCGGGTCGTGGATGCGCATCAGGAAGCGCAGCTGCTGCTCCTCGTCGGTGATCGAGAACCAGTACTTCACCAGGATGATGCCCGAGCGGACCAGCATCCGTTCGAAGTCCGGGACGTCCCGGAAGAAATCCTCCACCTGCGCCTCGCTGGCAAAACCCATCACGCGCTCCACGCCGGCGCGGTTGTACCAGCTGCGGTCGAACAGCACGATCTCGCCGCCGGCCGGCAGGTGCGGTACGTAGCGCTGGAAGTACCACTGGGTCTTCTCGCGGTCCGACGGCGCCGGCAGCGCGACGACGCGGCAGCTGCGCGGGTTGACGCGCTGGGTGATGCGCTTGATGACCCCGCCCTTGCCCGCGCTGTCGCGGCCTTCGAACAGCACGACGACCTTGAGCTTCCGGTGCTGCACCCAGTCCTGCAGCTTCACCAGCTCGGCCTGAAGGCGCAGCAACTCGGTGAAGTAGAGGTTGCGGTCGATCGTGCTCTTCCTGCGGTTCGCCAGCAGGGCGCGCAGCTCGGGCGGGATGCGGGCGTCGTCGACCTCCTGTTCCAGCTCCTCGTCGAAATCATCCTCCAGCTCGGTCTCGAGCCAGGACCGGTCCGCCTCACCGGCAGCCTGCTGCGACATGCACGATCCCCCTTCCAGGATGCGCGCCCAACCTAGAGGCGATCCGCGACGGCACGATGACGGATCGATGACGGCCGGTCGCCGCGTGGTCAGCAGAAGCTGGTATCGAGATCGACCGAGGACCGCTGGCCGATCGCCTCGAAATGCGTGGCCAGGAACGCCTCGGCGCGTGCCGCGCCGAGCGCGGCGAGATGGCGCAGGAAGCCCGGATCGGCGTTCAGCTTGGAGGAGGGGTCGAGCGCGGCCAGCTCCGCCTCCGCCTCGATCGCATGGACGAACAGCCGCAGGTAGCGCGCCCCGTCCAGGTCGCCGCGGTCGATCAGCTCCGTCACGAAGCGGATCATCCGCATCTCCCGCAGCAGGGAGGAGTTGAATGCCAGCGTGTTGATGCGGTCCAGGATCGCGCGCATGTCGCGCGGTACCTCGGGGATGTTGATCGGATTCAGCTGCACGATCAGGATGTCGGGGCAGCCGCCCATGTAGATCAGCGGGAAGATCGGCGGGTTGCCGGAATAGCCGCCATCCCAGTAGTGCTGGCCCTCCACCTCGACCGCCTGGAAGATCTGCGGCAAGCAGGCCGAGGCCATCACCGCCGCGGCGCTCATCTCCGCGCGGTCGAAGATGCGCAGGCGGCCGGTCAGTACGTTGGTGGCACAAACGAAGGCCGCCGGGCCGGGCGCGGCGCGCAGCCGGGCGAAGTCGACCACCTGTTCCAGCAGTCTGCGCAGCGGATTCCAGTTCCCCGGGTTGAGCTGGTACGGCGAGAAGACCTTCATCATCAGGTCGGCCACTGCCCAGCTCGGCGAGAAGCGCATCGTGCCGGGGCTTGCCAGGCTATCGAGCGGGGAAGGGCGTACGGGCCCCGTCGACGCGATCCGCCCGACGCCCTCCCAGAACTCGGCCAGCATCCGGCGCGCCAATTCCGGGCCGCCGGCGGCCAACCCGTCGGCCAGCAGGGCGGTGTTCATCGCGCCGGCGCTGGTGCCGACGATGCCCTCGATTTCCAGCCTGTCGTCCTGCAGCAGCCGGTCCAGCGCGCCCCAGGTGAAGGCGCCGTGCGAGCCGCCGCCCTGGAGCGCGAGCTTGATTCGCCGCCGCGGCGGCGCGGCTGCCGGTTCCATCGCGCTATTTCGTCGTCGCGCGCGGCACCGGCGACCAGTCCGGCGGCGCGCCGTCGCGCATCGCGGCCAGCCGTGCGGCATAGACGCGCAGCGGCGGATCCGGTGCGGGGTCGCCGGCCTCGGATAGCGCGGCGTCGGCCTCGGCGGATCGGGCGGCTCGCCAGGCGCCGATCATCCGCCGCCAGGCCGGCAGCCCGGCCACGATCCGCGGATCGGCCCGCAGCGGCGCATCGGCCAGCAGGCCTACCACCGCGAAGCCCAGCAGCTCATGCAGTTCCAGCGGATGCGCGGAATGCTTGGCCAGCACGAGGTCGACTGGCCAGGTCACGAAGGCCGCCCCCGCCGCCGCGCGGGTTTCCTCCGATATCAGGATGCGGGTGCCGTAGAGCTTGTTCATTCCCTCGAGCCGCGAGGCCAGGTTCACCATGCTGCCGATCGCTGTATAGGCCATTCGGTCCGAGGAACCCACATTCCCAACCACCGCGCCCCCCGTGTGCATGCCGAAGCGGGTGAAGAAGCGCGGCCAGCCGCGCGGCAAAGCGGTCGCAAAGCCGGTCCGTCAGCAGCCGCGCCCGCAGCGCCGCCTCGCAGGCGTTGCGGGCGTGCGAGGGATCGTCCTGAAGCGCGTTCCAAAGCGCCATGACGGCATCGCCGATATACTTGTCGATGGTGGCGTGGCAGCGCAGCAGCTCCGCGGTCAGATCTTCGAAGTAGTCGGAAGCGATGCGCATCAGCTGCTCCGGCGCGATGTCCTCGGCGAGCGTGGTGAAATCCTGCACGTCGCTGAACATGACGGTGACGCGCCCCCTGGTGCCGCCAAGCTTCGCCGCGTCGCCTTCCTGAATCAGTCGCGTAATCAGGCTGCGGGGAATGTAGGCGCCGAACAGGCGCAGGCCGCACTTCATGCCGTCCATCGCGCCGGCCAACTGCGCGATCTCCGCGATGCGGCTGCGGACGGGGACCGCGCCGGCGAGGTCGAGGCGGCGGATCGCCTTTGCCTCGTCCGCCAGGGCGGCGAGCGGGCGGGCGATGCGCCAGGCCAGCGTGCCGATTGCGCCAAGCCCGGCAAGCAGCGCCAGCGCCGCGACCAGGGTGCCGTCGCGCAACGCGGCAACCACCGGGGCGGTGAAGTCGGCGCGCGGCGCCGCCATGGCGACCATTACGCCGGCGCCATCATGCCCGCCACCTCGGCCAGGCGGACCAGCAGCGTGCCCTGCGCGCCCGACAGTTCCGCGACGCGACCGGGACGCAGCCGGCCCATGGCATGCTCGTCCCCGATCGGCGTCAGCAGCGGATCGCCGCTGGCCGCCAGCGTGGTCCAGCTGCTGCCGCCGCCTGGCAGCTTCACGGTCGCGAGCTCGGCCTGCTGGTGCGCCAGCAGGATGCCGTCCTCGGTAAACAGGAACAGCGTGCTGCCCGGGCTGGCGTGCAGCCGGCCGAGGAACCCGGCGAGCCTGTCCAGGGTGATGTCGAGCGCGAAGACGGCTTCGCCGCCAGGATTGCGGCGGCTGACCGACAGCCCCGTCCGGCCGAGCAGCGGCAGGTCGTAGAGGGTGGAGACATGCACCTCCGCGCCTTGGGCGAGCAGGTACCATTGCGACTGTCGCAGATCGCCGGAGCGTGCCACTCGCTCCGCCGTGCCTCGGGCGCGCTGCGCGGCGTCGATGAAGGTCCAGGCATCATGGGTCGCGCCCGGCAGCACCTCGCGCAGGGCGAAGGCCCATCCGGGCGGCACGGACGGCGCCATGCCTGGCGACAGCGCGTCGGCGCGCGCCACTTGGCGCAGCGTGCCGTCGGCGAGCCCGATCGAGACGAGGTGCACCGCCGGCTCCGCCACCAGCAGCGCGACCGGCGCCGCGGTGTCGCGCGCCGCGGGCGCGGCGCCTTCGGCCAGCGAGGCTAACTCCGGCAGCACGGCGGAGAGCGCGAGCACCGGCCGCACCAGCGCCTGGGTGCTGGCCGCCGCCGTCTCCGCCGCCTGCGAGAGGCTCCGCTCCGCCGTCTGCCGCGCCGCGCGAGCCGGTGCCGGGATAGCCGACCACCACGGCGCGGGCCGAAAGCACGAAGAGCACCGCAAACAGGGTCATGATGGTCGCGGTGAAGCTGACGCGGAAGGCGCGGGTCATCGCGGCAGCGCCGGCGGGCAGCCCGTGCCGGGCCCGGGGCGGCGCGTCCGTCGCCGGCAACTCCTGCAGCGCCGCCTCGTCGCCCGGTTCGCGCATGGCAGGATCGGACGGCAGGCCACAGCCGGGCGCAACGATCCTGGCACCGGCGGCGCAAGGCTTCGTGGAGATGTCATGCGGCTCAGCCGCCGGCGTGGCTCCGCACGACCTGCAGCGTGTGCTCGGCGATCATGCGTTCCTCGTCGGTGCGGCGGACCAGCACGCGGACCGCCGCGCCGGCCGCCGAGACCTCGGGCGCGTTGGCCGCGTTGCGGTCGGGGTCGAGCGCGATGCCGAGGAAGCCCAGCCCCTCGCAGATGCGGGCGCGCAGCGCGCGGGCGTTTTCGCCGATGCCGGCGGTGAAGACCAGCGCATCGATCCCGCCGATGGAAGCCGCCAGCGCTGCGACCTCGCGCCGCACGCGATAGGCAAAGTAGCCGAGAGCGCGTTCCGCCGCCTCGCCGCCCGCGGCCTCGATCTGCCGCACGTCCTGCGAGATGCCGGAGAGGCCCTTCAGGCCGCTGTTTCCGTAGAGCAGCTTCGCGACCTCCGCGGTGGTCATGCCGAGCGTGTCGATCATGTGCAGCACGACGCCGGGATCGAGCTGGCCGCAGCGCGTGCCCATCGGCACGCCGTCCAGCGCGGTGAAGCCCATGGTGCTGGCCTGCGCGCGCCCGCCCGCGATGGCGCAGAGCGAGGCGCCATTGCCGAGATGCGCGACGACGAGGCGCCCCGCGCCCAGCGCCGGGTCCTCCCGCGCGATGCGGCGCGCGATGTATTCGTAGGACAGGCCGTGGAAGCCGTAGCGGCGGATGCCGCGCGCGTGGAACTCGACGGGCAGGCCGAAGGTGTCGGCGTGGAAGGGCTGGGTGCGGTGGAAGGCGGTGTCGAAGCACGCGACCTGCGGCACGCCCTTGAACCGCTTCGCCGCGGCGGCGATGCCGGACAGGTTGTGCGGCTGGTGCAGCGGGGCGAGCGGAACGAGCTCCTGCAGCTCCGCCATCACGCCGAGATCGATCAGCATGGGCGCGGCGAAACCGGGCCCGCCATGCACGACGCGATGGCCGATGGCGACGACCTTGCGGCCTTCCAGCACGCCATCGAGCCAGGCGATGATGCCATCCAGCGCCGCGGCGTGGCTGGCGGGCGCGCCGCCGCCCGCCCAGTCCTGCGACGCGATGTGCGTGCCGGCGGCATCCTCCGCGGTGAAGCGCGGCGCGGCGCCGATGCCCTCCACCTGGCCGGAACAGCGCGCCTCGATCCCCGTCTCCGTCGTGTCGTAGGCGGCGAACTTCAGCGAGGAGGAGCCGGCGTTGAGGACGAGGAGGATGCCCTGCATCACGCCACCTCTGCGCGCACCAGGCATTCGCCGGTCTTGCGCCAATGGCTGTACAGCACGGCGAGCGCCGCCGACACCAGCCGGGCCTGCTCGTCATCCGCGCGGCTGGTCAGCATCACCGGTGCGCGGGCGCCGACCACCAGCCCGCCGGTGTCGGCATCCGACAGGAACACCAGCTGCTTAGCCATCATGGTCCCCGCTTCGAGGTTCGGCGCGATCAGCACATCGGCATGGCCTGCGACCAACCCGGCGATGCCCTTGGTCTTCGCGGCCTCGACGTCCACGGCGTTGTCCATCGCCAGCGGCCCGTCCACGATGCCGCCCTTGATCTGGCCGCGATCCGCCATCTTGGACAGCGCCGCGGCGTCGAGCGTGGAGGGGATGGCGGGGTTCACCGTCTCCACGGCGGACAGGATGCCGACGCGCGGCACCTCCAGCCCGATGGCGCGCGCCAGGTCGATCGCGTTCTGCACGATGTCGGCCTTCGTGGTTAGGTCCGGGGCGATGTTGATCGCCGCATCGCTGATCAGCAGCAGCCCCTCGCGGCCGGGCACGTCCAGCACGAAGGCATGGCTGATGCGCCGGCCGGCGCGCAGCCCGCCATCGGCCTTGGTGACGTGCTTCAGCACCTCGTCCGAATGGATGTTGCCCTTCATCACCGCCGCCGCCTCGCCTTCATGCACCAGTGCGACGGCGCGGGCGGGGGCGGCGTGCTCGTCCGGCGTGTCGATCGGGCGAATGCCGGCCAGGTCCCAGCCCACCTCCGCCGCTTCGGCGCGAATGCGGGCCGCTGGCCCGATCAGGATCGGCTCGATCAGCGCCGCCTTGGCGGCTTCCCAGGCGCCGCCGAGGGAATTCGCGTCGGTCGGCGCGACCACCGCGGTCGGCATGGCGGGCACGCCGTCGCAGGCGACCAGCAGCCGGCCGAACTTGCCGCCCTTGCGCAGCGCGAGCTCCGGCAGGCTGACATCGCCGGCCGCGAGCCGCGTCGCCGGCGCCTGCACCTCCGCCACGCCATCGGCGATGAGCGTGCCGTCATCCCGCACCAAGCGGCAGGCGAGATGGACACGGCGGTCCGTCAGCTTTTCGCGCACCGTCACGGTCACCGTCAGCCGGTCGCCCGGATGCCCGCGTTCGTGGAAGCCCAGCGTCTGGTGGAGGTAGGCGGTGCCCGGGCCGGGCAGCACATTGCCGAGCAGCGCGGAGAACAGCGAGCCGCCCCACATCGCCGGCGCCACCGGCTTCTGGCCCGTGACCTTCTCGGCGAGCCCCGGCAGGTGGCGCGGGTTCAGATTGCCCGAGGCATGCGCGAAGATGACGAGGTCGTTGTCGGTGCAGACGCGCTCCAGGCTCGCGCTCTGGCCGATCTCGAGATCCTCGAAGGCATGGCCCACAAGGCCCCTGGCGATGGTCATCTGGCTCCCCTGGGCGTCAGGCGGCGAGCTGCATCTCGGGCACTTCGCCCTCGACGATCAGCGGCGCGGCGGTGGCGGCCAGCACTTGTGCGACGCTGATGCCGGGCGCGCGTTCGCGCAGCACGAGCCCGTCCGCCGTCGGCGCCAGCACGGCGAGATCGGTGACCACCAGCGTGACCGGCCGCGCGGAGGTGGGCGGCAGGGTCAGTTCCGGCACGATCTTGCTCTCGCCGCGCGCGGCGTGCTGCATGGCCACCACCACGCGCCGCGCGCCGGCGACGAGGTCCATCGCCCCGCCCATGCCGGGGACCAGCTTGCCCGGCACCATCCAGTTGGCGAGCCGCCCGCGCGCATCCACCTGCAGCCCGCCGAGCACCGTCATGTCCAGGTGCCCGCCGCGGATCAGCGCGAAGGAGAAAGCGCTGTCGAAGGAGACGGCGCCGGGCAGCGCGCTGATGTAGCCGCCGCCGGCGTCCGTCAGGTTCGGATCTTCCATCCCCTCGGGCGGCGGCGCGCCGAAGCCGATGATGCCGTTCTCGCTCTGGAAGGCGACGTTAATCTCAGGCGGCACATGGCGCGCGACGAGCGTGGGCAGTCCGATGCCGAGATTGACCAGGCTGCGGTCGCGCAGTTCCAGCGCGACGCGGCGGGCGATGATCTCCTTTGCGTCCATCAGCGCGGCCTCTCGACCAGGTGGTCCACCAGGATGCCGGGCGTGCGCACATGGTCGGGCGGGATGACGCCGACCGGCACGATCTCCTCGGGCTCCGCGATCACGGAGCGCGCGGCGAGCGCGATGACGGGATTGAAGTTCGTCGCGGTCAGCCGGTAGGTCAGGTTGCCGTTGTAGTCCGCCTCATGCGCATGCAGGATCGCGACATCGGCGGTGATGGGCTCTTCCAGCACGAAGTCGCGGCCCTGCACCTCGATCACGCGCTTGCCCTCAGCGACCACCGTGCCGAGGCCGGTCGGGGTCAGCACCCCGCCGAGGCCGGCGCCGCCGGCGCGGATGCGCTCGGCCAGCGTGCCCTGCGGCACCAGCTCCACCGCAAGCTGGCCCGCCATCATCTTCTGCTGGGTCACCGGGTTCGTGCCGATGTGGCTGACGATGGCCTTGGCGACGCAGCCCGCCTCGATCAGCCGCCCGACGCCGATCCCGGGCCGCGCGGTGTCGTTGCCGATGATGGTCAGGCCGCGCGCGCCGCGCGCCACCAGCGCATCGACGATTCGCATCGGCGTGCCGACGCCCATGAAGCCGCCGAACAGCACGCTTGCGCCGTCCGGGATGAGCTCCGCGGCGCGCGCCGCGGTGATCGCCCTACGATGCATGGCGGCGCGCCTCAGGCCATGTTGTGCAGGCCGCCGTCGACATAGATCGTGTCGCCGGTCATGCCCGAGGAGGCGCCGCCGACCAGGAAGGCGACGACGCGCCCGACCTCGGCGATGTCCACCAGCCGATGCGCCGGCGCGCGGTCCTGCGCCATCTGCACCAGCTCGTCGAAATGCGCGATGCCGCTGGCAGCGCGCGTCTTCAGCGGCCCGGGCGAGACCGCGAAGACGCGGATGCCGCGCGGCCCGAGCTCGGCCGCGGCGTAGCGGACAGAAGCCTCCAGCGCCGCCTTCACCGGGCCCATGATGTTGTAGTTGCCCACCACCTTGTCGGCGCCGTAGTAGCTCATCGTCACCAGCACGCCGCCTTCCGTCATCAGCGGCTCCGCCAGCTTCGCCATGCGCAGGAAGGACCAGCAGGAGACGCGCATGGCCTGCGCGAAGCCCTCGGCGGAGCAGTCCACCACGCGGCCATGCAGGTCGTCCCGCGGGGCGAAGGCGATGGAGTGGATCACGAAATCCAGCCGCCCCCAATCCGCCGCGATGCACGCGAAGGCGGCTTCCAGCTCGCCCGGCACCTCGACGTCGAGCGGCATGGCGATGCCGGCCTGAAGCCGCTCGGCGATCGGGCGGACATGGCGCTCCGCCTTCTCGTTCAGCCAGGTGACGGCGAGCTCTGCGCCGAAGGCCCGCAGCTTCACCGCGCAGCCATAGGCGATGGATTGCTCGTTCGCGATGCCCACGACCAGGCCGCGCTTGCCCTTCAGCATGTCGCCGATCCGGTCCTGCGGGTCCCAGACCTTTGGCAGCGGGTCGAGCGGGCGGTCCGGCATGTCGGTCTCCGACGCGGCGTGTGGCGGCAGGCTGACGCGCGCCCGGGACAGGGCGATGACGCGGCAGCGAAGGCTTCATTACGGCCTTGCCGCTGGCCGCCCGCAAGGTCGGCGTTTGCCGCAAGGAAGTTTGCCATAAGGGCAGCCTCGGGAGCGGCACCGCGTCCGAACTGGCAACCGGCGGCAGCCCGCCCCGCGCAGCCCTGGCTTGACCGCGTTTCGGCCCGCGTGCACGCGGTGCCGGCGCCGATCCTTGCCCAAACCGGAGGCCCCGATGTCCGCGCCCTTCGCCTTCCTGCACCTGACCGACCCGCATCTGACGCCGGAGGGTGCGGAGCCTCTTTACGGGCTCGATCCCGGCGCGCGCCTCGCGCTGGCGGTGGCCGACATCGCGCGCCGCCATGGCCCGCAGGGTGCCGCGCCGGCTTCCTTCGCCGTGGTGACCGGCGACCTGACGCACAATGCGGAGCCGGAGGCCTATGCGCGGCTGCGCGCCATCCTTGCCGGCATGCCCTGCCCGGCGCATCTGCTGCTCGGCAACCATGACGAGCGCGACGTCTTCCGCGCGGCCTTTCCCAATGCGCCGGTCGATGCGCGCGGCTTCGTGCAGCAGGCGGTCGACACGCCGGCCGGGCGCTGCCTGATGCTGGACACCAAGGCGCCGGGCACCCATGCCGGCAGGCTCTGCAAGGACCGGCTCGACTGGCTGGCCGCGCGGCTGGCGGAGGATCAGGGGCCCGTGCTGCTGTTCCTGCACCACCCGCCCTACCGCGTCGGCATCGCCGGAATGGACCAGATCCCGCTGCTGGACGCCGAGGCGCTGTGGGAGGTGCTGGCGCCGCACCGCGCGCGCATCCGCCACCTGTTCCATGGCCACCTGCACCGGCCGCTGTCGGGGTCCTGGCGTGGAATTCCGACATCGTCGCTGCGCGGCACGTCGCACCAGGTGGCGCTGGACTTCGCCGAGCTGCCGGCGGTGCCGGGCAGCCACGAGCCGCCTGCCTATGCGCTGGTGCGCGCGACGGCGGAGGACATCGTGGTACACACGCACGACTTCATGGACGCGAGCGGCACCTTCGACCTGTAGGGCGCGGCGGTCTTCATCGCTCTGTCATCGGGACGCCGCGCAGCTGCAACGCGGCGCGGCCAGAAGCGCGGCGACGCAGCAGCGAGGGTTCCGGGACATGCGCCGCCGCCACCTTTTCGGGGCCACCGCCGCCGCCTTCGCCGCGGCGCATTGGAACGAGCTGCACGCGCAGTCGAACCGGGCCGTCTGCTACAACTGCCCGCCCGAATGGGCCGACTGGGCCGGCGCGCTGCGCGCCATCCGCGAGCGGCTGGGCATCCAGATGCCGCATGACAACAAGAATTCCGGCCAGGCGCTGGCCGCGCTGATCGCGGAGCGCGCGCGCCCGGTCGCCGATGTCGCCTATATGGGCGGCAATTTCGGCCCGCGCGCCCGCGCCGAGGGCGTCTTCACCCCCTATCGCCCCGCGCTGATCGAGCAGGTGCCGGCCGAGCTGCGCGACCCGGACGGCCATTGGTTCACCATCCATTCCGGCACGCTCGGCCTGTTCGTGAACCGCGCGGCGCTGCGCGGGCGGCCGGTGCCGACCGGCTGGCGCGACTTGCTGCGCCCGGAATATCGCGGCATGGCGGGCTACCTGAACCCGACCTCGGCCGCGGTGGGCCAGGTGGGCATGGTCGCGGTGAACCTCGCCCTCGGCGGCAGCTACGCCGACTTCACTCCGGCCGTCGAGTATTTCCGCGCGCTGCGCGCCAATGGCGCGGTGGTGCCGCTGCAGACCGCCTATGCGCGCGTGGTCTCGGGCGAGATCCCGATCCTGTTCGACTACGACTTCAACGCGATGCGCGCGCAGTTCACCGACGGCGCCGATTGCCGCTTCGTGCTGCCGGCCGAGGGCACCGTCTCCTTCCCCTACATCATGGGGCTGGTCGCCAACGGCCCGCACCCCGAGAACGGGCGGCGCGTGCTGGACTGGACCCTGTCCGACGAAGGCCAGCGCATCTGGGCCAACGCCTTCCTCCGCCCGGTGCGCCCGGCCGCCATGCCGGCCGAGACCGCCGCGCGCTTCCTGCCCGCATCCGACTATGCCCGCGCGCGCGCCATCGACATCCCCGCCATGGTCGCGGCGCAGGAGGCCTTCGTGACGCGCTATCGCAACGAGGTCGGCGCCTGACGCTGCGGCTGGCCCTGCTGGCGCCGGCGCTGGCGCTGCTGCTGGCCTTCTTTCTGCTGCCGCTCGGGCGGCTGGTGGCGGCCGGCTGGGAAGGCCAGGGCGCGGCGGGCTATGTCGCGGCGCTGACCGAGCCGCGCTACCTGGCCGCGCTGCGCGACACGGTGCTGCTCTCGGCCGGCGTCGCCTTCGTGTCGGTCGCGCTGGCGGCGGTGGTGGGCAGCTTCCTGGCGCGGCGGCGCTTCCCGGGGCGGCGCGTGCTGGTGGCGCTGCTGACGCTGCCGCTCGCCTTCCCGGGCGTGGTGGTGGGCTTCATGGTCATCCTGCTCGCCGGCCGGCAGGGGGTGATCGGCGGCCTGACCGAAGCGCTGGTCGGCGAGCGCGTGGTCTTCGCCTATTCGCTGGCGGGGCTCTGCCTCGGCTATCTCTACTTCTCGCTGCCGCGCTGCATCGCGACCGTGATGGCGGCCGCCGAGGGCCTGGATCCGGCGCTGGAGGAAGCGGCGCGGACGCTGGGCGCCGGGCCGTGGCGCGTGGCGCGGGACGTGATCCTGCCGGGGCTGGCGCCGGCGCTGGTGGCCTCCGGCGCCATCGTCTTCGCCACCTGCATGGGTGCGCTCGGCACCGCCTTCACGCTGGCCGCCGACATCCGCGTGCTGCCGATGGTGATCTACACGGAGTTCACGGTGGCCACGAATTTCTCGGTGGCCGCGGCGCTGTCCGTGCTGCTCGGCCTCGTCACCTGGGCAGCGCTGGCGCTGGCGCGGATGTTCGGCGGCGGCAGCGTGGCGGCGCAGGCGTGATGCGGCTGCTCTCGGCCGGGATCACGACGCTGGTCGCCGCCTTCCTCATCGTGCCGGTGCTGCTCTCGGCACTGGCGGGGGTGACGGCGAACTGGTTCCTCGGCGTCTCCGGCGGGCTGACCACGCGCTGGCTGTGGCGGGTGTGGGATCTCTATGCCCACACGATCGGGCTCTCGGTCTGGATCGCGGCCTGTTGCCTTGCCTGCACGCTGCTGCTCGGCGTGCCGGCGGCCTATGCGCTGGCGCGGGCGGAAGGCCGCTGGCCGCGCCTGGCGGAGGAAGTGCTGACGCTGCCGCTGGCCGTGCCGGGGCTGGCCACCGCGCTCGGGCTGATCCTGCTCTGGGGGCCGGTGGGAGGCTTCCGCACGCATTGGTCCTTCGTGCTGGTCGGGCATGTGCTGTTCACCCTGCCCTTCATGCTGCGCGCGACGCTGGCGGCGATGAAGGGGGCGGATCTGGTGACGCTGGAGGAAGCCGCGCGCGCCTGCGGCGCCAGCTTCCGCCAGCGCTTCCTGGGCATCGTGCTACCGAATGCGCGGCGGGGGATCCTGGCGGGCAGCCTGATGGTGCTGGCGCTCAGCCTGGGCGAGTTCAACACGACGCTGCTGCTGTCGACGCCCTTCACCATGACGCTGCCGGTGGGGCTGGCCGATTCCTATGCCTCGATGCGGCTCGAGATCGGCTCGGCCTTCACGCTGCTGTTCCTGGTGCTGCTGGTGCCGCCGATGGTGGCGCTGCAGGCGGTGGCGGATAGGGTCGCGCGGTGACGCGCGCGGGGATGAGCGCGCGGTGACGCGCGCGAGGATGAGCGCGCGGTGACGCGCGCGAGGATGAGCGCGCGGTGACGCGCGCGGGGATGAGCGCGCGGTGACGCGCGCGGGGATGAGCGCGCGGTGACGCGCGCGGGGATGAGCGCGCGGTGACGCGCGCGAGGATGAGCGCGCGATGACGCGCGCGGGGGCAAGCGCGGGGAGCGCCTGGCGATGAGCATCCATGCCGCGCTGCTGGGCTGCGCGCGCACCTTCCCCGACGGCACGGTCGGGCTGCACCCGACCACGCTCGACTTTCCGCCGGGATCCGTGACGGCGCTGCTCGGCCCCTCCGGCTGCGGCAAGACGACGACGCTGCGGCTGCTGGCCGGCCTCGCCGCGCCGGACCGTGGCGGCCGCGTCACCTTCGATGGCCGCGACGTCACCGCGCTGCCGGTCGAACGCCGCGGCATTGGCATGGTCTTCCAGGGCTATGCGCTGTTCCCGAACCGCGACGTGGCCGGCAACATCGGCTACGGGCTTGAGGTGCGCGGCGTGGCGCGTGCGGAGCGCGAGCGCCGCGTGGCCGAGATGCTGCGCCTGACGCGGCTCGAAGGCCTCGGTGCCCGCCGCATCGACCAACTCTCGGGTGGGCAGCGGCAGCGGGTTGCGCTGGCCCGCGCCCTCGCGCCCTCGCCCGGCCTGCTGCTGCTGGACGAGCCCTTCGGCGCGCTGGATGCGCGGCTGCGGGAAGCGCTGCGCACCGAGCTTGCCGCGCTGCTCGCCGAGCTGTCGGTCACCGCCGTCTTCGTCACCCACGACCAGGCCGAGGCGATGGCGCTGGGCAGCCGCATCGTGGTGATGGAGGCCGGCCGCGTCGCGCAGGAGGGCACGCCGGAACAGGTCTATGCCCGCCCCGCCAGCCGCTTCGTCGGCGGCTTCCTCGGCACGCTGAACCATCTCGGCGGCGACCGCTTCTGTCGGCCGGAGGCGCTGCGCCCGGACCCGCAGGGCCCGATCGATGCGGTGGTGCGCGCCGTCTTCTTCGAAGGCGGCCGCCGCCGCGTGCTGCTGCGCGCCCCGGGCGCCGGGGCGGACATCGCGATCGAGCTGGCCGGCCCCGCGCCGCTGCCGGGCACCGGCATGCGCCTGGCGGTGGAGGAAGCGGCGGTGCTGCGCCTGCCGGGCTGAGTGCCGCTCAGCCGGCGACCGCGGCGGCTTCGGCCGGCGCGTCCGGGCGGCGCGGCATGGCGGCGACTAGAGCATGCTGTATTTACATGGAAGCGTAGCCTGAGTTGGCGAGGTAGGTGGCGCATTCGGCTGGACTGACGAGGTCGAGGAGTGCGCCGACCTTGCGCCAGGTTGTCTCGACTGTCCTTGGCTCGGCGGCGCGCATGAGGTGTTTGAGCTTCGCGAACAACTGCTCG